>JAQSWP010000109.1 GCA_029266575.1 Alphaproteobacteria bacterium | reverse complement strand
CCGCACCGATGCCGTGGCGGGTCATGGTGCGCGCAGCATCCTCCACCGTCATGTCCGGTGTGACGCCAATGACGTCGATTTCCTTGGCATTCAACAGATCGGAAACAAGCATCGGCCACCTCCTGTCCCAAAGCCGAACGGGCGGGGCTGCGTCGCTCTTGCGTTCACTTCACGGACGACGGCGTCAGATGCGTCGAACAGCGGCGTCACCTGGCCCCGCAGGACCGCTCCATGAACGCCGGGATTTCCCGGCGGCGCGGAACCCCTAGCTCCGCTTCGGACGAACGCTTTCGCCCAAACTCTGTTCCGTTTGGCCGGCTGGGGCAAGCAAACGGACTGTGGAACATGCGTATAGGTGATCCTGCAAATTCGCAGAAACTGTGAACTCATTCACATGAAAACTCGTAAATATCGCGTATTGGTTGATAAATAGCTGGATTGCATGTATCTTTTGGCGCTTAGTCGGTCCGCAAATGCAACCGCCCAAGAGCACACTCTCAGGGCAGCGAAGTTTTGCTGGCGTCCTTCAGGGGGATGAACTTGTTCCAATTCGACTTTTTGGCTCGGGCCACGGGGCGCGCCGGTTTCGGTATCGCCGTGGCCGCTCTGGTCGGCGTGGCGGCGTTTTCGCCGGCCAATGCACAACAGACCGCGGACCTGCAGGAGCTGTTCCGGCAGGTCATGCTCAATCCGAACGACGCCGCCGCCAACATTCGGTACGCCAAGGAAGCCGAACGCCGCGGCGAGCTGCGCAAGGCGCTGTCGACCTACGAGCGCATGGTGCTGAACAACCCCAACGACTCGCAGGCACGCGGCGAATTCGAGCGCATCAAGGCATTGCTGGAACCGGCGGAAACCCGTTTTCAGGTCGGCTTTGGCGGCCATTGGGAAAGCAATACCAATCTCGACGACGGCAACGGCCGCAGCGATTTCGCCGGCGTCGTGACGTTGCGCATGGACGACAACCGCCGCTTTGGCAGCCAGCTATGGCGCTCGTCGGTGCAGCTGTATGGCGACGCGCATGCGCGCACCAGCAGTTCGGACTTCCTCTACGGCAATGCCACAACCGGTCCGATGTTCCTGTTCGAGAACGGCTGGCGCATCCACACTTTCGTGACGGCGGAAACCGGCGCGGCCGATTACGACTTCCTGTTCTGGTCGGCCGGCGTCGGCGGCACGATCGAAACCAGAGGCACCGATCCGCTGCGCAGCGTCACCGCCGTGGTTTCATATGCCGATTTCAGCAAGAACAATTCCAGTGGCGCGTTCAGCGCCGAATCGGGACGCGATGCGGTGGTGTTCGGCCTGTCGGCGCGGCTGGGCTGGGACAACGTGTTTGGCAAGACCGATGGCATCGAGGTCCGCCCGGCCTTCGTCTACAACAACGCGGACAAATCTCAGTTCACCTTCATGCAAGCCGGGGTGACGCTGTCCTATGCGATCAGCATGTTCTCGTTCGCCGGCGGCGTCGGCAACGTCTATTTCAACCCGGAGATCACGGCGCAGTTTCGCGACTATGACGGCTTCGAGCCCGGCCGCACCAAGGAGCGCACCGACATCCGCCTTGCTCCGGCGCTGCGCCTGATCGGCATGTACGACAATTTCAGCGCCGTGCTCGGCTACATGTACGACCGCAACTTCTCCAACTACAACGACAACGGCGGCAACAGCGGACGCGACTATACGAATCACCGTATCAGTCTGAACTTCTACGTGGATTTCTAATGCGCCAGATCATCATTGCCACTGTACTGACCACCGCCATCGCGGCGCTGGCGACGGGCCTTTCCGCCCAGACGCAGACCGCCGATATCGGCGTCGCCGCGACTGTGGTCAACCGCGTCGAAGGCTCGGTCGGCGCGCAGACCACCGCCAAGAAGACCGGCGATCGCGTCTTCCAGAACGAACTGATCCGCACCGGCACCGAAAGCAAGGGCCAGCTGCTGTTCCGCGACGAAACCAGCCTGACCATCGGTCCGGATTCGGAGGTCAAGCTCGACCAGTTCGTCTACAATCCGCAGGGCAACTCCTCGGTGACGTTGAACGCCACCAAGGGCGTGTTCCGTTTCATCTCGGGCAGCCTGCCGAGCCAGGCCTACGAGATCAAGACGCCGGCGGCGACGATCGGCGTGCGCGGCACGATCATCCTCATCGCCCTGTTGCCCGACGGCACGGCGATCTTCCAGAACGGCGAAGGCAGCTTTGTCGCGGCTACTCTGTTCGGGAATTTCACCATCAATCAGCCGGGCCAGGTCCTGGTGATCCGTCCGGGCGGCCAGCCGGAGATCAGCAGCAAGCTTGCCGCCTGGCAGATGGCCTTGCTGGCGCCGATTCTCGACCCCAGCAAGACCGGCCCCGTCGTGCCCGAGTTCTTCCAGCAGGACCGCGTCCGCAAGCTGCGCAGCATCCTGCGCGGCAAGAGCGGCGGTTATTCGGAGCCAGATTACGAGCCCTGCGGCGAGTGCACCGACTAGGCGCGCCGGCGACGGCACCAGCAATGACGGGCAGCCTGGCGCTGCCCGTTTTTGTTTGTGTGAACGCGATCACAGTCCATAGTGGTGGGGACTGGACGTTCTGCCTGCGGCAAACCACCTAGTGGGCGTCCCTGAAGGGAGACCTCGCAATGCGCATGTCTTTCGCCGCCGTCACGATCGCTTTTGGCCTGTTTTCCCTGCCCGCCTGGGCGCAGCCGGCGCCAAATATCGGCGTGGCGGCGACCGTGGTCGACAAGATGGAAGGCACGGTCTCGACCAACAAGCGCGTCATCGGCCGGGGCGACAAGGTCTATAAGGACGAGGTTGTCGAAACCGCCGAGCGCGGCAAGGGACAACTGCTGTTCCTCGACGAGACGACCTTGACCGTCGGTCCCAATTCGCGGGTCACGCTCGACCGCTTCGTCTACGATCCCAGCCGCAGCACCGGCACCG
This sequence comes from Alphaproteobacteria bacterium, assembly GCA_029266575.1. Lineage (GTDB taxonomy): Bacteria > Pseudomonadota > Alphaproteobacteria > Reyranellales > JAQSWP01 > JAQSWP01. The sequence goes on along the minus strand of JAQSWP010000109.1, from coordinate 7,781 downwards.
TGACCATGACAGCGGCGCGCGGTGTGTTTCGCTTCGTCAGCGGCAGCCTGCCGAGCCAGGCCTACGAGATCAAAACGCCGGCCGGTTCGATCGGCGTGCGCGGCACGATTTTCGAGCTGATCTGCGAGGCCGATGGCACGGTTATCGTCCGCCTGCTCGAGGGCGGCATCGTCTTCACCACCCTCGCCCGCCAGCAGGTCGCCCTGACGCGTCCCGGCCAGGTTCTGGTCATACGTCCCAACGGCACCACCACCATCAACAACGGGCTGACCGACAGGCAGACCGCCCTGCTGCAGCCGATCGTCGATTTCGGCGCTGGCGCCGTCACGCCCGGCCAGGACCGGCGCGATCAGTTGCGCGACCAGTTGCGCGGCGGCGGTGGCGGCCAGGGGTCGCCGCCCCCGTCCGATTAAGCTACAGGAATGAGCGAAGCTTCGACGCCAGTCGGCGCCTCGCTGAACGAGGCGGCGATCTGGCTCCTGCGGGAGGGCTGGCGCTATACCAACTACCGGGTCCTGTTTGAGGAGATCGCCGCGCGGCTGATGGCGCAGGACATTCCGCTCTGGCGCATGGGCGCCTACGTGCCCACGCTCGATCCGGAATTGCTGGGCGATGCGTTCATCTGGCGGCGAACGGAAGGCCGGGCCGAATATATCCGCGCTCCCTGGAGCCTGCTGGGCGAGGAAGAGTTCCAGCGCAGTCCGCTGCACGAAGTCCGGCGAACGAAAGCGCCATTTCGTCGCCGCCTGACCGGACCGGAGGCGGTGCTCGATTATCCGCTGATGCAAGAGCTGCGCTCGGCGGGCGCCACGGATTACTATGCGCTGCCCTTGTCATTCGCCGACGACACCCCGGTGCACCTTACTTTTGCCACTGATCGCGCCAGCGGCTTCGCCGAAAGTGACCTGCATGCCTTTCACGACGTGGCGGTGGTGCTGGCAAGGCTGGCGGAGAGCTTCGCGCTCCGCATCCGGGTCGAACGGCTGCTCAACACCTATCTCGGGCGCGACGCCGGCAAGCGCGTCCTTTCGGGCCAGGTGCAGCGCGGTCACGGCGAAACCATCGAAGCGGCCGTGCTGTTCGCCGACCTGCGGGATTTCACGGCGCTGAGCGAGTCGCTGCCGCGCGATGCCATTCTGCAGCTGCTGAACGAGTACTTCGATCTGGTCGGCAAAGCGGTGAAGGCGGAAGACGGCGAGATCCTGAAATTCATGGGCGACGGCGTGCTTGCGATCTTTCCGGTCAGCGGCAAGCGCGGCATGAAGGACGCCGCTCTGGCAGCCTTGCGCGCTAGCAACGGGATCGCTGTCAGCTTTGACGCGTGGAACCTCGAGCGCGAGCACAACGGCCTGCCGCGGCTTGGCTTTGGTATCGCCGTGCATGGCGGCGAGGTGATGTACGGCAATGTAGGTGCCTCTGGCCGGCTCGATTTCACCGCCATTGGACCTGCCGTCAACATGGTCAGCCGACTGCAATCGCTGTGCCGCGAACTGGGCCACCCGATTGTGCTGTCGCGGCTGATTCGCGATTACTGGCCCCAGGCCTGCGCGCCGCTGTCGAATCGACGACTGCGTGGCGTGGCTGGAGAAACCGAAATTTTCGCGTTGCTGCCGCAGGCGTTCAAATCGTCGGCAGCGCCCGCGAAATGATCAAACGCTGCACGTCGCTGGTCCCCTCATAGATCTGGCACACCCGCACATCGCGGTAGATCCGCTCGACCGGATAGCCCTCGACATAGCCATAGCCGCCATGGATCTGGATGGCGTCGGAACAGACCTCTTCGGCCATCTCGGAGGCGAACACCTTGGCCATCGCCGCTTCCGTCAGGCAGGGCCGACCCGCCTGCTTCAGTTCCGCAGCATGCAGTGCCATCTGGCGCGCCACGGCGATCTTGGTCGCCATGTCGGCCAGCCGGAAGGCCACCGCCTGGTGATTGACGATTTCGGTGCCGAAAGCTCGGCGTTCTCCGGCATAGGCGCGCGCCGCCTCGAACGCCGCCCGCGCCATGCCGATCGACTGCGCGGCAATGCCGATGCGGCCGGTTTCGAGATTGGCCAGTGCGATGCGATAGCCCTCGCCTTCGCCGCCCAGCATGTACTCGGCCGGAATGCGGCAATTGTCGAACACGATCTGGCAGGTATCGGAGGCGCGCTGGCCGAGCTTGCGCTCGGTCGAAGCGACGACATAACCCGGCGTGTCGGTCGGCACGATGAAGCAGGAAATGCCCTTCTTGCCCGCCGCAGCATCGGTGACGGCGAAGACCAGCGCGAAGCCTGCGATCCTGCCGGAGGTGATGAACTGCTTGGTGCCGTTCAGCACGAAATCATCGCCGTCACGCACGGCGCGTGTCTTCAGCGCCGAAGCATCGGAACCGGCCTGCGGCTCGGTCAGGCAGAAAGCGCCGATCACCTTGCCCTGCGCCAGCGGCACGAGAAATTTCTTCTTCTGCGCCGGCGTGCCATAGGCGTTGATCGCGGCCGCCACCGGCGAATTGTTGACGCTCATCAAGGTCGACAGCGCGCCACAGCCGGCAGCGATCTCTTCCAGCGCCAGCACGTAGGACACCATATCGACGCCGGCGCCGCCCCACTCGGCCGACACGGTCATGCCCAGCAGGCCGAGCTGTCCCATTTCGGCGATGATGTCGGGCGGAAACGCGCCTGCGGCCTCGAAACCATTGGCCGGGGTCAGGCGATCCTGCGCAAACTGCCGCGCCATATCGCGGATCATGGTCTGTTCTTCGCTGAGGATCATGCGGCTACCAGGGCAGAGTTTCGCCGTCGAAATTGCGGAAGGTGCCGTTGTCCTTGCGGGTGAAGCCGCCGATCAGCTTGACCATGCCGGCGACGCTTTGCGGCGGCGTCACAGGTGCGGCCTTGCCGCCCATGTCGGTCTGCACCCAGCCGGGATGGAACACGACGCAGATCATGCCCTTGCCGGCCGTGTCGCCGGCTAGGCTTTTCCATGCCGAGTTCAGCGCCGCCTTGCTCGAGCGGTAGGAATAGCGGCCGCCTTCGTTGAGTTCGATACTGCCCAGCCGGCTGGTGATGGCGATCAGCTTCTTCTCCTTGCCGGCTTCGAGGTTAGGCAAAAACGCCTCCGCCATCTTCAGCGGCGCGATGGTGTTGGTGCGGAATACCTGCAGCCAGACTTCGCTCGACACTTGCCCCAGCGTCGTGGCTTCGGGCCGGGAGATGCCGGCGTTGTTGATCAGCACGTCGATCGGCATCGACTTGAGCTGTGTGGCCAGGCTGGCGATGTTGGCATCGTCGTCCACATTCAACGCAAACAGTGTCACGTCGCCGGTGATCTTGTTGAGGTCCGTCGCCGTGCCGGGCTTGCGGCAGCAGGCCAGTACCTTCCAGCCGGCGGCGGCATACTGGCGGACGAATTCGAGGCCGATGCCACGACTGGCGCCGGTGATCAGGACTGTCGGCATTGCTATCCCTGTCGTTTGCGGGCGGTGACTTCGATTTCGATCTTCATGCGCGGATCGATCAGCTGGCAGATCAGCGCCGTCGCCGCCGGCCGCGCCTTGGCGAAATACTGGCCGAACACCGGCGCCACTTTCTCGAACAGCGAGGCATCGGTCAGGTAGTAAGTGGCGCGCACCGCGTCATCGAGGCTGGCGCCCGCCTCGCTCAGCGCCTTGGCGATGTTGCGGAAGCACTGATGCGTCTGCTCGACCGGATCGTCGACGATGGCCATGCGGTCGTAATCGAAGCCAGTGGTGCCGGCGACGAAAATCATGTCGCCATCCACCACCGCCCGCGAATAGCCCGCGACTTTCTCGAAATCGGAGCCGGAGGAGATCAGTTTGCGCATGGTCAGTTGACCCGCTCCACCGCCATCGCCGTGGCTTCGCCGCCGCCGATGCACAGCGAAGCAACGCCGCGCTTCAGCCCGTACTTCTCCAGCGCCGCCATCAGGGTGACCAGGATACGCGCACCGGAAGCGCCGATCGGATGGCCCAGCGCGCAGGCGCCGCCATGGACGTTGACCTTGTCGTGCGGCAGATCGAGCTCGCGCATCGCGGCCATGGTGACGACGGCAAAAGCCTCGTTGATCTCCCACAGATCGACGTCCTTTTTGCTCCAGCCGGTCTTCTCGTAGAGCTTGTGGATGGCGCCGATCGGAGCGGTGGGGAAATCGGCCGGCTTGCCGGCATGGGTGGTGTGGCCATGGATCACGGCCAGCGGCTTCAGCCCGCGCTTCTCCGCTTCCGAGCGGCGCATCAGGATCAGCGCCGCGCCGCCATCGGAGATCGAGCTGGAATTGGCCGGCGTCACCGTGCCGTCGGCGCGGAAGGCCGGTTTCAGGGTCGGGATCTTGTCGAGTCGCGCCTTCAAAGGCTGCTCGTCCTGCGTCACTTGCTCGGACTTCGACGACACCGGCACCACTTCCTTGGCGAAGGTGCCGTCGGTGATCGCCTTCTGCGCGCGGGTCAGCGAGGCGATGGCGAAATCGTCCTGCTGCTTGCGGGTGAACTGGAATTTCTGCGCCGCGTCCTCGGCGAACGTGCCCATCAAGCGGCCCTTGTCGTAGGCGTCTTCCAGACCGTCCAAGAACATGTGATCGAGCACGCGGCCATGGCCCAGGCGATAGCCGCCGCGCGCCTTCTCCAGCAGATAGGGCGCGTTGGTCATGCTCTCCATGCCGCCAGCCACCATGATGTCGTTGGTGCCGGCCGCGATCAAATCATGCGCCAGCATGGCGGCCTTCATGCCCGACCCGCACATCTTGTTGATGGTGGTGGCGCCGATGCTGTCGGGAATGCCCGCGCCCAGCGACGCCTGACGCGCCGGCGCCTGGCCTTGTCCGGCCGGCAGTACGCAACCCATGATCACTTCGTCGACCTGATCGGCCTTTACGCCGGCGCGCTCAAGTGCGGCCTTGATGGCGGCGGTGCCGAGTTGCGGCGCCAGCAAGTCCTTGAGGCTGCCCTGGAAGCCACCCATTGGCGTGCGGGCCGCACCAACGATGACGATCGGATCGCTGTTCATCTCATCTACTCCTTGCCAAATACTTGCTCAGGTACGCCAGGACGGATCGTCCTTGTCGAGCAGGCGCAGCAGCGCGGGCCACTCGCGGCTTTCGGTGGTGCCGATATTGGCCGCGCCGCCTTCCCATTGCTGGGCGGTGTGCTCCATGACCTCGGGCGGCGGCAGGCGCAGGCGGCCGCCGGTCGCCATCATCTCGACCTGCAGGCGGCAGGCCTGCTCGAGGTAGTACATCAGCCGGAAAGCTTCCTGGACGGAGCGGCCGCAGGCGAGCAGCCCGTGATTGCGCAAGATCATCACCTTGCGCGCACCCAAATCCTTTACCAGGCTCTTGCGCTCGTTCTCGTCGACGGCGAAGCCTTCGTAATCGTGATAGGCGATGCGGTTATGGAACTGGAAGCCGCCCTGGGCGATCGGGATCAACCCCTCTTCCAGCGCCGAGACGACGACGCCGGCGCGGCTGTGGGTATGGATCACGCATTGCAGATCGGGCCGGCCGCCATGGATGGCGCTGTGGATCACGTAGCCCGCGGGATTGATCTCGTAGGGCGTGTCTTCGAGGATGTTGCCGGCCAGATCGATGCGGATCAGGCTCGAGGCGGTGATCTCGGAATAATAATGGCCGTACGGGTTGATCAGATAATGATGTTCGGTGTCCGGGATCTTGGCCGTGATATGGTTGTAGATCAGGTCGGTCATGCCGAAGCGATGCACCAGCCGGTAGCAGGCGGCCAGATCCAGCCGGACTTTCCATTCCGCTTCGGAAAAACGGGCGGCGCCGCTTTTTCCCGGGCTTGCCACGCTCATGCGCGCCTGGCTCATGTTTTCCTCCCGCTTTTTCAGCGGCCGGTATGATAGACCCGGGAGCCGGGACGGCAAGGGTTCCGCCATGTCCCAGAAGGAGAGCCGCCATGATCCTCGAAGTCGCCACGCTGGACGTCAAACCGGGCCAGCGCGAGGCCTTTCAGGCGGCATTCCGCGAGGCGAGCGGCATCATCGCGGGGATGAAGGGGTACATGGCGCACCAGCTCCAGGAGTGTCTGGAGAACGACAACCGCTTTGTCCTGCTGGTCTGGTGGCAGACCCTGGAAGACCACACGGTGGGCTTTCGCGGCTCAGCCGAATACCAAAGCTGGCGGGCGCTGCTGCACCATTTCTACGACCCCTTCCCCACCGTCGAGCACTTTCGAATCGTGCTCGCCAATGGGGCGCCGCCCGCGCCTTAAGCGGTCTGCTGGAACAGCTCGCGGCCGATCAGCATGCGGCGGATTTCCGACGTGCCGGCGCCGATCTCGTAAAGCTTGGCATCACGCAGCAGCCGGCCGGTCGGATATTCGTTGATATAGCCATTGCCGCCCAGGAGCTGAATGGCGTCGAGCGCCACCAAGGTCGCCTTCTCGGCGGCATAGAGGATGGCGCCGGCGGCATCGTAACGCGTGGTCTTGCCGGCATCGCAGGCCCTCGCAACCGCATACACATAGGCCTTGGAGGCATTCATGGTCGTGTACATGTCGGCGATCTTGCCTTGCACCAGCTGGAATTCGCCGATCGACTGGCCGAACTGCTTGCGCTCGTGGATATAAGGCAACACCACGTCCATGCAGGCCTGCATGATGCCAAGCGGCCCGGCCGCCAGTACGGCGCGTTCGTAGTCGAGCCCGCTCATCAGTACATTGACGCCCTTGCCGACATCGTTCAGCACGTTCTCGGTAGGCACTTCGCAATCCTGGAACACCAGCTCGCCAGTGTTGGAGCCGCGCATGCCGAGCTTGTCGAGCTTCTGCGCCACCGAGAAACCTTTGAATCCTTTCTCGATGATGAAGGCGGTGATGCCGCGCGGGCCGGCATTGATGTCGGTCTTGGCATAAACCACCAGCGTGTCGGCGTCGGGGCCGTTGGTGATCCACATCTTGGTGCCGTTGAGGATATAGCGGTCGCCCTTCTTGTCGGCGCGCAGCTTCATGCTCACCACGTCGGAACCGGCGCCAGGCTCGCTCATCGCCAGCGCGCCGACATGGTGGCCCGAGATAAGTTTGGGCAGATATTTCTTCTTCTGCTCCTCATTGGCATTCCGGCTGAGCTGGTTCACGCAGAGATTGGAATGAGCCGCATAGCTCAGGCCGACGGAGGCCGAACCACGGCTGACTTCTTCCAGCGCCACGACATGCTCGAGATAGCCCAAGCCGGCGCCGCCATACTCTTCATCGGCGGTGACGCCGAGAATGCCGAGATCGCCCATCTTACGCCACAGATCGGCCGGGAAATCGTTGTCGCGGTCGATATCGGCGGCACGCGGCGCGATCTCGTCGGCAGTGAAGTTCGCCACCTGCTCGCGGATGGCGTCCGCCGTCTCGCCGAGGCCGAAATCGAAAGTGCTTATCGAATTGGGAATCATCGCTATCTCATCTTTAACTGGATTAGGCCGGCGCCATGGTGGCACTGGCGGGGCGGGCGAGCAACGGCGTCAGCCGGGCCACCCATTCCCCGGGAAAGGGCCGCGACCGCCTGGCATTGAGGTCAAGGCAGACCGTGATCAGCTTGGCCTCCATCGCCACGACATTGTCGCCCAGCCGCGTCAGCCGATGATGGAACACCGCCGTCTTCTCTTTCAGCTCGTGCAGCTCGGTGTCCATCACCACCGTGTCGCCTGGTTTCAGCTCGCGCTTGAAGTCGAGTTCGGCGCGCACCGCCGCCATATTGATGCCAAGCTTGCGCGTGGTCTCCCCGTCCAGCCCGTATTCGGAGAACAGCGAGAACGCGCCGTCGCCCAGCCATTGCATG
>JAQSWP010000108.1 GCA_029266575.1 Alphaproteobacteria bacterium | reverse complement strand
CCAGTTCCAGGTGCAGCGCATCGATGGCCTGCCGGAGGCCATGGTGACGCCGCCGCCGGAAGTAATGGAGCGCATCCGCCAGGATAATGCGCGGACCAAGGCGGCGCGCGAGATCGTCTCGCCGGTGGCGCATTTCGCGCAAGGATTTCGCTGGCCCGCGACGGGGCCGATCAGCGGCGTGTTCGGCAGCCAGCGCATCCTCAATGGCAAGCCGCGCAACGTGCATTACGGGCTCGATGTCGCCGCCCCCAAAGGCACGCCGATCCTGGCGGCGGCGGCCGGCACTATCACTTTAGCTGGCGATCTCTATTTCTCCGGCAACACGGTGTTCATCGATCACGGGCTGGGCGTGAACACCTCCTATCTGCACATGGACATGATCGCGGTGCAGGAGGGCCAGACCATTAAGGCTGGCGAGAAGATCGGCACTCTGGGCGCCACCGGCCGCGCCACCGGTCCGCATCTGCATTGGGGGTTGAACTGGTTCGAAATGCGGCTCGATCCGGCGCTGATCGTGCCGCCGATGCCGGCCAGCCAATAGGCGCTACAGCAGCCGTTTGGCCGCCTTGGCCGCGGCGGTGAAATAGTCGCGATCGCCGTGGATCACCACCAGCGACATCGAACCTTCGATCAGCAGCATGATCTGTCGCGCCTTGGCGTCGGCCTGGGTAACGCCGACCTTGCGCAGCCGCTGGGCATACCAGCGTTCGACCCACAGCTTGTGACGGGCGGCAATGGCGCGGGCGGGGTGGCCTGGCATGTCGGCCAGTTCCGCCGCCAGCCGCGTGAAACCCGAACCGGCGAAGCGCCGCTGCCTTGTCTGCCACGCGGCGAGCTGGCTGAAGAGCGAATCGATCAGTCCGTTGCGCGTGTTGGTCAGGCTGGCGTCGATCTCCGCCATGCGGGCGCGGGTCAACTCCGACTGATGCTCCAGCACGGCGGCGAGCAGATCGTCCTTGCTGCGGAAATGCGCATAGAGCGTGCGCTTGGTGAGCCTGGCGCGCGCAGCGATGCCGTCGACATTGGTGCGCGAGAAGCCTGAACGCCAGAACGCTTCGTAGGCCGCATCTAGAATGCGCGCCCGTGTCTGATCCTTGCGCAAGCCCATGCGATCTCCCCTGCAGCCCCTTGTAGCGCCAAGTATACCGGATAGTGAATGTACAGGCAGGGCAGGCTGGCAAAGCATGGCGCAGAATTTTGCCGGAGAATTTCAATGGCAACGCCTTCGCTCACCCTGCGCGGCATCACCGCCCGGCCGATCTTGCTGAAGCTGAAGCGGCCTGTGGTGGCGCGCATCGCCACTCTGGCCGACTGGCCGATGATCCTGATCGACCTGCATACCGAGGAGGGCATCACCGGCCGCGCCTATCTCGAGCCCTATGCCACGCAGTCGCTGAAATATCTGGTGCCGGCCCTGCATGATCTCGGCCAGCTGCTGAAGGGGCACAAACTGGCGCCGCTCGAGCTCTACGCCGCCGCCCGCCGCTCGCTGCATTTCGTGGGCTATCAGGGCCTGGCGATGATCGCCGTATCGGGCCTCGACATGGCGGCGTGGGACGCGCTGGCGCGGGCGGCGGAGATGCCGTTGTGCCGTTTCCTGGGCGGCTCGGTCGGGCCGGTGAAATCCTACAACAGCAACGGGCTGTGGCTGAGCAAGCCCGAGACCCTGGTCGACGAGGCGATCGCGCTGCGCGAGGAAGGTGGCTTTGCCGGGCTGAAATTGCGCATGGGGCGGACGCAGGTGCGCGAGGATTTGCGGGCGCTGGAGGCGATCCGTGGCGCTGTGGGCAAGGACATGGCGCTGATGGTCGATTTCAATCAGGGCCTGCATCTGGGCGAAGCCCTGCAGCGCTGCCACGCGATCGACGATCTGGGCCTGGAGTGGATCGAGGAGCCGATCGTCTACGACAATCTCGACGGCTACCGGCAACTGGCGGCGGAATTGAAAACGCCGCTGCAGATCGGCGAGAACTTCTACGGACCGCGCGATGTGCACATGGCGTTGCAGCGTCAGGCCTGCGATTTCATCATGCCCGATTTTATGCGCATCGGCGGCATCACCGGCTGGATGCGCGCGGCGGCGATCGCCGGCGCCGCCGGCATTCCGGTGTCGACCCATCTCTATCCGGAGGTGGCCGCGCACGTCATGCGCGTGACCGAAACCGCGCACTGGCTGGAATGGCAGGACTGGGCCGATCCGATCCTGCAGCAGCCTTATGCCATTAAGGACGGCATGCTGCACATTCCCGAGCGGCCCGGCCTGGGGCTGGACTGGGACGAGACGGCGGTGAAGGCGCATCTGATGCAGTGAAGCCCCGCTCCCGACAGGGGAGCGGAATCACGAGGGTCAGTGCGATTCGTAACTCGCCTTGCCGCCGGTCATGGCGAATTTCTCCTCCGGCGACAGCACCAGCTTGTTCCGCCCGATGGCGGCGAAGTAGACGATCCACAGCACGTACCAGCCGGCGACGAAATAGACGCCGGTGCGATAGACCGGATCGGCCAGCTGGTAGTAGAGCGTGACCACGGCGATGATCACGGTCAGCGCCGCGCCGGGGATGCCCAGCGGGCTGCGATAGGGCCGCTCGATGTTCGGCATGTTCCGCCGCAGCAGGATGAAGGAAACGCCCTGCAGCACGTAGGAGATCATGGCGCCGAACACCGCCATGTTCAGCAAGGTGCCGCCGATGAACTTGGCGCCTTCCTCGACGCCGCTGACGAACCAGACGATCAGCATCACCACGAAGCCCAGCAGGGCGCCGGCGATCAGCGCCACGTGCGGCGTCTTGCGCGTGCCGTGCGTGACCGACAGTGCGGCCGGGAAGTAGCCGGCGCGCGAGAGCGAATAGATCTGCCGGCCGAAGGCGAAGATGATGGTGTGGAACGAGGCGATCAGGCCCAGCACCGCCACCAGCGCCAAAAGCTTGGCGATGTTCTCGCCATAGATGGACTTGAAGCCATCGAGTAGCGGCTCGCCCGAGGAACCGAGCTTGAAGGCGCCGGGCGCGATCGAGGCGTTGAGGCATACGATCATGAAGGCCGACACCACCAAGGTGAACATGCCGGCGATGATGCCCTTGGACATGTCGCGTTTGGGATCGACCGATTCCTCGGCCGCCAGCGGCAATTGCTCGATGGCCAGGAACAGCCACACCGCGAAGGGCAGGGTGGCCAGCACGCCGCCGATGCCGAAGGGCAAGAATGGGCCCTTGCCGTCGGGCAGTTCGACCGCCGCGCCGTCGGGGCCGGCGCCGATATTGAGGGCGTATTTGGAGAACTCGATATTGGGAATCGCGCTGACCCAGAACACGACGAGAATCGCCAGCGCCGCCAGGGTGACGATCAGCGACACGCGGAAGGAAAGCTCGACGCCGATCAGGTTCAGGCCGACGAACAGGATATAAGCGCCGGCCCAGTACACCGGCTGGAAGTGTGGCCCGGTTTCGAAAATGCCGCCGAGATAGGAGCCGATGAAGAAGACGATGACGGCAGGCGTCAGCACGTATTCGACGTTCTCCGCCAGGCCGGTGACGAAGCCGCCCCACGGGCCCATGGTGGCGCGGGCGAAGGAATAGGCGCCGCCGGTATGCGGCAGGGCCGGCGACATTTCCGCCAGGCTGTAGGTCAGGCCGAGATACATCACCATAATGATCAGGCCCGCGATCAGCATGCCGCCCCAGCCGCCCGACAGCAGGCCGAGATTCCAGCCGGAGAAATGGCCCGAGATCACCGCGCCGACGCCCAGCGCCCACAGCGACCAGACGCCGGCATAGCGGCGCAAGCCGCGCTTGTGGAAATAGGCGGCATCGACATTGCGATAGGTGACGCCGCCAGCCTGGGCCGGTTCGTTCTGCGACATGCAATCCCCCGTCGAAGAAAGCGCCAGCGAACGCTGCGCCGGAAACATGAAGTGTAACATGGCGGCAATTGCGCGCTATGCGAGCGAAGGCATTAAGCCGCTCAATCTCTGGCCAAAACCTGCGCACGATTTGGCCAACCCGCCTGTTTGCCGGGCAAGCGCGCGGATTTCACGCCGCCATTGCTTTGTCGCCGCAGGCGGATAGATTTCAGAGCAGGGGAGACGAAGGCACGTCCCGATCCGCGGGCGCGCTGTTACCAAGGAGAAGACTCATGGCCGTCGCCATCGACATCGGAATTCCCGCCAAGGAACGCAAAAACATCGCCGAGGGTCTGTCGCACCTGCTGGCCGACACCTACACGCTGTATCTCAAGACCCACAACTACCATTGGAACGTCACCGGTCCGATGTTCCAGACCCTGCACACCATGTTCATGACCCAGTACACCGAGCTGGGCGTGGCGGTGGACGACGTGGCCGAACGCATCCGCGCCCTGGGCGATTTCGCGCCGGGCAGCTACAAGGCGTTCAGCAAGCTCTCCTCCATTCCGGAGGAGGACAAGGTGCCCAACGCCCGCGCCATGATCATGAATCTGGTCAAGGGCAACGAAGCGGTGGCCCGCACCGCGCGCAAGGTGTTCCCGATCGCCGAGAAATCCAACGACGAGCCGACCTGCGATCTGCTGACCCAGCGCATGCAGATCCACGAGAAGACGGCATGGATGCTGCGGTCTCTGCTGGAGAAGTAGTCGGGGTCGTTGCTACAACTCCCTCATCCTGAGGAGCCGGGCGCAGCCCGGCGTCTCGAAGGATCGGCAACCGGCACGCTGTGCGGCTTATCCTTCGAGACGTCGCTATCGCTCGCGCCTCAGGATGAGGGGGTGGTTTGCAGCGACGCATCTGAATGGCGCCAAATTGTCCAGGAACATCTTCGCCGTGCGCCGCCATGAAAACGTCTCGGCATGCGCCCGCGCATCTTATCGCTTCAGCGCCAGCGCCTGGTGCGCGGCGTGCCGCAAATTCTCGTTCAGCACGCCGGCTTTTGCATCGGTGATGACATCGATTGGACCAGGCACCGGATAGGCTGCGACCGGCAATCCCGACGCCAGTGCTTCCAGCATGACTAGGCCGAACGTGTCGGTGCGACTGGGAAAGACGAAGACGTCGGCTGAGGCAAAGCGGGTGGCGAGCTCCTCGCCTTTGTGCGCACCGGCAAACGTCACGCCGGGATATTTGCGCTTCAGGCTTTCGAGCTGCGGTCCGTCGCCGACCACCAGTTTGGTGCCCGGCAGATCGAGCCTCAGAAACGCTTCGATGTTCTTCTCCACCGCGACGCGGCCGATGAAAGCGAAAACCGGAGACTGGCAGCCGAAATCGCGCCGCTTGGAGGGATGGAACAGCGTCAGATCGACGCCGCGCGTCCAGTCCTTGATGTTGGCGAAGCCGCGCGCTTCCAGATCGGCTCGGATGGATTTGGTCGCCACCATGACGCCGGACGACTTGCCGTGGAAGCGGCGCAGGATGGCGTAGGTCCAGGCCAGCGGGAAAAACAGGCGGGCGCGCACATATTCCGGGAAGCGCGTATGGTAGGCGGTGGTGAAAGGCAGGCTGCGTTTCAGGCAATAGGCGCGCGCCGCCATGCCCAGCGGGCCTTCGGTGGCGACGTGGATCGCTTCCGGCGCGAAGTCATCGATAAGGCGCGCAAGCTTGCGACCCGGCAACAGCGCCAGCCGGATTTCCGGGTAGGTCGGGCAGGGCAGGGTGCGGAAACGATCCGGCCCGATGACGTGCACGATGTGGTCCATGGCCTGCAATTCGCGCTGCACGGTGGAAAGCGTGCGCACCACGCCATTGACCTGCGGATGCCAGGCGTCGGAAACGATCAGGATGCGCATCTATTCGGCGGCGGCCAGCAGCGGGGCCGGCAGGCGGCTGGCGTAAGGCGTCTGCCAGTGGACGATCTCCAGCCGGCCGTCGAAATGCTCGACCAGGCCGGTGCAGCTTTCCACCCAGTCGCCGTCGTTGCAATAGAGCACGCCGTCGAAATCGCGGATCTCGGCATGATGGATGTGGCCGCAGATCACGCCATCGACACCGCGCTTGCGCGCTTCCTCGGCCACGGCCTTTTCGTAGTTGCCGATGTATTCGACCGCGTTCTTGACCTTGTGCTTGAGCCAGGCCGACAGCGACCAGTAGGGCAGGCCAAGCGCGCGGCGGGCGAGGTTGAACCAGTGGTTTGCCCGCAACGCCATGTTGTAGGCCCAGTCGCCCAACAGCGCGAGCCACTTGGCGTAGCGCACGACGCCGTCGAACTCATCGCCATGCAGCACCAGGTAGCGTCTGCCGGCGGCGCCCTCGTGGATGGCCTCGCGCATGACCTGCACTCCGCCGAAATTGAGCCCGCAATAATCGCGCCCCGCCTCGTCGTGATTGCCGGGCACGTAGATGACCTTGGTGCCTTTGCGCGCCTTGCGCAGAATTTTCTGCACCACGTCGTTGTGCGATTGCGCCCAGAACCAGGAGCGCTTCAGCCGCCAGCCATCGACGATGTCGCCGACCAGGTAGAGATAGTCGCTGTCGTGATGCTTGAGGAAATCCAGCAGCAGCTCGGCCTGGCAGCCGCGTGTGCCGAGATGGATGTCGGAAAGGAAAATGGCGCGGCAGCGCCTGGTTGCCGGTTCGGCATCGTTCTCTTGTGCCGTGCCGAACAGGGCGGTGGATAATTCTGTGGACAGCGCAGTCATTGCGCGCCTATTTACCGCAACATTCAGTACGGCTCAATGAAGCGACTATGAATATTGAGAAACAAAATGGAAATACTTGGTTCGCAAAAACTTCATCGAACTGAAACATTTGCCGCCAAGGCTGAGGTTGCTCCAGCGCGGGCCGGGAGTTCGGCGCTGGTGATCTACAATCCGACCGCCGGGCGGCGGCGCTTGCGGCGCCTCCACGACGTGCTGGCGCGCCTGCGCAACGCGGCTGTGGACATCAGGCTGGAGCCGACCAATTCGCGCGGCCATGCCGAGCGACTGGCTTGCGAGATGGCACAGGCCGATCTGGTCATTGCCGCCGGCGGCGACGGCACCATCAACGAGATCATCAACGGGCTGATGGCCGCGTTGGCCCTGGGCCGCGCTGTGCCGCCGCTGGGGCTCATTCCGCTTGGCACCGCCAACGTGCTGGCGCGCGAGATCGGGCTTAACACCGATCCGGCGTCGGTGGCGGCAGCGTTGTTGGGTCGAGGCGAACTCGCCTATCGGCCGGGTCGGCTGCGCAATCGAGCGGCCACACAGTATTTCGGCATGATGGCCGGCATCGGCTTCGATGCCGATGTGGTTCACAAAGTCGATCTGCGCTGGAAGCGCCTATTGGGGCGCGGCGCCTACGCGCTGGCTTCGGCCGGCCGCCTTTTCGCTTACCGCCCGCATCTCTTTCGCCTCACCATCGACGGCGTACCCTATCAGGCCGCATCCGTCGTCGTCTCGCGGGGGCGGCATTATGCCGGCCCCTTCATCGCCGCACCGGATGCGTCTTTGGCAACCGCCGAACTGCATGTTTGCCTATTCGAACAGCCCGGCCGCAGCGCTGTGCTGCGTTACGGCTTGGCTATGTTGCGCAACGCCTTGCCGCAGGCCCGCTCCTATCGCGTGGTACAAGGCCGCGAAGTCGAAATAGTCGGTCGGGAAATACAACCGGTCCAGGCCGACGGCGATATCGTCGCGGTGTTACCGCTGCGCTTCGACGTCGCCGAGCAAGCGATCAGGCTAAAGGTGCCGGCGCGCTAGCGGGCCGTACGCAGGCGGCTCATCAAATCCTGATCGGGGAAACCGTCCTGCGGCAGGCCGGAGGCGGCTTGATAGGAGCGGATGGCGGCGCGGGTCTTGGGGCCGACCAGACCGTCGGAGGGATCGGGATAATGGCCCAGCCGGCGCAGCGCATCCTGCATCTCGACGATGTCGGTCGCCGATAGCGGCGGCTCGTCCCAGCTCTGCACCGCGCTCATGCCGGCACGGCCGGCAATGCGTTCGGAAAGAATGCTGATCGCGAGCCCATACAGCAGCGAGCGGTTCCAGCGCATGATGACCTTGAAATTGGGCAGCAGCAGAAAGGCCGGGCCGCGATGGCCGGCCGGCAGGCCGATCGCCGTCTTCTGATCGGTTGCGCCGAGCGGCTGGCCATCGACTCTGCGCACACCCAGTGCGCTCCATTCGGCATTGGTCTTCTCGATCGACGGATCGGCCTGATCGTGGGGGAAACCCTGCGGCAGGATCACCTCGTAGGACGCCCCTTCGCCCGCGCGCCAGCCGCTCTTCTGCAGGAAATTGGCCGACGAGGCGAAGACGTCGGGCAGCGAGCGGAACATGTCGCGCCGGCCGTCGCCGTCGTAATCGACCGCGTTGCCGGTGAAGGTCGAGGGCATGAACTGGGTGTTGCCGAAGGCGCCGGCCCAGGAGCCACGCATGATCGCAGGATCGATGCGGTCGAAGGCGATCATGCGCAAGGCTTCGGTCAGTTCGTTGGCGAAAAATGCGGCCCGGCGCTCGTCGCAGGCCAAGGTCGCCAGCGAACGGATGGTCGGGAAGTCGCCCATGATGGCGCCGAAATTGGACTCCAGGCCCCAGAACGAGACCAGCACTTCGGGCTGCACGCCGTATTGCGCCTGCACCCGGCGCAGCAATTGCCCGTGCTGCGCCAGCATCTGGCGGCCCTTGGCAATGCGATCTTCCGATACCGAATTGCCGACATAGCGCCAGAAACTGAGCAGGAATTCGGGCTGGCGGCGGTCGAGCTCGATCACCCTGGCATCGGCCGTCGTTATGGTGGCGAAAGCGTGTTGCACCACGTTCTGCGGAATGCCGCGCGCCATGGCGTTGGACTGCAAATTCAGCACGCAGGCGCGGAAAGCGCTTTCGTCCAGCGCTGCCGACACCGGCTGGCCCGAGGCATCGATGCCGGAGCCGGTGATGGTGGTGTTCTGCTGCGCTTGGGCGGCGCAACCAGACAACAGGACGAGCGACAGCAGGGCGGACAGACGCATCATCGACATAAGACGCACCACAATGGTAATCGGTTCCCGGACAAGCAGGCTCACTGGCCTGCTACGGTCATGCCATCGATGCGCAGGGTCGGCGCATCCGCACCGCTCTTGTAGACCAGATCGCTGGCCGGGGTCATATGCAGGAACATGTCCTTGAGATTGCCGGCGACGGTCAGGCCGCTGACCGGATAGGCCAGTTCGCCATTCTCGATCCAGAAGCCCGACGCGCCGCGGCTGTAGTCGCCGGTGACGCCATTGACGCCGAAGCCGATCAGGTCGGTGATGTACAGGCCCGACTTGATGCCGGCGATCAGTTTCTTGGGCGACAGCTTGCCGGGCGCCAATGACAGATTGCCGGCGGAGGGCGAGGGCGGGCCCGAGGTGCCGCGCGAGGCATGCCCGGTCGGCGCCATCTTGAGCTGCCAGGCCGAAGCCAGATCCAGCAGCCAGGTGGTCAGCACGCCGTCCTCGATCAGGTTGCGCTTTGTGGTCGGCAGGCCTTCGGCATCGAAGGGCCGCGAGCGCAGGCCGCGCTTCCTGTGCGGATCGTCGATCACGCGCAAACCTTTGGCGAAGACCTGCTTGCCGAGCTTGTCTTTCAGGAACGAGGTGCCGCGGGCGATCGCCTTGCCGTTGATGGCGCCGGTCAGATGCCCCAGCATGCCGCCCGAAACGCGTGGATCGTACACCACCGGCGCCTTGCCGCTTTTCGGCACTTTGGGATCGAGCCGCGCCACGGCACGCCTGCCTGCCGTGCGCCCGACCTTGGCCGCGTCCATCATGTCCTTCTCGTAGACCGCGCTGGTCCACTCGTAGTCGCGCTCCATGCCGGTGTCGGCGCCGGCGATGACCGAGGCCGACAGCGAATAGCCGCCCCGCTCGTAGGCGCCGGCGAAGCCGTTGCTGGCGACGATGGCGACGTGGCTGCGCGACCAGCCGGCATCGGCGCCTTCGGAGTTGGTCACGCCCTTCACCGCGCGGGCGGCATCCTCGGCCTCCTCGCACAGGGCCAGCAGATGTTCAGCCGTCGGTTCTTTCGGATCGACCAGATCGAGCGACGGCCACGACGTCGCGAGCTGATCCGGATCGGCGATGCCGCACCACGGATCTTCCGGCACCGCCCGCGCCATGGCGACGGCGCGCTGCGCCAGATCGGCCAAAGCCTGCCTGGAGAAATCGTTGGTCGAGACCATGGCCTGGCGCTTGCCCACGAACACGCGCAGGCCGAGATCATGGCCTTCCGAGCGCTCCAGCTTCTCCCGCGCACCCATGCGCCAGGCGACCGAGACTTGCGTGCCTTCCACGAACAGCGCGTCGGAAGAATCGGCGCCGGCTTTGCGCGCCTGGGCAATCAGATCATGCAGCTTTTCGAGGCCGGCAGCGGCGACTTTGGGCGATGCGGCCTTGACGAGAGTCGGCGCGGCAAGGCGGCGAACGGCCTTCACCGGCTTTTTGACGATTATCTTTTTCGCGGCGACCTTCTTCGCAACCTTGCGTTTGACCGCCTTCGCCGCTTTCCGGGCAGGCTTTTTGGACGCGGCTTTTTTCCTTGCCGGTGTGCGGGATTTCTTCTGCTTCGCCTTGGCCATTGTCGCTCGATCGCTGCTGCGTTCTTGGGGGACGGTGAAACTATCACTCCGATGGCAGCCTCGATGAAGCCGCGCGCGAACCAGCTGCCGACGCCCCCGATCATGATGCCGATCGTCGCCGACAGCACGACGTTCCATCCCAGCCGGATGGCGCTCATCGCTTTGCCTTCCAGATGCGGTATGGGCCCGAAGAAGCCCGGATTGCGCGCTGGCGCCTCCGGCGGCGCAGCCGGTTTGGACGGGAAGGGCGAGGGGTCGGCGGTCATGGCAGGAGATTAGCGGTTCGGTGTCGGACTGCGAACCCGGCAAATTCCGCTTATTGTGGCGCGTGGACAAAAGGATCGCCCATGAAAATACAGGATAGCACCGGCATCTTCGCGTGGCTGGCCCGCGCCGGCCTGGACAATATGAGCGAGCTCGACCTGCTGACCGGCTTTGCCGAGCGCTGCAACGCGATCGGGCTGCGCCTGACGCGGGCGGTGACGTTGATGGATACGCTGCACCCGACCTGGGAAGGCCGTGCCTATCACTGGCGCAGCGATGGGTCTGTAACGGACGCCGTCGTCGAATACGGCTCAAGCGACAGCGGCAACACAGGCGACACGTGGCGGCGCTCGATCCTCTTCCGCATGCTGGAGGATGGCAGCGAGGAATTCCATACGCGACTAGACGAGCAGAGCATTTCGCAATTTGCGCTGCTGCCGGAACTGATGGCGAAAGGCCATACCGGGCATCTGGCGCTGATCCAGCGCTTTGCGCGCGAAGGCACTTTGGGAGGAATGGACGCCTTCTATTCCACATGGACCACCGATGCCCCTGGGGGCTTCTCCCCCGAAACGCTTGAAGCCATGCGCCAGCTGGTGCCGGCCCTCGGTCTGGCGACCAAAGCGGCGGCGCTGACCTGGATCGTCGGCACGGTGGCGGAAGTCTATCTCGGCCGCGATGCCAGCAGGCGGGTTCTGGCAGGTCAGATCACGCGCGGCGTCAGCGAGCGTATCGGCGCCGTGCTGTGGTTCTCCGATCTGCGCGGCTTCACCACCATCACCGATACAGCGGCACCGGAAGAGATCATCCCGCTGCTGAACGACTATGCCGAGGCGGTCATCGCCGCCGTGCACGAAGAAGGCGGCGACGTGCTGAAGCTGATCGGCG
>JAQSWP010000107.1 GCA_029266575.1 Alphaproteobacteria bacterium | reverse complement strand
GCCAGCAGGATCAGCGCGCACAGCAAGGTCGGGGCGGCCAGATGGATTGTCGGCCAGAAGAAATCGACGCCCTTGAGAAAGCCCAGGAACAACGGCGGATCGCCGAGCGGCGTCATCGAGCCGCCGATATTGGCCACCAGGAAGATGAAGAAGACCACCACATGCACGTTGTGGCGGCGGTTGTCGTTGGCACGCAGCATCGGACGGATCAGCAGCATCGAGGCGCCGGTGGTGCCCATCCAGCCGGCCGCTACCGTGCCGACGGCGAGCAAGCCGGTGTTGAGCGCCGGCGAGCCCTTCAGGTTCCCCTTGATGTGCACGCCACCCGCCACGGTGAACAGGGCGAACAGCAGCAGGATGAAGGGGATGTATTCCAGCACCAGCGTGTGCAGCACTTCGTAGAGCGCGACGCCAAAGCCCTGGGTCAGCGCGAAAGGCACCACGAACGCCAGCGACCAGAACGCCGCCACCTTGCCGAAATGGTGATGCCAGAATTGCGGTGTGGCCAGCGGCATGATGGCGATCGACAGCAGCATGCCGGCGAACGGCACCACCCAGATCAGGCCCAGCCCCTTGCCGTCGACCTGCGGTGCGCCTTCGGCGGCCTGGGCGAGAGCGGGCAGCAGCAGTGCGATCAACAATGCGGCGGCAATGCACAACAGACGAGAACGCAGTTTCGACATTAAAGAATCCCCAAGGTCGCGCTGACTCCGCCATCGACGATCAGCGTGTGACCATTAACATAGGATGCCGCGTCACTGGCAAGGAACACGGCCGCACCGGCGATTTCATCCGGTCTGCCCCAGCGGCCCAGCGGTACGCGCCGCGCATAGGGTGGGCCGATCTTGGGATCGTCCAGCATTGCCTGATTGGTCTCGGTGGCGAAGAAGCCTGGCGAGATGGCGTTGACGGTGATGCCATGCGCGCCAAGATCGGCCGCCAGCGAACGCGTCAGCGCCTCGAGCCCGGCCTTGGCCGCGGCATAGCCCGGATCGCCGGCGCGGCCCAGTGCTGCGATGATCGAGGTGACGTTGATGATGCGGCCGAACTTGCGCGTCTTCATGCCGGGCGCGAGCAGCCGGCACAGGCCGAAGGCCGCCACCAGATCGACCTGCAGCAGGCGGGTGAAATCCTCCGGCGCCAGCGCCTCCAGCGAGCGGCGGTCGCGCTGACCGACATTGTTGATCAGGATGTCGATCTGGCCGCCCTGCTTCTCCAGCGTCTTGAGCGCGCGGCGCGCGGCGGCCTCGTCGTTGATGTCGAAAGCCAGAGCTTCCGCCTTGCCCGTGAGCTTCTCCGCCGCCGCTTCCAGCGCCTTGCGGTCGCGGCCGTTGATGAACACCTGGGCGCCGGCCCGCGCCAGGCCCTGCGCCATGGCGAAGCCCAGGCCGCGGCCGCCGCCGGTGACCAGCGCGGTTTTACCTTTGAGGGAAAAGGGAGTGGCGGGCATGGCTCGGATTGGGCTGTGGGTGGGACGCCAAACCGGCTTGTGAGCCGCTTCAGCCTCGGCCATCATCCCGCGCTTTTCGCCATCAGCCAAGAAGGCATCATGAAGCCACTGGAGCTGCCTCTGATCGTCGGCCATCGCGGGGCCTCGGCCTACGCGCCGGAAAACACGCTGGCCTCTTTCCGCGAAGCCAAAAAGCGCGGCGCGCCCTGGGTCGAGTTCGACGTCAAACTGACCTCGGACAATCGGCTGGTGCTGATGCACGACGCTTCGCTCAAGCGCACCACCGGCATCGAGGCGATGGTGGCCGAGACCAGCTACGAGGCGATCCGCAAGCTCGATGCCGGGCTGTGGTTCGGTCCCTCGTTCCGCGATCAGCGCGTGCCTGATTTCGAGGAAACCATCGCCCTGTTACGGGAACTGGGGCTGGGCGCCAATATCGAGATCAAGCCCTGTCCGGGCCGCGAAGAGGAGACTGCCCAAGCGGTGGTCGAGGTGCTCGACCGGATCTGGCCGTCCGACCTGCCGACGCCTTTATTGTCCAGCTTTAAGGATACCTGTCTTGCTGCAGCGCAGCAGAAAGGGCCGCATTATCCGCGTTTTTCCATCTTCGAGCGGATCGAAGGGCCGTGGCGGGAGCGGGCCCAGGCGGTGGGCGCCGTCGGCATCAACACCAACGGGCACAAAGTGAAGCCCGAACAGATGGCGGCGGTAAAGTCAGCCGGATACCTGCTTGGCGTCTACACCATCAACGAGGGCCCCAAGGCTGCTGCGCTGCGGGCACTGGGAGCCGATTGCATCATTACCGATGCGCCGGACGTCGTATTGAGCGCGCTTCCAGGCTAGTTGCGTCGCAAGATTGCGGTTGCTCCGCTTGCGCCCTATGGTTATCTGTCACAATAATTTAACAAAACTGCCATGACGCAGTTACTGCGCGCCGCCAGTTTGGCCGCGGTTCAATGAGGGAGGCTTCTCAAGATGCGGATGACAACTTTAACGGCCGTTTCGGCGCTCGCGTTCGGGCTGTCGGTCGGTGGGGCGCAGGCCCAGACCCAGATCGAATTCTGGCACGCCATGGGCGGCAATCTCGGCGAAGTGACCAATGCGCTGGCCGAGGACTTCAACAAGTCGCAGAAGGAATACAAGGTCAACGCCGTCTACAAGGGCTCCTACACCGAGACCCTGACGGCCGCCATTGCCGCCTTCCGCGCCAAACAGGCGCCGCACATCGTGCAGGTGTTCGAAGTCGGCACCGCCAACATGATGGCGGCAAAGGGCGCCGTCTATCCGATCTATCAGCTGATGGCCGATGCCAAGGAGCCGTTCGATCCCAAGGCCTATATCGGCCCGGTCTATGGCTACTACTCGACCACCGACGGCAAGCTGCTTTCCATGCCGTTCAACTCCTCGACGCCGGTGTTCTACTGGAACAAGGAGATGTTCACCAAGGCCGGTCTCGATCCCAACAAGCCGCCCAAGACCTGGCAGGAAGTCGGCGAGATGGGCAAGAAGCTGGTGGCGTCCGGCGCCAAATGCGGTTTCACGCCGCAGTGGCAGACCTGGACCATGATCGAGAATTTCGGCGCCTGGCATAACAAGCCTTTCGCCACCAAGGCCAATGGCTTCGGCGGCACCGATATCCAGCTGCAGATCAACGATCCGGCCCGCGTCAAGCACATCCAGCGCCTGGCCGACTGGGGCAAGGACAAGGTGTTCGTCTATGGCGGCCGTGAAGGCAAGTCGACGGCGCTGTTCAACTCGGGCGAGTGCGCCATGCATATCGGCTCGTCGGGCTCCGCGGCCGGTATCGAGAAAGCCATCGGCGCGGGCAAGGTTGGCATCACGATGATGCCGTACGATCCGGAGGTCGCTGCCAAGCCGCAGAACTCGATCATCGGCGGCGCCACGCTGTGGGTGCTGAACGGCCGCCCCAAGGAAGAGTACAAGGGCGTCGCCAAGTTCTTCTCCTATCTGGCGAGCCCGGAAGTGCAGGCCAAGTGGCATCAGCAGACCGGCTACGTGCCGATCACCGTTGCCGCCTACGAGCTGTCCAAGAAGCAGGGCTTCTACGAGAAGAATCCCGGCCGCGACGTCGCCGTCAACCAGCTGACGCTCAATCCGCCGACGGATAATTCGAAGGGCCTGCGCATCGGCAACTTCGTGCAGATCCGCGATGTGGTCGACGAGGAGCTGGAAGCGGTTTGGTCGGGGGCCAAGACCGCCAAGCAGGCTCTGGACTCCGCCCAGGAGCGCGGCAACAAGCTGTTGCGCGACTTCGAGGCGGCCAACAAGTAAGCCGTTTGTAGAACGCCGCCCTCTCCCGTTTTTTCGCGGGGGAGGGCGATTTGCTTGGGGGCATAGTCATCCGGCGATGATCAAGCGCGCGACGTTCAACCACAAAACGCTGCCATACCTGTTGCTGGCGCCGCAGATCGCGGTGACCATCATCTTCTTCTTCTGGCCCTCGGGTCAGGCGATCTGGCAGTCGCTGCTGCTGGAAGACAGCTTCGGCGGCAATTCGCGCTTCGTCTGGTTCCGCAATTTCGAGCGGCTGTTCGAAGATCCGACCTATGGGCACGCCTTCTGGAACACCGCCGTGTTCAGCTTCCTGGTGGCCGGGATCGGCCTGGCGCTGTCGCTGCTGCTGGCGGTGATGGCCGACCGCACCATTCGCGGCTCCACCGGCTACAAGACGTTTCTGGTGTGGCCCTATGCCGTGGCGCCGGCCGTCGCCGGCGTGCTGTTCGGCTTCATGTTCAATCCGCGGGTCGGCATCCTGGCCTATTCGCTGAACGCGATTGGCATCGAGTGGAACCACCAGCTCAACGGCAACCAGGCGATGATCCTGGTGGTCGCCGCCGCCTGCTGGAACCAGATCAGCTACAATTTCCTGTTCTTCCTCGCCGGACTGCAATCGATCCCCAAATCGCTGATCGAAGCGGCCGCGATCGACGGCGCCGGCCCCGGCCGGCGCTTCTGGACCGTGATCTTCCCGCTGCTGTCGCCGACCGGCTTCTTCCTGCTGGTGGTGAACACGATCTACGCGCTCCTCGGCACCTTCGGCATCATCGATTCGCTGACCAAGGGCGGGCCGGGCAAGGACACCGAAATCCTGGTGTTCAAAGTCTATAACGATGGCTTCCGCGGCCAGGATTTCGGCGGCTCGGCGGCGCAGTCGGTCATCCTGATCGCCATCATCGTGGCCTTCACTTTCATCCAGTTCCGCTTCATCGAGCGGAAAGTCCACTACTAGGGGGGCGCATCATGGTCGAGAACCGTCCCTGGCTGACCGTGATGGCCCACGCCATCCTGATCATGGGCCTGTTGCTGATCGCCTTTCCGGTGTGGATGACCTTCGTCGCCTCCACCCACGATGCCGAGACCATGCTGCGCTCGCCGGTGCCGCTGTTGCCCGGAACGAAGATGCTGGACAACTACTACACGGTGCTGTTCGAAGGCTTCGGCCAGGCCTCGCGCATGCCGCAATGGCGCATCATGATGAACAGCCTGATCATGGCGCTGGGCGTCTGCATCGGGAAGATTGCGATCTCGATCATCGCCGCCTATGCGGTCACCTATTTCCGCTTCCCGTTCCGCATGACTTTCTTCTGGATGATCTTCGTCACCCTGATGCTGCCGGTCGAGGTGCGCATCGTGCCGACCTACGGCGTGGTGGCCGCCCTTGGCATGCTGGACAGCTATTCGGGCCTGATCCTGCCGCTGATCGCCTCGGCCACGGCGACTTTCCTGTTCCGCCAGTTCTTCCTGTCGGTGCCGGAGGAGCTGGCCGAAGCCGCCCGGGTCGATGGCGCGGGCCCGCTGCGCTTCTTCTGGAACATCCTGCTGCCGATGAGCCGCACCTCGATCGCCGCCCTGTTCGTGATCCAGTTCATCTACGGCTGGAACCAGTATCTGTGGCCGCTGCTGATCACCACCAAGGAAGAGTTCTACACCATCGTCATGACCGCATCGCGCCAGGCCAACGTGGTCGACGGCGTGCCGCAATGGAACCTGATCATGACCGCCGGCATGCTGGCCATGCTGCCGCCGGTGCTGATCGTGGTCTTCATGCAGCGCCAGTTCGTGCGTGGCCTGGTCGATGCGGACAAGTAAGGGCGAAGCCAATGCGCGGGGACGGGAGCAAGAGGCATGACTGAGGTAAGCCTGCGCGGCGTGCGCAAGAGCTACGGCGATCTGGAAGTCATCCATGGCATCGACATGGAGATCAAGGACGGCGAGTTCATCGTCATCGTCGGCCCCTCCGGCTGCGGCAAGTCCACTTTGCTGCGCATGGTGGCCGGGCTGGAGCAGATCACCGGCGGCGAAGTCTCCATCGGCAACCGCGTCGTCAACAAGCTCGAGCCCAAGGACCGCGACATCGCCATGGTGTTCCAGAACTACGCGCTCTATCCGCATATGAGCGTGTACCAGAACATGGCGTACGGCCTGAAGATCCGCCGCATGTCGAAGGAAGAGATCGACCAGCGCGTGCAGAAGGCGGCCAAGACGCTCGAACTCTCGCACCTGCTGCAGCGCAAGCCGCGTCAGCTCTCCGGCGGCCAGCGCCAGCGGGTCGCCATGGGCCGCGCCATCGTGCGCGAGCCGGCCGTGTTCCTGTTCGACGAGCCGCTGTCCAACCTCGACGCCAAATTGCGCGTGCAGATGCGGCTTGAAATCAAGAAGCTGCAGCGCCAGCTCGGCACCACCAGCATCTACGTTACCCACGACCAGGTCGAGGCCATGACGCTGGCTGACCGGCTGATCGTGATGAACGCCGGCGTCGCCGAGCAGATCGGCTCGCCGCTGGACGTGTACGACCATCCCGCCACCACCTATGTCGCAAGTTTCATCGGCTCGCCGGCGATGAATTTCCTGCCCGCGACGCTGTCCTCCGGCGGCGCCAAGGTGGCGATTGGCGGCTCCTCTTCCGCCGCTCTCGATCTGGCGCAGGCGCTGGGCGGGCAGGACGGGCGCGAGGTCACGCTGGGCATCCGGCCCGAGCATCTGAAGCCCGATGCTGGCGGCGGCAGCCACGTCGATCTGAGAGTCGACATGGTCGAGCCCTTGGGCGCCGACACGCTGGTGCACGGCCGCTTCGTGGCCGCCGATGCCGACGTCACCTTGCGCCTGCCCGGCACCGCCAAATGCCAGCCCGGCGAGGTCCTGCCGCTCTCGGCGGACCCGACGCGGCTGCACGTCTTCGACAAGGAATCCGGCCGCCGCCTGGTCTAGGATGGCCTCGCACCTGCTGTCGGGCGCGCCTGCTGAACATCAACGGATTCCATGCTTTTTTGCACCTACAACATCCATTACGGCGTCGGCGCCGATCATAGATACGATGTCGAGCGCATAGCCCGCACCGTCGAGCAGGCCGATATCATCGCCTGCCAGGAAGTGGTGCAGGGCTGGCCGCAGAACGGCTACGAGGATCAGGCTGCCACGATCGCCAAGGCGCTGAACCGGCATTACGCGTTCTATGGGCCATTCGATATCGACGGCAGCTCCACCGGAGCCGACGGCAAGGTCGTCAATCGCCGTCGCACTTTCGGCAACATGATCCTGAGCCGCTGGCCGATCCGCTCGGTGCGCCTGCTTCCGCTGCCGCATCATGCGCTCGCCAACCAGTTCGACCTGCAGCGCGGCGCCATCGAGGCGGTGATCGACGCGCCCGGCCTGTCCTTGCGCGTCTATTCGGTGCATCTCTCGCACGTTTCCGACACCCAGCGCACGCCGCAGGTCCATGACCTGCTCGATTTCGTGCGCCAGGCGCCGGTCAACGGCAGCCCGTGGGATATTGGCGCCGGCCCGAATTTCATCTTCCAGGGCGCGCCGCCAAAGATGCCGGAAGCGGCGGTGATCATGGGCGACATGAATTTCTCGCCCGCCGATCCGGAATATCCGCTGATCGCCGGCCACATCAGCAAGTTCTATGGCCGCATGGTGGGGCAAGACCAATTCGTCGACGCCTGGACCCATTTGGGCAACGACGAATACGCCGAGAGCTTCCCGCGCGAGGGCCGCATCGACCATATTCTCGTCTCGCCGCATCTGGCGCCCGGATTGACCAAAGCCTGGATCGACAACCAGGCGCTGGGCTCCGACCATTGGCCGCTGTTCGCCGAACTCGACCCGGCCAGGACCGCCAGGGACTAGGCGATGGCGGGAACGCGCGAGCAGCCTTTCGATCTTTTCATCGTCGGCGGCGGCATCAACGGCGCCGGCATCGCCAACGACGCTGCGGGACGCGGGCTGAATGTGGGCCTGTGCGAGATGGCCGATTTCGCCGGCGCCACCTCGTCGGCCTCGACCAAGCTGATCCATGGCGGGTTGCGCTATCTGGAATATTACGAGTTCCGCCTGGTGCGCGAATCGCTGGCCGAGCGCGAGGTGCTGCTGCGCAAGGCGCCGCACATCATATGGCCGCTGCGCTTCGTGCTGCCGCACGAGCCGCATCTGCGCCCCTCGTGGATGATCAGGATCGGCCTGTTCCTCTACGACCGTCTCGGCGGGCGCATGAGCCTGCCCAAGTCCAAAGGAGTGAAGCTTGCCGGCACGCCATGGGGCGTCGGCCTGGCGGAGCGCTATACCAAGGGCTTCGTCTACTCCGATTGCTGGGTCGATGACGCGCGGCTGGTGATTTTCAATTTGATGCAGGCGCGGGAGAAGGGGGCAACGATCCTGCCGCGCACGCAGTGTTTGGCGGCGAGCCGCGACGGCGAGCTGTGGCGCGTCTCCTTGCGCGATCTGCAGAGCGGGCAGGAGCGCGAGATCTTCGCCCGTGGCCTGGTCAACGCCGCCGGGCCCTGGGTGCGGCATCTGTTCGACGCGCTGTCGGGCGTGAAGCCCGGCAACAACGTGCGGCTGGTCAAAGGCAGCCATATCGTGGTGCCGCGCCAGCATGCCGGCGAGCACGCCTTCATCCTGCAGAACCGCGACAACCGCATCGTCTTCGTCATCCCTTACCAGAACGACTACACGCTGATCGGCACCACCGACGTGCCGTATCAGGGCGAGCCGCGCGACGTGAAGATCACCAATGAGGAGATCGACTATCTCTGCGCCATCGCCTCCGACTATCTGGCCAGGCCGGTGACGCCCAAGGACGTGGTGTGGACCTATTCCGGCGTGCGACCGCTCTATGACGACGGCTCCGACAATCCTTCCGCCGTGACCCGCGATTACGTGTTCGAGCTGGACGCGGCGAACGAAGCGACGCCGCTGCTGTCGGTCTATGGCGGCAAGATCACCACCTATCGCGAGCTGGCCGAGCGGGCGCTGCATAAATTGAAGCCGTTCTATCCGGCGATGGGGCCCGACTGGACGGCGCAGGGCCCGCTGCCGGGCGGCGATCTGGGCCTGGAGTTCGAGGCTTTCGTCGGCGCGCTGGTGACGCGCCATCCCGCCCTGCCGCCCGACTATCTGCGCACTTTGGCGCGGCGGCACGGCAGCCACGCCAACCGCATCCTGGACGGCGCGCACAGGCCTGAGGATCTCGGCCGGCATTTCGGCGGGGCGCTCTACGAACGCGAAGTCGACTGGCTGATGCGCCAGGAATGGGCGATCGAAGCTCCGGATGTTCTGTGGCGACGCACCAAGGAAGGCCTGCGCCTTGACGAGGGGCAGCGGCAGGCGCTGTCGGAGTGGATGGCCGCCCACCGCCGCAATCGCCTATAGTTCGGAATCTTCCACAGCGGGACCGGCGATGAGCAGCAAACGTTACGTCCTCGCCATCGACCAGGGCACCACCTCGACCCGGGCCATGATCTTCGACGCCGAGGGCGCGTCGATCGGCATGGCGCAGCAGGAATTGCGCCAGATCTATCCGCGGCCCGGCTGGGTCGAGCACGATGCCGAGGAGATTTGGCGCGCCACGGTCGATGTCTGCCGCAACGCCATTGCCCGCTCTTCCATTTCCGCCATCGACATCGCCGCCATCGGCATCACCAACCAGCGCGAGACGGTGGTGCTGTGGGACCGCGCCACCGGCCAGCCGGTGCACAACGCCATTGTCTGGCAGGACCGCCGCACGGCAGATTTCTGCGACCAGTTGCGCTCGAGCGGGCTGGAAGAGACGGTCAGGTCGCGCACCGGCCTGCTGATCGATCCCTATTTCTCCGCCACCAAGCTCGCCTGGCTGCTGCAGCATTCCTCCGAATTGCGCATCCGCGCCGAGCGCGGCGAGCTGGCGTTCGGCACCATCGAATGTTTCCTGCTGTGGCGGCTGACCGGCGGCAAGGCGCATCTGTCGGACGCCACCAATGCCTCGCGCACCATGCTCTACGACATCCACAAGCAGGCATGGGACGAGGAGCTGCTGAAGCTCTTGCGCATTCCGGCCGCAGTGCTACCCGAGGTGGTCGACAATTTCGGCGAGTTCGGCGTCACCACCGCCGATTTCCTCGGCATGCCGATTCCCGTCACCGGCATGGCGGGCGACCAGCAGGCAGCCTCGATCGGCCAGGCCTGTTTCGAGCCCGGCATGATCAAGAGCACCTACGGCACCGGCTGCTTCGTGCTGCTCAACACCGGCGCCGACGCCATCACCTCGCGCAACCGGCTGCTCACCACCATCGCCTATCGCTTCGCCGGCCAGGCCTGCTACGCGCTGGAGGGCAGCATCTTCATCGCCGGCGCCGCCGTGCAATGGCTGCGCGACGGGCTGAAGATCATTCAAGCCTCGGGCGACACCGAGACCTTGGCGCAATCGGCCTCGCCCGAAAGCCAGGTCTATATGGTGCCGGCCTTCACCGGCCTGGGCGCGCCTTATTGGGATCCGCATGCTCGCGGCGCCATTCTCGGCCTGACGCGCGACAGCGGCGTGGCCGAGATCGTGCGCGCCACTTTGGATGCCGTCTGCTACCAGACACGCGATCTGATCGAGGCCATGACCGCCGATGGCGCCGCCAAGCCGGTGGCGCTGCGTGTCGACGGCGGCATGGTGGCCAACGATTGGTTGATGCAGCGTCTGGCCGACATGCTCGACGTGCCGGTCGAACGCCCCGCCGTCACCGAGACGACGGCTTTGGGCGCCGCCTTCCTGGCCGGACTCTATGCCGGCGTCTATCCCGACGCCGCCAAGCTCGCCTCGATCTGGCGCAAGGACAAAGGCTTTGCGCCGGCGATGGCGATGGAACAGCGCGAGAAGCTCTATGCCGGCTGGAAGGATGCGGTCGCGCGTACGCGGTCGGGCAAATGAAGCGCGTTGCGATTGCACTAGCTGTAGCGCTGCTGGCTTTACCAGCGAGCGCCCAAGTCGAAATCCGCGGCCTCACCATCGCCGCGCCAGACAAGCCG
>JAQSWP010000281.1 GCA_029266575.1 Alphaproteobacteria bacterium | reverse complement strand
TGGGGCGTCAACCCCTCGGCTTCGGCGCCGCACGCGCATAAATACTGGCTTCCCGAAGCGCGCGGCACCAAGATCGTGGTCGACCCAGTGCGGACCGACAGCGCCGCCATCGCCGACATCCACCTGCAATTGCGACCCGGCAGCGACGCGGCTTTGGCTTATGGGCTGCTGCATGTGCTGATCCGCGACGGTTTGATCGATCGCGAATTCATCGACGCCCATACCGTGGGCTGGGACGAGATCGCAGAACTGGCCAGGCCCTGCACGCCGGCATGGACCGAGGCACAGACCGGCGTGCCCGCCGGGACGATCGAGAAGACGGCGCAAATCTATGGCAGGGGCCGCTCGCTTTTGTGGCTGGGCCAAGGGCTGCAACGCCAGCCACAGGGTGGCAACATCATCCGCGCCTGCGCCCTGCTGCCGGCCGCCACCGGCAATATCGGCAAGCCGGGCGCCGGCATCTACTACCTCAACGGCAAGGGCGCGACGCGCAAGCTCGACATGGGCAGTCTTTCAGCGCCGCAGCTCGCCGCCACGCCGGTTCCCAAGATCAGCCACATGGATCTGGCGAAGCACCTCGAGGACGCCAACAGGTCGCGCGGGCTGTTCGTGTGGAACATGAACATTGCCGCCTCGGTGCCCGACCAGCGCCGGCTGCACCGGGCGCTTAAGCGTGACGATCTGTTCACGGTGGTTGTCGACCTGTTCGAGACCGACAGCGCGCGCTATGCCGATTACGTGCTGCCCGCTTCCAGCTTCCTCGAATTCGACGATCTGGTCGGCTCCTATTTCCATCTGTCGCTGGGCGCGCAGGCCAAGGTGATGGAGCCGTTGGGCCAATCGCTGCCCAACCAGGAAATCTTCCGCCGCCTCGCCCGCGCCATGGGCTACGACGACCCGGCACTGTACGAAAGCGACGCCGATATCATCGCCGCGCAATTGCCACGCTTCAAACCGGGCCTGACCTTCGAGCAGTTGCAAGCGGTCGGCACGATACCGATCAGCGACGAGCCCGTCATTTTGCATGAAGCGCTGAAATTCGACACGCCCAGCGGCAAGATCGAGATGGCGTCGGAGAAGGCGCAATCGATGGGCCTGCCGCGCGCACCCTCACCGCAGGCCGATGCGCCGGCCGGCAACGGCGCGCTGCGCCTGCTGTCGCCGGCCGGTCCGTGGCTGCTCAATTCGAGCTACGGCAACGATCCGCGCATTCGCGAACTGCTGGGGTCGGAAACGATTTTCCTGCATCCCGACGACGCCGCCTTGCGCCAGTTGCGCGACGGGCAGGCGGTAATGGTGCGCAACGATCTCGCCGCCCTGCCCCATACGCTGCGTGTAGCCGACATCGTGCCGCCGGGTACGGCTCTGACCCACAAGACGCGCTGGACCCGCACCTCGTCCGCCGGGCTGAACGTCAACGCGCTCAACCCCGGCCTGCGCACCGACATGGGCGAGAGCACCGCGCTGCACGGCGTCGAGGTCGAGGTGGTGGCGGCCTAAGTTACTTCTTCTGCTCGATCGCCACGGTCGGGCCGCCCTTCTCGCGCCAGGCGCCGTAGCCACCCTGGATATGGGCAACCGGCGTTAGGCCCATGTCCTGCACCGTCTTGGCCGCCAGGGCCGAGCGCAGGCCGCCGGCGCAGAAGAACACGTACTTCTTGCCCGACTGGAAGACTTCCTTAGCGTAGGGGCTGGCGGGATCGACCCAGAATTCCAGCATGCCGCGCGGGGCGTGATAGGCGCCGGGAATGCCGCCTTCGCGCCACAGCTCGCGAATGTCGCGGATGTCGATCAGCTGCACCTTAGCGTCATTGGCCAGCGCCAGCGCCTGCTCGACCGTCAAGGTTTCGATCTCGCGTTCCGCTTCGGCGCACAACTCCTTGATGCCCTTCTTGACCGTCGCCATTCACCGCCCCTCCACTATGCTTTGCAGCATTGTGGCAATCGGCGGACCGCTTTGGCAAGACGGAGAAATCTATTCCGCAGCGCGTCTTGGCGCATGCTTGCCTTCTTCGACCTCCTCGATGATCTTCTTCACAAAGGCGTCGAGATCCTTCGGCGAGCGGCTGGTAATGATGCCCTGATCCACCACCACTTCCTTGTCGATCCAGTTGCCGCCGGCATTCTCCACGTCGCGGCGGATGGAGTGATAGGACGTCACGTCGCGCCCGCGCAGGGCATCGGCCTCGACCAGCAGCCACGGCCCGTGGCAAATGGCGGCAACCGGCTTGCCGCTTTTCAGAAAATCCTTCACCAGCGTCATGGCGCCCTGATCCACCCGCAGCTTGTCGGGATTGATCTGGCCACCGGGAATTACCAACGCGTCGTAATTCTGCGGGCTGACGGCGGAGATCGCGGTATCGACCGGCACCGGGCGGCCCCAGTCGTCTTTTTCCCAGCCGCAGATCTGGTCGCCGCTGGGCGAGGCGACGGTCACCTTGGCGCCGGCCTGTTTGAGCTTGTCACGCGGTACTTCCAGCTCCGACTGCTCGAAGCCATCGGTGGCGATGATGAGGATGCGCGCGTCCTTGATGTCGGTCATCGGGGTCTCCAATCCGGTTTGGTGGAGAAACCCTTCCGCCCGACCGCGGTTCCAAACGCAAACCGGCCGGCGAGCCCTGTAAGGGGCCGGCCGGCCGGAATGAACGCTGACGCGAACGAATAGAAAAAAAGCTTAAACCGCTTCCTTCAGATCCTTGGCGACGCGGAAGGCAACCTTCTTCGACGCCTTGATCTTGATGGCTTCGCCCGTCGCCGGGTTGCGGCCCATGCGGGCAGGACGCCGGCGCACCTGCAGAATGCCCAGGCCCGTCAGGCGGACCTTGTTGCCCTTCTTCAGGTTCTTGATGGTCAGGCCGACCAGTTCGTCAACCACAGCGACAACCGACTTCTTCGGCATGTCGGTGTTGGCGGCGATCTCGGCGATGATCTTGGAGAGTGGAACGGTCGGAACTTTGGGCTTGTCGGTCTTCTCGGCCATGTTAAATCCCCTGGTGTCAGTAGGCGCAAACCGTACCAGATATGGCCGGTAGCGTGATTTTCATTACA
>JAQSWP010000106.1 GCA_029266575.1 Alphaproteobacteria bacterium | reverse complement strand
GGAAGACAAGCATCTGACGGATCGGCTGACGGAGCCTCAACCAATTCCAGAAAAACGAAGGCAATAGCGGCCCGTCGAAGAACCCGTTCCGCGCCGTCGATCTGATCTGGGATTTCTTCAGCCGCTGGTCGCTGCCTTAAACCGCAGACTCCAGCATCACCCGACGGAACGGAATCTCACGCGCAAAGCCGCGCAGCACCGCGCTCTCTTCCCGTTGCGGCAACTCGTTCAGCAGCTGCGCCACCTGCGGATCCTCGGCGATGTCGGTGGACAGCACCAGATCGGCGCCCTGGCTCTGGCCCTGCAGGCGGGCGGCGAGATTGACGGTCGAGCCGAAATAATCCAGCCGCTCGTTGAGGTTGACCACGATGCAAGCGCCGCGATGGATGCCGAGCTTGACCACGATCGCTTCCGCCGCCCCGCCTTCGGCGCGATGCTGCGCGTTGAACTCTCCGATGCGACGCTGGATGTCGATGGCCGCGCGCACCGCATCGGCTGGATCGCCGAACGCGGCCATCACCGCATCGCCGATGGTCTTCACCACCGCCCCGTTGTGATCGCGCACGATCGATCCAAGATAGGCGAAATGCCCGCGCACCAGATTGTAGGCGGCGGCATCGCCCCGGCGTTCATACAGCTCGGTCGAGCCCTTGAGGTCGGAAAACATCAAGGTCACGCGATCGACGCCGGCCTCGTCGCCCGGCCGCAACGTCGCCTGGGCGAAGAGATCACGGAAAGCCTGCAGCATGGTGGCCTGATGCGCCGTCAGCGCCTCGGCGACCCAGGCGCGGCTTTCCAATAGCAGCACCGTTTCCTTGTCACGGCGATTGATAAAATTGACGGAGCCCGATGCCGTTCCCGGCTGCAATGCAAACCCGTCGCTGGTGGCAACGACATCGGGAAACGCCCCGCCATCATGCTCGAAATCCAGCGCCTCGACGCCGGTCAGCGCTCGGACGCGATAGGGGCCGGATGGCAATGCCATATCCAACAGCCGCGTTTCGCCCGGTTTCAGGATCTGCTGCGCCAGCACATGCGGCGTCGTCATCGGGCCGGACAGGCAATAGCCACCGGCATTGATCGGCCGGATCGCCGCGTTGGGGAAGAACACCAGCTCGACATTGCGCGCAAAATTGCGCTCATAATCGATGTTGCAGGACGCGCAATGCGCGCCGGTCGGCAATTGATCGAGGGTGCCGACCGAGAGCTTGGCGCCGCGGCAAGAGGTGCAGAGCAAATCCCAGCGCATGCCGAGCAGGCCGGCGCGCACCGCCGCCAGACACAATTCGATCGCATGCCGCACCGGCACGTTCCAGCGTCGTGCCAGCGCGATGGGCCGCAAACGCCCGACATCCATTTCCAGCCCGTTCAGCACCAGATTGCCCAGCCGGCGCGCCAGGCCATGCGCGTATGGCCCTTGTTCCAGCGTGGCGACAGCCGCATCGACCCGCTCGCGTGCGCCTTGCGGCGGTGTCGGGGCCGCGAAATCGAACATCTCGTCGCTTTGGCCCTTGAGGAAGCCCACTGCTTCCTTGGCCAGCCGCTCGATGATGGCGCCGGCCTTGCGCATCAGCGAATCGCCGGTCAGCCGCCCCAGCAGGGTCGCGGGCTGCGCCTCGAAAGCGTAGGTGACCTTGCTGCCCGAGCCTTCCGGTTCGATCCGCAGGATCGGGCCGAAGCGCTTGAACGGGCCTTGGCTGAACTCGCGCACCTGGCGGAAGCTCTTGTTCAACACCCACTCGTACGGCTTCTCTTCCCACGCCATCGCCATGCCGGCGACCCTGGCCGCGCCCTTGCGCAACACCGTGCCGTCGGGCTGGGCGATTTCCTCGAGCTGGTACGTCGGCGCGTTCGCGGCCTCGTTGAAGCGGGCGGTATCGGCCAGCACCGGCCAGATCTTTTCCGGCGGCAGATCGAATTGCCAATGCCATTCGCGGCGCAGGATTGGAGCTTCGGCCACGGCTTCTCCACAGGCTTTACTGCTTGTTCGCAAGCTTACGGTGCGGCGGTTCAGCCGCAAGCGATCAAAAACCCGTCAAGCCCGCGTTACCACACCAGCCGGCGCATGGCGGCGCGCGGCGACAGGCCTTCATCGTCGCAGGCCGCACGCACCCTTTCCATGTCGATGTCGCCGGCGTCGGAAATGCCGAATTCCTCGGAATGGATGCCGTCGGTGATCAGCAATCCGTCGATGCCGATGGTCTGCGCCCCGCCCATGTCGGTGCGCAAACTGTCGCCGATCGCCAAAGTGCGCTGCGGATCGGGATGGCCCAGCAGGGAAAACACATGATCGTAAATGTCGGGAAACGGCTTGCCGTGATAGAGCACGGTGCCGCGCAATTCCTCGTAGAAGGCCGCCAGGCTGCCGGCGCAGAGTTCCATCTTATCGCCATGTCGCACCACCAGGTCGGGATTGGCGCAGATCATCGGCACCTCCCGCTTGGCCAGCGCCTTCAGGGCCGGCTCGTAGGCATCGAGGAAGTCATCGCGCTCGACAATGCCGGTGCACAGGCAGAAATCGGCGGCGCGCGGATCATCGGTGCGCTCATGCACCACTTTCTCCAGCAGGCCGAGGTCGCGATCCGGTCCGATGAAGTAGCAGCGCTTGCCGAGCTGGGCATAGAAGGGAATGCCGGCCGATCGCCCGCGCATCTGCAGATGCTCCCAGGCGTCCTGGCCCGAGGTCATGATGCCGTCATAGGCCTCCGGCGGAATGCCGATCTCGGTAAGCCGCGCGATCACCGGCTCGATGCGCCGGGGCGCATTGGACAGAATGACGCGCTTCTTGCCCGCGCGTTTCATCGCCATCAGGCAATCGACCACGCCGGGATAAGGCTGCTTGCCGTCATGCAGCACGCCCCAGAGATCGAGAATGAAAGCGTCGTAGCCGTCGGCGATCTGCCGCAGCCCGTCAAGCAGGGTAAGTCGTTCCATGGCCGCCGTGTTCTGCCACAGGCGGGGCGGCAACGAAAGCCTCACCATGACGCTGCCACGTTCCAAAGCGCATACTGGCGTCATGAGACTGGCTCGTTTCGCCTTTGTCCCGGCGCTGATCTGCTGTCCCGCCTGGGCCGACCCGCAGCAGGACGCAGCGCTGGCGCTGCGCGCCCTGCAGGCAGCCTGTCCCGCTTCGCAGGCCGAAAGCGTCGCCGCGGCACTGAAGGATGACGCAGCAAGCACGCCGCAAAGCCAGCCGATCGATCTCGGGCTGGGCCTGACGGGCTGGCGGCTGACCGCCAGCCTCGCTGACGGCGGCGTGCTGCAAATCAGCCGTCTGGCGAGCGGCCAAACCTTGCAGCGTGTGGTGGTTGAGCTCGACCGGCCGGCCGTGTCGGGACAGCCGCCTCGGCCCGTGCTGCAGGCCCGCGCCGAACGCGACTGCCAGCGCATCGAGGCCCGCGCCCTAGCCTATCGCGCCGATGGCGCCGTCGATGCCGTCGCGCTGCTCGACGAGACGCTGCAACCGACCGGCCGCACCTTGCCGTTCGATCCGCCGGTCCCTGCCGGCAGCGATCCGGGTGGCGTGCCGGTGGCGCTGCTCGATACCGGCGTGAACTACCTGCAGCCAGCCATCGCCGAGCGCCTGGCGCGCGCGCCCGACGGCGCGATCCTGGGTTTCGACTTCGAGGACAACGACCCGCGCCCGTTCGATCTCAATCTGGCGCTGTCGCCCTTCCATCCCGGCCGCCACGGCACGTCGGTGGCGCATGCGCTGTTGCGCGAAGCGGCGCCTTTGCGTCTCATCCCGCTGCGCTATCCGCGCAGCCAGCCGGAAAAATTGGCCGACGCCATCGAACTGGCCGCGCGGAATGGCGCCAAGATCCTGCTGGTCGGCCTAGGCAGCCGCCGCGCGCAGGATTGGCAGGGGTTTGCCGATGCGCTCCGCGCCCATCCCGAGATTCTCGCCATCGTCAGCGCCGGCCGCGACGGTGAGGATATCGACGACCGCGCCTATTACCCGGCGGCGCTCGGATTGCCCAACGTGCTGACCGTGGGGGCAGCCGACGGTCTCGGCCAGCCGGTGCGCTCCAATTGGGGCCTGCGCCGGGTCGACGTCCTGGCGCCGGCCGAACGGCTGGTGGTGCGCAACTTCGACGATGTCGAGGAAGCGGTTTCAGGCGCCGAATTCGCCGCCGCGCGCGTGACGGCGCTGGCGACCAGGACGCTGGCGGCGGCGCCGGCATTGACCGCGGCACAACTCAAGGCCCAGCTCCTCGCCATGGCGCGGCTGTCCGACCACGGCGGCCGGGCCCGTTCAGCCTATGGCGTTATCCCCGAGGAAGCGTTTTTCCGCTGATTGTCGCGATTGTGGCGATGGGCAAGTTTGCATGCACCGCATAGACGGGACGGCAAACAAGAGCAGAAGAATTTTGCGCCCTCTGCTATCAGTGAAGCACGAGCAAGGAGCGATATATGGACACGCTGACGTATTGGGACGGCAAATGGCATGAAGGCAATCCGCAAGTCATCGGCATCAAGGACCATGCCATGTGGCTGGCCTCGACGATTTTCGACGGCGCCCGCGCCTTCGATCGCTGCGTGCCCGATCTCGATCGCCATTGCGAACGCGCCATCCGCTCCGCCATCGCCATGGGCCTGAAGCCGACCGTCGACGCCAAGACCATCGAGCAACTGGCGCGCGAGGCGGTCAAGCGCTTCCCGCCCGATGCCGAGCTCTATATCCGGCCGATGTTCTGGGGCAAGGACGGCTTCATCTATCCCGATCCCGACAGCACGCAATTCGCGCTGATCGTCTATCTCTCGCCATTCCCGGCCGATCCCAATTTCTCCGCCACCCTGGCGCACAGCGTCCGCCGCCCGCGCGCCGACATGGCGCCGACCGATCTCAAGGGCGCCGCGCTCTATCCCAATTCCGCCCGCGGCTTGCGCGAGGTGGAAGGCCGCGGCTTTAGAAACGGCGTGGTGCTGGATGCCGACGGCAACGTCGCCGAGTTCCTCACCGCCAATCTGTTCCTGACCAAGGACGGCGTGGCGATTACGCCGGTGCATAATGGCTGTTTCCTCAACGGCATCACCCGCCAGCGGGTTATCCAGTTGCTGCGTGATGACGGCATCAAGGTCGAGGAACGCACGGTGGCTCCCAAGGAGCTCGACACCGCCGACGAGATTTTCTCCACCGGCAATTACGGCAAGGTGATGCAGGTCACGCGCTACGAGAATCGCGACATGCAGCCCGGCCCGATCGGGCGGCGGGCGCGCGAGCTCTACTGGCAGTTCGCGGCCAAGAATCCGGCGTAATTTACGCCTTGGCGGCCTCGATCACCTGCTCGATGCGGTCCTGGCCCCAGAACATCTCGTCGCCGACGAAAAAGGTCGGGGCGCCGAACACGCCGCGCGCCACGGCTTCCTCGGTGGTGTCCTTGAGCCGCTGCTTGATATGCGGCTCCTCGGTGCGCGCCAGCAGATGCGGTCCGTTCAGCCCGGCCGATTTCAGCACTCCGAGCAAAACGTCCTTGTCGCCCATGTTCAGCCCATCGACCCACATGCCGCGGTACACCGCAGCCAGGTAGGTCGAGTGCATCTCCTCCTCATGCGCCACCGTGGCAGCGCGCATCATCAACAACGTGTTGATGGGGAAGAACGGGTTCATCAGCAGCGGAATGTTCAGCCGGCGGGCACTGCGCTCAATGTCCTGGCGGTTGTAGCTTGCCTTGACGCCGACCGGAGCGGTGTTGCCCGAACCCTTGAAGACGCCGCCCAGCAGCATCGGACGGAACAGCACCGTGGAATGCGTTTCGCTCAGCACGCGCGGCATCTGCATATGCGCCAGATAGGAAGCGGGACTGCCGACGTCGTAGAAAAATTCGATCGGCTTGTTCATTGGATTCCCCATGACCCCATCAGTTTGAACGAGCTATGCATTTGCAGGTTCCACCTACCACGGTTCGACCCACGGCCGCACATCGAGCTCGTGCGTCCAGGCCGAACGTTTCTGCACATGCAGACTCCAGTAATTCTCGGCGATGTCTTCCGGCGCCAGCAACCCGTCGGCGGGACGGCTCTTCACCATATCCGGAAAACTGCCGCGCACGAATTCGGTATCGATCGGCCCGTCGATCACCACATGCGCGACATGAATGTTCTGGGACTGCAATTCGCGCGCCATGGATTGGGCCAGCATGCGCAAACCCGCCTTGGCGCCGGAAAACCCGGCAAAACCCGAACCGCCGCGCAACGACGCAGTGGCGCCGGTGAACAGAATCGTACCCCGTCCGCGCGAAACCATGCGTTTGGCCGCCTCGCGACCAGTGAGGAAGCCCGCGAAACAGCCCATCTCCCACACCTTGAAATATTTCTTGGCGCTGTATTCCAGGATGGAGAAGCGGATATTGCCGCCGATATTGAAGACGCAGACTTCGATCGGCCCGTGCTCGCGCTCGATCTTCTCGAACAGCGCGACGACCTCTTCCTCGCGCCGCGCATCGCAAGGGTAGGCGAAGGCCTTGCCGCCCCCCTCACCGATGGCATCGACCAGCGGCTGCAATTTGTCGGCGGTGCGGCGCACGACGCAGGTGACGAAACCCTCGCGCGCGAAACGCCGCGCGATCGCACCGCCCAGCGCATCGCCCGCGCCGACGACCAGGCACACTTTGTTTTCCATTGTTAAGCTCCGGGTTCGCTAGAACCGCTCCCGGAACCAAGTTTCAGCGGCTATTTCGTTACTCGCAAGTGTTTTTGCCGTGGCTCAACCGCACCAGTCCGTAACATGCCCTGCCATTGCTTTTTCCAGCTCCCGCAGCGCTTTGAGCGCCTGCAGCAGCTTTATCAGATGCGCCAGCAATTCCTGCGCTTCGCCGACCCATGGCTCGATCGGCGCCCCCGACTGCAGCAGCCTGGTAAGCCTGGTGCAGGCCGCTTCTGCTGCCGCAATCCGTTCTTCCGTGGTTGCAGCTTTGTCCCAAGCGTCGACAAACTTGGTCAGATAAGGGCCTCGCAAGACTGTCTTGAGCTTGGCGATGATTTCTGCAATCAGCGTATCGACGCTGTCGGCGTGGCTATCGAATGTGTCGCGCAACTGGGTGAAATTGCGGCAAATCGCGGCTCTATCGATCGGCATTGGTCTCTCCCCTGCCGGAACATTCCGGCCCGGTAGAGATTACACCTCCGCCTGCAACCGCACCCCTATGCTTAAGCAGCCTGCGACAGGTCTTCGCCGGCCAGCGCCCGCTCGATCAGGCTTGCAACGTTTTCAACGCCGTAAAGCTTGATGAACGCGCCCATGCGCGGCCCTTGCGTAGTGCCGAGCAGGACCTCGTAGAGCGACTGGAAATACTGGCGCAGTTCGGTCTGCGGCCGGTGGCGCTTGCCGCATTCGTAGATCTCGTTCTGGATGAATTCGGCCGTGGCATCGGGCTTCTGCGCGCGGATGGTCTTCGCCAAATCCTCGAACTGCGCCCGCTCTTCGGCTGTCGGCAGGCGGAACTTCTTCTGCGCCTTGTAGAAGTCGCGATAGTAGTTGCAGGCATAGCCGACCAGCCGGTCGAGAAAGGGCGAAGTCTGTGGCGAGGCGCCCGGGGCGTAGCGCGCGATGAAGCCCCACAGCACGTTCTTGTCTTCGGTGTTCGCCACGCCAGCTAGATTCAACAGCATGCCGAAGGTGATGGGAATCGGCTGCGCCGGCGGCTTGCCGTCATGGATGTGCCAGACCGGGTTGTCGAGCTGCTTGGCCGCCTCCTCGGCGGGAAATTTCTCCAGCAGGCCGAGATAGTCGTCGACGGCGCGCGGGATGACGTCGAAGAACAGCCGCTTGGCCCGGCGCGGCTGCTGGAACATGAACAGCGACAGCGATTCGGGCGGACCGTAGGTCAGCCATTCGTCGATCGAGATGCCGTTGCCCTTCGACTTGGAGATCTTCTGGCCCTTGTCGTCGAGGAACAGCTCATAATTGAATCCATCCGGCGGACTGCCGCCAAGAACGCGCGCGATCTTGGCCGAGAGCTCGGCCGAGGGGATGAGATCCTTGCCGTACATTTCGTAATCGACGCCCAGTGCCACCCAGCGCCCTGCCCAGTCGGCCTTCCATTGCAGCTTCACGTTGCCGCCGGTCACCGGCGTCTCGACCAGGCTGCCATCCTCGTCGCGATAGACGATGGTGCCGGAAGCGGCATCCGTCTTCACCACGGGCACCTGCAGCACCTTGCCGGTCTTGGGGCACACCGGCAGGAACACCGAATAGCTCTGCTGCCGCTCCTCGCCCAAGGTCGGCAGCATGATGGCCTGCACCGCCTCGTAATGGCGCAGCATCGACAGCAGCATGGCGTCGAAGCGGCCCGACTTGTACCAGTCGGTGGCCGACTGGAATTCGTATTCGAAACCGAACGAATCGAGGAACGCGCGCAGACGGGCATTGTTGTGCGCGCCGAAACTGTCATGCGTACCGAACGGATCGGGCACCGCGGTCAGCGGCTTGCCCAGATGCTGGCGCAGCATGTCCTGGTTGGGCACGTTGTCCGGCACCTTGCGCAGCCCGTCGAGGTCGTCGGAGAAGGCGAACAGCCGGGTCGGGATATCGCTCAGGCGCCGGAAGGCCTGGCGCACCATGGTGGTGCGCGCCACCTCGCCGAACGTGCCGATATGCGGCAGGCCGGAGGGACCGTAACCGGTCTCAAACAGCACGTAGCCCTTGGCCGGGGTTTTGCCGCCGGTGCGCGCCAGAAGCTTGCGGGCCTCCTCGAAAGGCCACGCCTTGGCCGCCAATGCCAGTTCGCGTTCGCTCGTCATCGTCAAAATCCCGTATTCGCGCAGGCCGCGGACCTTAAGGAACCCGCTTGGCAGCGTCAACGGAACGCTGCGCCAGGCGCTGCCAGAGATAGACGCCGGTGATGATTCCGACCGCGATCTGCTCGATCGCCGTGGTCATGGCGCCGGCCCACGGCATTTCGCCACTGCCGCCTGCTGCCGCCACGCCACTGGTCACCCAGATCACGCCGCCGATGGCGCCGGCGATCAGCGAGGCGCCCAGCACGATCAGGAACCATGCGGCACCCAGTTTCCACTGCATCATGGCTACGGTCTGTGGTCCGCCTATGGCGATGCCCGACAGCGCCCCCTGCAGCAGGAAATAAGGCAGCCAGATCGAGAGCAGGCTACCCTGCCGCTCGAACAGCTGGCCGCTGATCGGCTGCATAACGAAGAAAAACAGCAGCTCCATTAAAATGGCGGTGGCGATGCTGACCGCGACCCACAGCCACGGCGTCGACACCCGCCCGCGTAGCAGGAACATCTGGCCGAGCGCCGCGATGGGCGCCGACAGCCAGGCCGCGGCCCGGACGATTTCGAAATTGTCGCCGCTGACCGACCATGAACTCGCCAGCGATATCAGTACCGGAAACCAGGTGCCTGCCAGCGTCCACAGGATGACGAAGCGGCTGCGGGCGTCGAAGGAGGATTGCATCTGGCTCATTATCGCCTCATCGGTTGCGCCAGCCGCGCGTGCAGGAATTCGGCCAGCGTCTTCAGTCCCGGCTGCCAGTCCTGAAACTGTGCCGCTGCCCGCTTCATGCGCGCACCAAGCTGGTCGCGCCAAGCACGGTCACCCGCTAGCCGCACCGCCAGCTCGACATAGTGATCTTCATCGCGGGCGATCAGATCGGTGATGCCGATCATGCGGTAGAGCATGGTTCCGACGCGGCCTTTGGAATAGGAACCCGGCAGGGTGACGAAGGGAAAGCCCAGCGCGATCATATCGTAGGAGGTATGGCCGCCGGCGAAATGATGGGTGTCGAGGATGGCATCGGCGCGCTGGAGGAGTGCCACGAAATCGGCGTCCGACAGCCATTCGACCAGCCGCACCCGCCGTTCCACATCCCGAATAGAAGCTGCCAGCCGTCGTTTGATGATGCGCAGACTCTGCATCGACGGCCGACCGACCAGGACCAGCACGCCCTTGGGATCGGCGGCCAGAATCCGCGCCAGCACCAGATCGAAATCGGGCCGCAGTTTCGACAGCGCCTGGACACAGAGATAGACGTGCGCTTCCGGTAGCAGACCGAGCACGGCCGTATCCGAACGAGCGGCTTCAGTAAGATGCGGCTGATAGCAGACCGGCGGCGGATCGAGCCGCGCCAGATCCTCGCTGTAGAAGGCTTCCGCCCCCGGCGGATCGAGTTCGGAACTGCCCAGGAACAGGTCGATCTCGGGCAGGCCGGAAGTCGCGGCATGGCCCCAGGCGGTGATCTGTAGCGGCGCCAAACGAGCGAACCCCAGACACCAGATGAACCGGTTCAGCCCCAGCTCGGGATAGATCACCACATCCGGCTCGAAGGCGGCGATCGCCTCGCGCGCTTGCGCCAGATCGTCGGGCAACTCGACGACCGGATGTCCGGTGGCGGCCGCCATCTGCGTCTTGGTTTCCGACTTGCCGGTGAAATTGGTGAAGACGCGCACCTCGAAGCCATGATCTGGCAGAGCACGCGGAATGCCGCCCCACATGCGTTCGACCGTATGCGCATGCACGAAGGCAGTGACCCATGCGATGCGCGGCCTGCGTCCGTTTGGCAGCAGCCATTTCTCTACATGCGGCGCGCGCCAGTCCAGTTGAGGCGCGACCTGCAGGCAGAATTCGGCCACGGCACGATGCAGCGGCAGATCCTCGCCGCCCCAATAGGCGTAAAGCGCAGTGGCGCGATCGAGCAACGTTTGAGGATCGCTGGCGGAGAATCCCGACTGCGCCAGCTTGCGCAATTCGCGCGGCAGACGTTCGCGCGCCCAGGTGAGTTGCGCCATGTCTGTGGGAAAGTACGGTCCCAGAAACGCCAGATGCAGCGCCG
>JAQSWP010000280.1 GCA_029266575.1 Alphaproteobacteria bacterium | reverse complement strand
GTGCCTTCGCTGATCGGGTAGAGGCGGGCATCGCGGAAAAAGCGCTGGATCGGGCTTTCCATGATGTAACCCTGACCGCCGAAAATCTGCATCGCCTCGTCGGCCAGATGGATCGCCGCTTCGCTCGCCACCACTTTCGCCATCGAGGCTTCGAGCTGGATCTTGTGGCCCGAATCGTAGCGCTGCGCGGCGTCGTAGACATGCAGCTTCGCCGACCGCAGTTCGATCGCCATGCGCGCCAGCTTGAACTGGATGGCCTGGAACTGGTTGATGGTGCTGCCAAAGGCCTTGCGCGTGGCCGCCTGTTCGGACGCCAGCTCATGGCAGGCGCGCGCCACGCCCAGGCTGCGGGCGGCGTGGGTGAGACGGCCGCTCTCCAGCACCGACATCACGTTGGGCATGCCGTCGCCTTCGGCGCCGAACAGCGCCTCGGGTGGCACTTCGCAATCGAGGAACACCATGCCGGTTTCCATCGAGCGATGGCCGAGCTTGTCCATCTTGCGGATCTCGATGCCCGGCGTGCCGGTGTCGACGATAAACAGGCTGACGCCGCGCGCCCGCGCTGTGGGATCGGTGTAGGCGACAACCACCAGATAATCGGCATAGGGCGCGCCGGTGATGTACATCTTCGAGCCGGTGATGGCCCAGCCGCGATTGGTGCGCCTGGCGCGCGTCTTCATCGCCAGCACGTCGGAGCCGGCATCGGGCTCGGACATGGCGAAGGCGCCGGCCTTGGTGCCCTGGATGGTCGGCAGATAGTATTTCTCGATCTGCTCGGGCGTGCCGATCGTCGGCAGCAGGCGAAACGCCAGCCCGCCCAGCCCCGTCGCCAGCCCGGCGCAGACTCTGGCG
This sequence comes from Alphaproteobacteria bacterium, assembly GCA_029266575.1. Lineage (GTDB taxonomy): Bacteria > Pseudomonadota > Alphaproteobacteria > Reyranellales > JAQSWP01 > JAQSWP01. The sequence continues at coordinate 2,693 of JAQSWP010000280.1, read as the reverse complement.
AATTCCTCGACGCAGATGCATTGGAACACCCAGCCGGCGCCGGCGCCGCCGTATTCGGGCTTGGCAGTGATGGAGAGGAAACCCTGCTGGCCCGCCTTGCGCCGCAACTCCTTGGGGTATTTGCCGGTGCGCTCGGCCTCGTCGACCAAGGGCGCGATCTCCTGTTCCGCAAAGCGCCGGCAGGATTCGCGAAATGCCTCGTGTTCTTCGGTCTCAATCATTGGTCCTGCTCCTGCCCTTTGCATCGATTGATACGAGAAAATAGATGCAATATCCAGAAATTGTGTCACTCTAAAAGGTAACAAACGTAAGAGGGTGGATAGAGTATGCGGCAGTCAGCGTTGGAAGCGGCAACGGCAACCCAGCATCATTTCGATGCCTACGGCAAAAAATTTCTGCAGGAATTCTCCAGCCTTGCCAAAGCCGAGTTTGCCCCGATCGCCGCGCGCTGGGATCGCGAGAACCGGTTTCCGGCCGAGAATTTCCGCCGCCTGCAGGAGAAGAACTGGCTGCGCGTGCCGGTCTCGCGCCGCCATGGCGGGCTGGGTTACGGGCTGCATGAAAATCCGGTGGCCTGGGTGTCCTTCGTGCGCGCCTTGTCGAAAGCCTGCGGCAATACCGGACAGACTTTCCAGATCTGGGGCCATTGCATGTCGATGGTCGAAGAACTCTCGACACCCGAACAAGGCGCGCGCTTCACCAAGGAAGCGATGGCAGGCGCCATCTGGTGTTCCGGCGGCAGCGAGCCTGCCAACTATACGCAGAAGCGCCAGACCGGCGGCGCCAAAGTGCGCGCCACGGCCGAAACCACCGCCAAGGCGCGCACCACCTTCGCACGCCAGGTCGAGGGCGGTGTGCTGGTGTCGGGCCGCAAGCTCTTCACGTCCAATTCTTCGGCATCAGACCGCTTCTTCATTTTCGCCGAGATGCTGGCGCCGGACGGCACGCCGCTGGGACTGGTGCATCCGGTGATCGAGCGCGGCGCCAAGGGCCTTACGGTGCTGGATAGCTGGGACGCGATGGGCATGCGCGGTACGGGCAGCGACGATCTGGTGATCGAAGACGTGTTCGTGCGCAACGAGGACGTGGTCGGCCTGCACCAGCCCAATGCCTATTTCACCTCGGTGCTGGCCGGCTCCTTCCTGGTCGGGCGTGCCGCGGTCTACATGGGCATCGCCGATGCCGCCTTCGAATATTTGGTCGCCTATATCCGCGACAAGGTGCAAGCCGGCGACGATCTGGTAATGCAGTTCCGCATCGGCCAGCTCGAGACCAAACGGCAGAATGCCTCGGCCATTCTCTTTCGCGCAGCACATCTGTGGGAACAGGCGCTGGATGGCGAGGCCGAACCGGACGACTGCGCCAGTTTCGCCGCGCTGACCCATTGCGCGGTGATCGAGGCGTCGCTTGCCATCACCAGCGAGGCGTTGGAGCTGGCTGGCGGGCGCGGCATGCTGCGGTCCTCGCCGCTGGAGCGCTTCTATCGCGACGTGCGCGCCTATTCCGTGTCGCCGCCCACCATCAACGCCTCGATGGTCAATATCGGCAGCCGCCTGCTGGCGCCGGGCGCCCTGCGCGAGACGCTGGTCGAAGAGGGCGTGTGATCGTCTTCCTAGTGCCGTACGATCGGATCGATCGGCACCGCTTTGTCGTAGCCCAGCATCTGCTCGACCAGATGCGCCGCTGACAGCAGCCTGGCCTCGCCGCGCGGCGGGCCGACCAGCTGCAGGCCGATCGGCATGCCGGCCTTGTTGAAGCCGCAGGGGATGGAGATGCAGGGCAGGCCGACCACGGTGATGATCGAGGGGATCAGCAGCCAGTCGACATAGGTCTCCATTTTGATGCCGTTGATCTCCTCGACATAGCGCATCTCGACCGGGAACGGCGGATGCTGCGAGGCCGGCGTCACCAGGATGTCCCATTGCTCGAAGAAGGCGACGAAGCGCTGGTAGAGTTCGCGCTGCAAGCGCACGGCGCGGCGTACGTCGTCGATGTCGAGGCCCAGCCCGGCTTCGATGTTCCAGATCACTTCCGGCTTGAGCAGATCCCGGTGCGTCTTGAGCAGGTGGTCCACGGGGCATTGGCCGAGATCGGCCGACCACGCCACGCGCATGGGTTTGGTCGGCGCATCGATTGCGCGCTGGAACGGCACGGCGGGAGATTCCAGCGACAGCGGATCGCCCGGCTGCACGCCGGTATAGGCATCCAGCATTAGCGCCACGTCGCCGACATTGCGCGCCATCGGCCCGTGCGCCGAGTACGGCTCGAGCGGCGTCAGGCCGGGGCCGGCCGGCACGCGGCCCGGGCTGGGGCGAAACCCCACCACCGAACAGAACGAGGCCGGATTGCGCAGCGAGCCGCCCAGATCCGAACCGTTGGCCAGCCACACCTGCCCCGCCGCCAGCGCCACCGCCGAACCGCCGGAGGAGCCGGCGCAGGTCATGCGCGTGTCCCAGGGATTGCGGGTGATGCCGAACACCTCGTTGAAGGTCTGGGCGCCGGCGCCGAATTCGGGCGTGTTGGTCTTGCCCACTACCAGCGCGCCGCGCGCTTCCAGATTGCGCACGCCGAGGTCGGTCTTCTTGGAGATATTGTCTTTATATATCGGCGAGCCGAACGTCGTACGCACGCCCTCGACATCGCTCAGATCCTTGATGCCAACCGGCAGCCCGCCCAGCCAGCCGGGATGCGAG
>JAQSWP010000279.1 GCA_029266575.1 Alphaproteobacteria bacterium | reverse complement strand
GCGCATTATCTTCGCTTTGTCGGGCTCGAGAATCGCCTGTTGGACAAGGCGGGCGACCTGCCTCATGGCCAGCAGCGCCTTGCGGAGATTGCCCGAGCGCTGGTCGGCAACCCGCGCCTGCTGCTGCTCGACGAGCCGGCGGCAGGCCTGTCGATGGATGAGCTGGATCGGCTGGGTGCCTTGATCAAAGCCATCGTCGCGCAAGGCACGACGATCGTTATCGTCGAGCATCATCTCGATCTGGTAGGGGCGATCTGCGAAACCGTCACCGTACTAGATCGCGGCACGGTTCTCGCGGCCGGCACGCCGGAGCGGGTGTTCGCCGATCCTGCCGTGCTCAGCGCCTATATGGGCAGCCACGCTTCCGTTGTGGGTACCAAGCCGCAATGAGCGCGCTACTGGAAGTCCGCACCCTGACCGTGGGCTACGGTCACGTCGGTGTGCTGGAAGACGTTTCGCTCGACATCGCGCCAGGAACCATCGTCGCCCTGGTCGGCAGCAATGGCGCGGGAAAATCGACCTTGCTGCGCGCCATCTCAGGCCTGCTGAAACCGACGCGCGGTAGCATTGCATTCGACGGCAGACCGATCGATGGCGCCACGCCAAATCTCGTGGTTGATGCCGGTATTCTGCACGTTGCCGAAGGGCGGCGGCTGTTTCGTTCGCAAAGCGTGCGCCACAATCTCGATCTCGGGCTTTACGGCGTAGACGTAGATCGGGATGAAGAGAAGGCGCGCCTCGATTACGTCTTCGAACTGTTTCCCATCCTCGTCGACAAGCTCGATCATCAGGCCAGCACCTTGTCGGGTGGGCAACAGCAGATGTTAGCCATTGGGCAGGCGCTTATGCGTCGGCCAAAACTACTGATGCTCGACGAGCCGTCATTGGGATTGGCGCCGATCGTCGTGGATCAGGTGATGGATGTGATCGTGAAGTTGAAAATGGCCGGCACCACCATTTTGCTGGTCGAGCAGATGGTGGAGCGGGCACTGGAAATCGCCGATCATGGATACGTTCTGCAAAGCGGGCGGCTGATCGGACAGGGCAAGCCGGCGGAACTGCAGCAAAGCGATGCCATTCGCCGCGCTTATGTTGGCGGCTGATCGGCCGGAGGAGGAGATGATGGACGCAAATCAGCGTGTTGAAAGTGACGATGAAGTGCTGTACCGCCTGCTGGCGGCGCGCTTCAGCTGCCGCGCCTACCAGAAGAGGCCGGTGCCGCGTGCCGTCATCGACCGAATCCTGAAACTGGCACAGCATTCGGCGTCCTGGAACAATACCCAGCCCTGGCAGGCGATCATCACCAGCGGCGAGGAGACGGAAAAATTCCGTCAGGCGCTCTATGCCCATGCTCAGTCCGGCGCGACGCCGAAATCCGATCTGCCGTTTCCGCGAGAATATGTAAGCCAATCTCTGGCGCGTCGCCGCGAATGCGGTTTCGCTCTTTATGGAGCGCTTGGCATCCAGCGTGGTGACAAAGCGGCCTACATGAAGCAGGGGCTGGAAAATTTTCGCCTGTTCGGAGCGCCGCACGTGGCGATCATTTCGAGCGACGAGCCGCTGGGGCCATATGGCGCCGTCGACTGCGGCGCCTATGTCGCCAATTTCATGCTGGCGGCCCAAAGCCTGGGCGTTGCCACCATTGCCCAAGCGGCTGTGACGCAGCACGGCGAGTTCGTCCATCGCTATTTCGATTTGCCCCCCAACCGGCTGCTGGTTTGCGGTATTTCCTTTGGCTATGGGGATGCGGAGCATCCCGTGAACAACTATCGCACGACTCGGGTTGGTATCGAGGCCGCTGCCGATTTTCGCGGCGCCTGAGGCCATACGATGCGCGCGGTGCAATGCCATGAGTATGGCGATCCGTCCCGGCTGACGATCGAGGACATTGCCGAGCCCGTTGCCGGACCTGGCGAGGTGATAGTGCAGGTGGAAGCGGTGGGGCTGGGCTATGTCGATGCCCTGCGCGTGCGCGGCGGCTATCAGGTCAAGGATCCGCTGCCGTTCATTCCCGGCAATGAGTTCGCCGGTCGCGTGGTCGAACTGGGAGAAGGCGTGCCGGAGAGCGTCAAGGGACGTCGGGTGATGGGAGTATCGCGCAACGGCGCGCTGGCCGAGCGCATCCGGTTGCCGGCACGCGATTGCGTCACCATCCCCGATGCCCTGTCCTCGCCTGCGGCCGGTGGTTTCATCGTGTCTTATTGCACCGCGCTTTACGGGCTGCAAACTTGTGGCCGTCTGCAGCCTGGCGAGACTTTGGCCGTGCTGGGCGCCGCCGGCGGCGTCGGGCTGGCAGCAATCGATGTCGGCAAAGCCATGGGCGCGCGCGTCATCGCGCTCGCATCGTCGGCCGCGAAACGGGAGTTGGCCTTGCGCAGCGGCGCCGATTTGGCGGTCGACTACAGCGTTGCCGATTGGCGCAAACACCTGCAGGAAGCTGCCGGTGCCTATGGCATCGACATGATCTACGACCCGGTCGGCGCGCCATATTCGGAAACGGCATTCCGCTGTCTGCGGCCGGGGGGGCGGTTCCTTGTCGTGGGATTCGCCGCCGGCTCCATCGCCGCCATTCCGCTCAATCTGCCGCTGCTCAAACGCAGCGCCATCGTCGGTGTCGATTGGGGCGGGTTTGTGCGGGACGAACCGCAGGGCAACGTTCCACTGCTGCAGCAATTGGCGGAATGGGTAGAGCAGGGGAGGATGCACCCGCAGGCAACAAGCCAACACCCGCTGGAGCAAGCCCCGAGCGTACTGCAGGCGTTGCTGGAACGCCGCAGTTTGGGAAAGCCAGCAATTCTGGTAACCCAATAGCGGGGCATAAATACCGAAAGGTATTGTATATGACGCTAAAGGATTTTGCACGGATAAGAGCTTCTCAACGCGGCTTAATGACGGTTGTTCGGTAAAGGTGGCAGCGGGCCCCCGCAACCAAATCCCCTCAGCGCCCACCGGGTGCTGGGGAGATTTGGTTATGGGGGTCGGTGAATGAGATGACCGTTCCGTCCAAGCGCGACAGCGCGCAGGACAGCGCCGAAGGCGCTAAATCTGGCCCCCGCAACCACCTTCA
>JAQSWP010000105.1 GCA_029266575.1 Alphaproteobacteria bacterium | reverse complement strand
GCCGCCGGCCGCACCCAGCACCAGCAAGGTCTCCCCCGGCTTCAACTCGCCGCGCTGCTTGAGCGCGTAGTAGGAGGTGCCGTAGGTCATGGTGAAAGCGGCGCCGTCGATATAGCTCATGTTGTCGGGCATCTTCAGCAGGCTGCCCTCTGCCGCCACGACTTCGTCGGCATAGCCGCCATGGCCGATCATGGCGATCACCCGGTCGCCTTTCTTGAACTGGGTGACGCCTTCGCCGATCTCGGTGATGTCGCCCGCTACCTCATGGCCCGGAGCGAACGGCATCTCGGGCTTGAACTGGTACTTGCCCTGGATGATCAGCGTATCGGGGAAATTGACGCCGCTGGCATGGATGGCCACCCGCACCTGGCCCTTGCCCAGGGGAGCGGCGGGCAATTCGGTCAGTTTCAGGCTTTCGGGCGGGCCAAAAGCGGTGCACAGCATGGCTTTCATCGAGCGTCTCCCAAGGAGGATTTTTCGGGTGTGGCGGCAGCTTAGTCACTGGCCGCAGGCCTGTGAAGCACCGTTTACCCTGCTTTCGCTCTGCAATAGGCTGGCCGCCGGTGGCGTGCCATAAATTAGCCGCCGTCGCCCGCCAAATCAGACTGTCTCGCAACCGCCAGGATCATGCGCCGCCCCTCGCGCAACATCGAAATCTTTTCGCTTTCCGCGCTGGACCTGTTCGCCTGCGCGTTGGGCGCGTTCATCATGATCACGATCCTGCTGTTTCCCTTCTACCAGAAAACATTGCCGCTCATTCAACAGGTCAAGGCGCTATCCAGCCAGTTGAGCGCGTCCCAGGCGGCCCAGGCGGCAGCCCAGTCCGCGGCGCAGGATCAGTCGAACCAGATCGACCAGCTCAAGGGCCAGTTACAGGCGCTGCAGGCGCAGGCCGCCGATGTCGGCAAATTGCAGGCACAGGTGCAGGCGCTGCAGCGGCAGCTGGCGCAGCAGGCCGCCACGCCGCAGCCGCGCCCGCAGCCCAGCCGCTTCGTTATTCTTGGCATCGATCCGAAGGTGAAGAGCTACGTCATCCTGGTCGACATGTCGGGCAGCATCGCGCAGGTACGCTGGCAGGGCCGCGTCCTCAACACCTTCGCCAGCATCATCAAGGATATGGATGCCAGCTACTCGATTCAGGTGATCGGCTTCCAGGGCGATGGCGGCCAGACCCGCCTGCCGCAATGGCTGCAGGGCAACCAGCTGGCGGCACTGACGCCGCAGAACAAGGCCGAGGCCACCAGCTTCGTGCAAGGCTTGATGTCGCGCGTTGACGGCGGCACACCGACCCTCGCGGCGCTGCGGGCAGCGCTCGAATACAATGCCGAGGCCATTATACTGGTCAGCGACGGCGCGCCCTCGCCCGACGGTTCGGCGCCTTACGTAGTCTCGGAGATCACGCGCCTCAATGCCGGCCGCAAGATCATCCATTGCGTCGCCGTCGGCAATTTCCCCACCGACACCCGCTTCATCGACTTCCTGACGCAGCTGGCGGAACGCAACAACGGCCAGGTCGCCGCCTCGGCCGGCATCCGCCCGTGACCGATCTCGCCGTGTTGCCGCCGGAGCTCGACGGCAATTCCGGCCGGCGCGCCAGCACCATCATTTCCGCTTTGGTCGAACGCGGCGAGAGCAAGCCGTTGCGCGTCGGCGATCTGCTCGATGCGCTGCACGAGCGCGCCTTCGGCATGGCGATCCTGATCTTCGTGCTGCCCAACACGCCGCCGATGCCGGGCATTCCCTATGTCTCGAGCCTGACTGGCGTTCCAATTTGCCTGTTCGCTCTGCAACTCATTTTCGGCATGCACCGGCCCTGGCTGCCGGCAGGCGCGGCACGGCGTGAAATTCCGCAGCGGCGCGTCCGCACCGTGTGGAAAAGGATCCTGCCGGCGTTCCTGCGAGTGGAGAAATACGTGCGCCCGCGTCATCTGGCGCTGACCAGCCAATTCGCCGAGCGCCTGCTGGCGGTGCTGATCTTCGTCTTCGGCTTCGTCATGGCACTGCCGATTCCGGCCGGCAATCTGCTGCCGGCCTGGGCAATCACCCTGCTGGCATTGGGCATGATGGAGCGCGATGGACGGCTGGTGATTGCCGGTCTTATTGCCAGCGCCATCGCCCTGGCCTGGACCGCCGCGCTTCTGATCGCGGGCGAGCAGGTCTTCCAGTGGCTGAAGGCGACGTTTCTGGGGTGATGCCTAGTAGGAGCGCGGCAGACCCAGCACGTGCTCGGCGACGAAGCTTAGGATCAGGTTGGTCGAGATCGGCGCCACCGTGTAGAGCCTGGTCTCGCGGAACTTGCGCTCGACGTCGTATTCCTCGGCGAAACCGAAGCCGCCATGCGTCTGCACGCACATGTCGGCCGAGGCCCAGGCCGCTTCCGAGCCCAGCATCTTGGCCATGTTGGCCTGTGGACCGCAGGGCTGTCCCGATTCGAACAGCGCCGCAGCATGGCGCACCATCAGATTGGCCGCTTCCGTTTGCGCATAGCAGCGGGCGATGGGGAACTGGATGCCCTGATTCTGGCCGATCGCACGGCCGAACACCTTGCGCTCGTTGGCGTAGTTGGTGGCTTTCTCGATGAACCAGCGCGAATCGCCGATGCATTCGGATGCGATCAGGATGCGTTCGGCATTCATGCCGTCAAGGATATAGCGGAAGCCCTTGCCTTCCTCGCCGATCAGATTGGCCGCCGGCACCTTCATGTTGTCGAAGAACACTTCGGTGGTGCCGTGATTCATCATGGTGCGGATCGGGCGGATGGTCAGCCCGTTGCCCAGCGCTTCGCGCATGTCGACCAGGAACACGCTCAAGCCTTCGGTACGCTTCTTCACCTGGTCGACCGGCGTGGTCCGGGCCAGGAGCAGCATGAGGTCCGAATGCTCGGCGCGCGAAGTCCAGATCTTCTGGCCGTTGACGACGTAATGTTCGTTGCCCTGCTTCACCGCCATGGTGCGCAGGCTCAGCGTATCGGTGCCGCTGGTCGGCTCGCTGACGCCAAAGGCCTGTAGGCGCAATTCGCCGCTGGCGATCTTGGGCAGGTACTTGGCCTTCTGCTCGGCGCTGCCGTTCCGCAGCAGGCTCCCCATGATGTACATCTGCGCATGGCAGGCGGCCCCATTGCAGCCGGCGCGCTGGATTTCCTCCAGCACCGCCGCCGCAGCCGACAAGCCAAGCCCGCTGCCGCCGTATTCTTCCGGGATCAGCACGGCCAGCCAGCCGGCCTCGGTCAGCGCGTTGACGAAAGCAGTGGGATAGGCGCGTTCGCGGTCGAGCTGGCGCCAGTAGGCGCCGTCGAATTTCAGGCACAGGGCGCGCACTGCGTCGCGGATCTGCTGGTGATCGTCGAAATCAAGCGTGGTCATGCGCGGCAAGGTAAACGCATGTTCATATCGACGCAACGCCGGCAATTCGCGCGGCGCCGGCCTGACGGCGCACGACATGCCGCCGGGACCATAGGTGCCGGCAGCAACGCGCCTATTTACGAAAAGTAGAAGCAGCCCTTAGGCTGCAGCCTTGCCTGCGTTGACCTTGTCGATCGCGGTGGCCAGACCATCCCAGCTGTGCTCGCGGCACATCCGCCGGGCTCCCTCGACGCCCAGAAGCTCGATCAGCTCCAGCGCCAAGGCTTCGCCGGTCCGTCTTTGCCGATCGTGATCGGAAGACGCCGGCGGGTTATGACTAGACATAAAGTTTTCCTTGATACTCCTGTTTGGCCAGCGACCTCGCTGGCGCGCTGTATATGGCGAAGGTCTTGGTCAAAACCAAGGCAATCCTCCCACCACATCCAAATCATATGATAATTCTATATATAAATCAATGTATTAAAAAAGTTTCCTAAAGTAATACCTACTTCTCGGTCGCCTCGTACACCCCGTCCCATTGCGCCGGTGGCCCGGCCTGCAGCTTCGACAGACGCAGGCGCATGACCTCGTAGTAATGCTGGTGCCAGCCGAAGGCGTTTGCGGCCGCTTCCGCCTGGTCCAGGAGCGTTGCCGCGTCGTCGAACTGGCCGGCCCGGTAGACCTCGAGAAACCGCGCCTGCGCATCGGCAAGGGCGGCAAAGCCGGCATCCTGGCGGCGATTGTGATCGCCCATCAGGGCGAAGATCCGTGACGGCTCGCGCTTGCCCTTGACGCGCAACAGATCGAGTTCGACCACCGCCAGGTCGGGCGACCGCTTCTGCGTTTCCTCGCTGATCAGGGTATCGGCGCCATAGGCCTTGGTTTGGCCTTCCAGGCGCGAAGACAGGTTCACGGCATCGCCGATCACCGAATAGGCAAAGCGCCGGGCGGAGCCGAAATTGCCCACCGAGGCCGGACCGGTATTGAGGCCGATGCCGATCTCGATCGGTGGGCTATCTTCGCCGCGCTCCTGACGCCATTGCGCGTTGAGTTCGCCCAGCCGCGCCCTCATGTCGAGGGCGGCTCGGCAGGCATTGGCGGCATGGTCGGAATCGTCCAGCGGCGCGTTCCAGAACGCCATGATGGCGTCGCCCATGTATTTGTCGATGGTGCCGCGGCGGGTCAGGATGATGTCCGTCATCGGCGTCAGGAATCCATTGAGAAAGCGGGCCAGCTCGTCCGGCTTCAGCGATTCGGAAATCGTGGTGAAGCGGCGGATGTCGGTGAACATCACCGTTACCTCGCGCTGCTCGCCGCCCAGCTTCAAGCGGTCGGGATCGGCCGCCACTTCCTTGACCAGTTCCGGCGCCAGATAGAGCGAGAAGGCGTCGCGCACCTGCCGTCGTTCGGCTTCCGAGCGAATGTAGGAGAACAGCGTCCCGGTCAGGAACAGCAGCAGCAGGACGCCGGACGGATAGACCGCGTCCACCAGCCAGCCGAGTTCGCTGAACGCAAACCACGATACCCCGAGCGCGCCGGCAATCAGCAGAACGGCGACTACCCCAGACAGCGCCGCGCCCAGGCGTGGAAGCAGAAAGACCATGACCAGCCCGATGACCAGAAGGTAGATGATCTCCGCGCCACGAATGAGATCGGGGCGCTGCAGATAGGTCTTGCTGAGAATCTGTTCGGCGATCTGAGCGTGCACGACCACGCCTGGCGCCACGGGATCGAGCGGCGTTGTCCGCAGATCCTTCAAACCCGGGGCGGTCGAGCCAATGAACAGGATCATGCCCTCGATTTTCGACTTGTCGAATTTGTCCGACATGATTTCGGCGATCGAGATGAAGCGCTCCGGTCGCGGGCCGGTGTCGTAAAGCAGCACCTGCCCCGTCCCATCGGTCACCGGCTCAAGCGGACCGATCTTCACGCCGACGATACCCGTTTTTTCCCCATATCCGGTCTGCTGGTTGGAATTCGACGATTTTATGATGTAGGTCGTGACGCCAAGCGCGACGCGCAGCGCTTCGGCAGCGAGCGACGGATACATGTCGTCGCCGATACGAAAGAACAGGGGAACGCCGCGAATCGTATTGTCGCCTCCAAATTCGGTGGTGATCGATCCCAGCCCCGCGGCCGATTTGTCGAGCACGGCAAGATTGGTGATGGCGCCTTCCCAGGTCTTGAGAAACAGGCGCGGATCGTCGCCGTTCACTGCCTGCCCCGCCTTCTTCAAGGGCTTTCTCGCCGTGGAGAAATCGGTCGGCGAAAATCCCAGCACGACGTTCTTGGTCTGCGCCATGATTTCGCCCAGCACCGCATCATTGTCCGGCAATGCCGACAGTCTTTCGCGCAGCAGCTGATCGGCTGCGACGGTCGGGATGTCCTTGGCGATGGTGGGAGGGGACGTGCGATCAGGCTCGGCCAGAATGCCGTCGAACGTCACCGACGCCGCTCCGCTTTCGGTTAGACGGGCGAATAGCTCGGCCATCGTGGTGCGGGGCCACGGAAACTGGCCCAGCAGCGCCAGGGAGGCATCGTCGATATCGACCACGCGCACCGGGACTTCGGGATCGTATAGGCGCGGCTTAAGCCGCTGCATGCTGTCAAAGGTGAAGGCGGTTACCTGCTTGAGGAACGGCGGATTGTAGGCATTGACGACCAGCGCAGCCGCCAGCAGCAGGAACGGCACCAGCGTCGGCAACCGGCGCAGCAGCCACGACAGCCGTCTTCCCAGCTTCGATTTCTCGCCCTCCTCCGCCATATCCCTCCCGGTTCCGTTCTTCCCCCACATCGCGGAACGCCGCCAGTCTAGCGATATTGCCGCGCCGGCTCCATTGTTACGGCGATTCCAGGGTTGCGGCAGGCGACTGGCAGAGACCGCCCGCTTCGCGTAAAAGCGGCCATCAATGTCTGCGCCCCTGTCGCCTTCCCTCTCCTCCTCCACCGCCGCCCGCGCCATCGGTCTGATGATGATGGCGGTGTTCCTGTTTGCGGTTATGGACGCCATGATCAAGTGGCAGGGCGCGGTCTATCCGGTGCTGCAGATCGTGTTCTTCCGCAGCGCCTTCGGGCTTTTGATCTCGATCGGCCCGGTGTTGCACGACGGCCGGCGGCTTCTGGCGACCAGGCGGCCTTGGCTGCATCTGCTGCGTGCCTTGCTCGGTTTCGGAGCCCTGTTCTGCTTCTTCGAAGCCTTCGTGCGCATGCCCTTTGCCGACGTCTACGCCATTTCCTTCGCCTCGCCGCTCTTCATCACTGCCCTGTCCGTACCCTTTCTGGGCGAGAAGGTCGGCTGGCGGCGCTGGACGGCGGTCGGCGTCGGGCTGGTTGGCGTGCTGCTGATGGTCCGCCCGGGCGCGGGCGTATTCGAGGTTGCCGCCATGATCGCGCTGGCCGGCACACTATGCTACGCGGTCGCCATGATTCTGGTGCGACTGCTGGCGCGCACCGACAGCAATATCGCCATCGTGTTCTATTTCGGCATCATGGCGACGTTCCTGAGCGGCCTTACCCTGCCCTTCGTCTGGGTCACGCCGGCTTGGGAGGACCTCCTCTGGCTGGCGTTGATCGGCATCATCGGCGGCGCCGCACAGCTGATCCTTACCCAGTCGTTCCGCATGGCGCCGGTGTCGCTGCTGACGCCGTTCGAATACGTGGCCATGTTGTGGGCGGTGCTGTTCGGATGGTTGTTCTGGCGCGAGCTGCCGGACCCTTATTTCTATGCCGGCGCGCCGCTGGTGGTGGCGTCCGGCCTTTACATCCTGCACCGCGAAACGCGCCACAAGCCCTGAAACGGAAATCGGAGGCGCTAAGGCCTCCGATCTCGTTTCTATGATACTGCCGACCGCCTATTTCGGCGGCGCCTTGCGGCAGGTCGACACCTTCCACATGTCGGCCAGAGTGCACATGGCGTACTGGTTGGCCTCGCCGGCGCCCAGCGTCGCATCGCCGGCCAGCCCGAAGGCCGTGCCGAACACATCAACGAAGTACGGGTCGAACAGATCGCCGTTCTCGTTGAAGTACGGCCCGATCGCCAGCACGTCGCCGGGCGTCTTGGCCTCGCCGCCGCGCGCCGTATTGTCGAGCAGCGAGCCGAAGTCGTAGTACGGAATCACCGGATTGACCGGGATCACCGCATCGATGCGCACCCAATCGCTGACCGCATCGCCCAGGCCGCCGGTGTTCGGATTCTCGAAGTGCGTTCCGGTCGTGAACGGCACCTGTCCGTTGAAGTTGTTGCCGCGAGCATCGAAGATGAAGCCGCCCGCGCCCGGGCCCGGCCGCAGGTTGTTGATGCCGCCCCGCGTCACGCCATCGCCCGGCGAAGGCGCGCCGTTGCCGATGAGGACGTTGTCGCGGAACCAGATGTCCAGCGTCGGCACGACATCGCCCGGCAGGCCCTGGCCGATGGCATTGCCGCTGACGCCGTTGTCGATCTGAACGCCCCACACCACGTTGTTGGTGAACGTGTTGGTGGTGACGGTGCCCATCACGTTATCGCGGATGAACAGGCCGGTGCCGGAGTCGCTGATCGAATTGCCAGTCATCGTGATCAGCACGGCGGGACCTGCCGTGTTGCCGATATCGATGCCGATATTCAGCGAACCCGGCGTTACGTTTACGATGGTGTTGTTGGTCACCACGGCTGAAGCGAAGTCCTCCAGCAGGATGCCGGTATCGGTCGCATCGCTGGTGCCGTTACTGGCCAGTGAATTGCCGGAAACCGTGATAGCGCCGGCCGTTCTCACTACCTCGATGCCAATATTGCCGGCGCCGGTGACCCCGTTATTGTTGGCGTTGACGAAGCCACCGTTATCGCCGATCTCGATTCCGGTTTCGGCGACATTGGAAATATTGTTGCCGTTCGCTTCGACATTACCGGAGCCACGGAGGATGCGGATACCATCGCCCGCGTCCTCCATAATATCGTCGATATCGAGAGCGGTTCCGTTGCCGTTGCTTACCGAGTTGTTGTTGGCCGCAACGTTGCCAGTAGTCTCGGTGATGGCAATACCGTCGCCCGAACCGCCGCTCAAGACGCCGAACTGGTCGATGCGGTTGTTCGAAACGGTGACGTTGCCGAGGTTGAAGTTGACCTGGACGCCGTCATCGCCGACATCGGTGATCGTGTTGCCGGAGATCACCAGATCGGCGGTCAGACTATCGACGCGGATGCCATCGCCCGCCGACATGCCGCTGACGTCGAGATCGGCCGTACCATCACCATTGACGTCGGAGATGATATTGCCGCTCACGGTGGTGTTGCCAGAACCCAGATTGATATGGACGCCGTCGCCTGTGAGCGAGACGTTGCTCACCGAGTTGATGCGGTTGTTGAGCACGTCGACGGTGCCGGCCACGAAGCCGATCTGGATGCCGTCGTCTGCCGCATTGCTCACGGTGTTGGTGCTGACCAGTACGTTGGTGGTCATGCTGGTAACGCGGATGCCGTCGCCGGCCGAGTAGCCGTCGACCGCGTCCGCCGTTCCGGCATTGCCGCTCAGCACGTTGCTGATCGTGTTGCCGGTAACGGAAGCACCGCCGCCGGTGCTGAACACGATAATGCCGTCACCGGTGCCGCCGATGCCCGTACCGATCGAGTTCAGCACGTTGTTGCTGACGACCACCGTCGGAGTCAGCGCAAAGCCGACCTCGATGCCGTCATCCGCGACATCGGTCACCTGGTTGGCGTCGACCGTGACGCTTGCAGCCCTGAAGTCCTCAATGCGGATGCCGTCATTCTCCAGCGTCGATCCGCCGCTATCGACATTGGAAACGTTGCCGTCACCACGGACATCGACGATGGTGTTCTGCGACACGACGATCACTTCGGCACCGTCGGTGCCAAGCTCTTCGATTGATATGCCGTCGCCCGTTGTCGAGCTGAAGCCGGCGACGGAAATCCTGTTTCCACTCACCGTGGCGCTGTCTTCGATGAAAATCGCCTGGATGCCGTCATTGCCTACCGTCTGGATGACGTTCGAAAGGATGACGATATCGCCGTTGATCTGTGCCACGCGCACGCCGTCGCCGGACGTGAGGAGGTCGTCATTGTCTGCGGTACCATTGCCGACGACGTTGGTGATGGAATTGCCGCTGACGGTGACGTCGCCGCCGCCCGCCGGAGCTCCCGGCGCCGCGAGAGTGCCGGTATAGCTCACGACAATGCCGTCGCCCTCGAGCGAGCCGGCGCCGACCGAGTTAATCAAGTTGCCGGTGATCGCGGTCGAACGCTGGATGTTCGAGGCCTGGATGCCGTCGTCCTGCGTGCTGGTGATGCGGTTGTTCGACACCACGATGCCGCCATCGACCGTGACGATGCGGATGCCGTCATTCGACGTGAACCCGCCATCGTCCGGATCGGCAGCACCGGTACCGCCCGAATTCACCGCCACGTTGGTGATGGTGTTGTTGCTGACGGTTACGTTGCCGTTGCCGTCATTGGCACCGACGATGCCGGTGTTGAAGATCAGGATGCCGTCGCCAGTCAGAGACGTGAAGCCGACATCGGTGATGGTGTTGTTGTTGGCGTTGACCGTGAAGTCGATATCGCCCATCTGGATGCCGTCGTCGGCAATCGGATCGATCGTGTTGTTGTTGACCGTGGCATCGCCGCTGATGCCGTGCAGGCGGATGCCGTCGCCAGATGTCTGTGAGTCATCCGGATCATCCACCGCCGGAACGCTGGCGTTCTGAACGTTGGTGATGTCGTTGTTCGACACGATCACGTCGCCGGCGCCGATCGCGCCAATGCCATTCAAGGCATACTGGCCGGTGAAGTTGACCTGAATGCCGTCGCCGCTGGCCGAATGCGTGCCGTCATTGGCGACATCCAGAATGCTGTTGAACGTCACGGTCGTAGCGCCCGTGATGTGGATGATCTGAATGCCGTCGTCATCGACATTCAGGATCGCGTTGCCAGCGCCGTTGAGGCCGACCACGGCATCGCCGTCGATGTACTCGGCGCGGATGCCATCGCCCGAGGTGAAGCCCTGGCCGGTGCTTCCGTTGATAGTGCCCGGATCGTCGAAATCGGGCGACCCGGGGGTGCCGGCATCGACATTGGCGATCGAGTTGCCGTTGATCGTTACGTCGCCGCCATCGGCGGTGCCGCCGGCATATTCGCCGGTCGCCGCAACGACGATGCCGTCGCCGGTGGCGCTGTCCAGACCGATGCTGTTGAGCCGGTTGTTCAGTACGTTCACCGTATTGCGCACGCTGCCGATATAGATGCCGTCATCATCGACGCTGGCGATGGTGTTGGTACCGGTCGTCACGTGGCCGTCGACGTTGACCACCCGCACGCCGTCGCCGGCGCTGTGATCGCTATTGTCGGGATCGGCCAGACCATCGCCATTGACGCTGGTGATGGTGTTGTTGGAGACGTTCACCACGACGCCCGCGGGACCGCCGCCGACAGCGATCGTGAAAAAGTCGTTGAGCGCGAAGGCGTTGCCGACATTCGCGACGATGATGCCATCGCCCTTGTTGCCATCAACGCCGACCGATTCGATCCGGTTGAACAGCGCCGTGACGTTGCCGCGCACGCTGTCGATCTGGATGCCGTCGTCATCGACGTTGAGGATCGAGTTGCCGGTCG
>JAQSWP010000006.1 GCA_029266575.1 Alphaproteobacteria bacterium | reverse complement strand
TGCCTGCTGTCGTTGCGCAGCACCGAGGGCCTGGTCGGCGACGTCATCCAGGACGTGGTCACGGCGCCGACCGAGAAATCGGCGCGCCTGCAGGGCAGCGACGGCTATGTCGAGTGGCACGTCAACTACCAGCCCAATGTCGACGCCATCGTCGCCGGCAAGGGCGAGGCCAAGGCCGAACCGACCCTGATCCCCAAGACCAGGGCCGACGATTTCAAGGTCGAGGTCGATCACCTCGAGAAGGTTCTGAACGGCGAGACCAAAGACTCGCCGATTTCGCTGGAGCGTGGGTTGGATACGATGATGGTCATCGCCGCCGCCTTCAAATCACACGAGACCGGGCGCCGCGTCTCGATAGACTGGCGTGCGGGCTACGTGCCCGACGCGCTGCGCTGAGAGGTTTGCAATGTCGAAGCCGTTCAACCTGAACGACCTGTTCATCTACGACCTGGCCAACAACCACCAGGGCGATATGGAGCATGCCTCCAACATCGTGCGCCAGGTGGCGGAGGTGAACAACGCGGCCGGCGTGCGCGGCGCGCTGAAGTTCCAGTTCCGCCAGCTCGACACCTTCATCCATCCGGATTTCAAGGACCGCATGGATATGAAGTACGTCAAGCGCTTCCAGGAAACCCGCTTCCCGATGGAAAGTTTCGCCAAGCTTGGCGAGCTGATCAAGCAGAACGGGCTCTACACCATGTGCACGCCGTTCGACGAGGAATCGGTCGACGTGATCTGCGACATGGGACTGGACATCATCAAGATAGCCTCCTGCTCGGCCGACGACCGGCCGCTGCTGGAGAAGGTGGCGCGCGTCAACAAGCCGGTGGTGGTCTCGACTGCCGGCTTGCGCATCGACGAGATCGACTGGCTGGTCAATTTCCTGCAGAGCGAGAACGTCAATTTCGCGCTGATGCATTGCATCGCCGAATACCCGACGCCCAACGAACGGCTGCAGCTCAACCAGGTCGGCTACATGACGCGCCGTTATGCCGGCGTGCCGATCGGCTGGTCGACGCATGAGGACCAGGACAATGTCGATGCGGTGCAGATCGCCTCGGCTTTGGGCGCGCGGCTGTTCGAGCGCCATGTCGGGCTCAACACCGACAAGTACAAGCTCAACAACTATTCCTCGACGCCGGCCCAGCTCGAGAAGTGGCTCGCCGCCTACAAGTCCGGCAAGGCCATGGGCGGCGCTGCCGAGCGCGTGCCGTCCTCGCCGCTGGAGCGTGCCACCTTGCACGAACTGAAGCGCGGCGTGTACGTCAGGCGCGCGGTGAGGAAGGGCGAGAGCCTAAAGCGCGAAGACGTGTTCTTCGCCATGCCGGTGCAGGAAGGCCAGATGCATTCCGGCCAGTTCCGTGTCGGCATGCCGGCCGACCGTGACTACGAACTCAATGCAGCCGTCGCCAACGTGCTGACCAATCACGAGCAGACCGACGAGCAGCTCGTGTACCAGATCATGCTGCAGGTGCGCGGCATGCTGGCCCGAGCCAACGTGCACATCAACGAGGATGCCGAGATCGAGATCTCGCATCATTACGGGCTGAAGCGCTTCCGCGAATTCGGCGCCGTGATCGTCACCTGCATCAACCGCGAATACGCCAAGAAGCTGGTGATCCAGCTGCCGCGCCAGAAGCACCCCTACCATTTCCACAAGCAGAAGGAAGAGACCTTCCAGCTGCTCGACGGCGACATGGAGATCGTCAAGAACGGCGAGAAGATGAGCATGGTGCCGGGCGACACGTTCCTGGTCGAACCCAATGCCTGGCACAAGTTCCACACGCTGGGCGGGGCGATCGTCGAGGAAGTTTCGACCACGCACTACAACAACGATTCCTTCTACGAGGATCCGGAAATCGCCGGCATGGCGCGCGAGCAGCGCAAGACCAAGGTCGACAACTGGCGCAACTACTTCCAGTCCAAGCATGCGCTTTGACGCCGTCGTCTTCGATTTCGACGGCACCCTGGTCGATTCGACTCCGGCCAAGTACCACGCTTTTTTCGACATTTTTCCCGACGACGATGCGATCCGGCGCATCGTCGCCGAAGTTTTGCGCCGCGATCCCGACGGCTCGCGCCATACCGTCATTCCGCGCATGGTGGCACTGATGCGCGAGGAGGGCATCCAGCTTGCCGGCACCGAACAGGACAGAGTCGCAGCCTATGGCAAAGCCGTGCTGGAAGCGGTCGCCGCCTGCTCGACGCTGGCGCGGGCGGAGGAGGCGCTGCGTCTGGCGCGCAAGAGCGGCAAGGTGCATGTCAGTTCCAACACGCCGCAAGAGCCGTTGCGCGATCTGCTCGACCGCCGCGGCTGGCTTGCCATGATCGACGGCATCCATGGCTATCCCGCACGCAAGCCCGACACGTTGCGCGCCGTGGTGGCGCAGAGCGGCGGCAATGCGAAGCGCGTGCTGGCGGTGGGCGACGGGCCCAGCGACGAGGATGCGGCGCGGGCCGTTGGCTGTCCGTTCGTGAAGGTGACGCCCGAGCAAGGGCTCAATCCGGCGATCGCCGCCTTGGAGGGCGCGCATGTTTGAGGGCAAGCGGGTGCTGGCGGTGGTGCCGGCCAGGGGCGGCAGCAAGGGCGTGACGCTGAAAAACCTGAGGCCGGTCGGCGGCGTGCCGCTGGTCGCGCTGGCCGGCAAAGTCGCGGCACAATGCGATTTCATCGACCGCGCCGTGGTCTCCACCGATCACGACGAGATCGCCAAAGTCGCCGAAGACTCAGGTTTGCTGGCGCCGTTCCGCCGGCCCGAACCGCTGTCGGGCGATCGCATCGGCGACTGGGACGTGCTGACGCATGCGCTGCAGGAGATGGAAGCGCGCGACAAGACGACCTACGACATCGTGCTGATGCTGCAGCCGACCTCGCCCGGCCGCAAACCGGAGCATGTGCGCGACTGCACGGCAAAGCTGGTGTCAGGCGGATTCGATTCGGTGTGGACGGTGAGCGAGACCGACAGCAAGGGTCATCCGCTCAAGCAGTTCACCATCGCGCCCGACGATGCCATGGATTACTACGATCCGGCCGGCGCCCACATCATCGCGCGCCAGCAGTTGAAACCGGTCTATCACCGCAACGGCATCTGCTATGCCATCACCCGGCACTGCCTGGTCGAGCAGAAATCGATCAAGGGCGCACGCTGTGGCGCGCTGGTGATCGAGGGCAACGTCATCAATATCGATACCGAATACGATCTGGCGCTGGCCGATTTCCTGATCGAGCGCGGACTGGCCTAAAGCCGCCACAGCTCCACGCCTTGCGGCGTCTGCTGGCGCGGCAGGATGGCCTGCACGTCCACGGCCAGGCCGCGCTTATCGCGCAGGCACGACTGCACCAGCGCCCAGCCTTCGTTGACGAATTCCTGATGCGCGACGGCCAGGATCACCGCATCGGCCGGCTTCAGCTTGGCGCGCTCGACAAGCGCGATGCCATAATGCGCCCGCATCTCGCCGGCGGCGGCCAGCGGATCGTGCACCTGGACCTGGATGCCGGCGCCTTCCAGCTCGCGCACGATATCGACGCAGCGCGTGTTGCGCACGTCGGGCACGTTCTCCTTGAAGGTCGCGCCCAAAATCGTCACCACCGGCCTGCCGCTCAGGCCGCGCGCCATCAGCCGCTTGATGGTTTCGGTGGCGACGAATCTTCCCATGCCGTCATTGACGCGCCGCCCGGCGAGAATCACTTGCGGGTGATAGCCGATCTGCATCGCTTTATGCGTGAGATAGAAGGGATCGACGCCGATGCAATGCCCGCCGACCAGGCCAGGACGGAAAGGCAGGAAATTCCATTTGGTGCCGGCGGTCTCCAGCACGTCGCGCGTGTCGATGCCCAGACGGTGGCAGATCAGCGCCATCTCGTTGATCAGCGCGATGTTGAGATCGCGCTGGGTGTTCTCCAGCACCTTGGCGGCTTCGGCCACCTTGATGCTGGCGGCGCGATGCAGCCCGGCCTTGACGACGCTGCCATAGACCTGCTCGACGATATCGAGGGTTCTGGTGTCGCCGGCGGCGATCACCTTGCGCACGCTGTCCAGCCGGTGCGTGCGGTCACCGGGGTTGATGCGCTCGGGCGAATAGCCGACGGCGAAATCGGAGCCGCATACCAGGCCCGATTCCTTTTCCATCGCCGGCACGCATTCCTCTTCGGTCAGCCCGGGATAGACGGTCGATTCGAACACCACGATGTCGCCGCGCTTCAGCCCGCTCTTGCCGAGAGTGGAGGCTGCAGACAGTAGCGGCTGCAGATCGGGCACGTTGGCCCCGTCGATCGGCGTCGGCACGGTGACGATATGGAAATCCCCAATGCGGAGATCGGCAGCGCGGTCGGTGAAATGCAGCGATTGCTGGCGCAGCTCGGCCAGTTCGATCTCGCCGGTGCGATCCTCGCCAGCGCGCAATTGCGCCACGCGCTGCGGATCGTGGTCGTAGCCCACGACGGCGCCATGGCGGGCGAACGCCACGGCCACCGGCAGGCCGACATAGCCCAGACCGGTGACGGAGACCTTGCGCGAATGGCTCATGCTATTTCAGCGTCGCCAGGTAGGCGATCAGATCGGCGCGTTCGTCGGCTTTGCGGACTCCGGCGAAGGCCATCGACGTGCCGGGGATCACCACGCGCGGCTCGGCCAGGTATTTTTCCAGAATGGCGGCGTCCCACACGATGTTGGCCTTCTTGTTGGCCTCGCTGTAGCGGAACCCCGCAACCGAGCCCGATTTGCGGCCGATCAGCCCGTGCAAAGTCGGTCCCTGGCGTGAGGGGCCTTTCTCGGCGGCGATATGGCAGGTCATGCAATAGCGCTTGAAGACCTTCTCGCCATTGTCGGCATCGCCGGTCTGCGCCGCGGCAGGGGTGGCGAACAGCAATAGCGGCAGCAGCAACAGGATACGCATCGACATCTCGCTTTGGACGGGCGGCGCTTTCCTTAGGACGAGCGCACGAGATAGTAAAGCACCACCATCGCCAGCGCCGCCAGCGGCAGGATCCACAATGCATTGCGGCCGCGATTGCGCAGGTTGAAGGCATGCCGCACGGCAGCCCCGATCAGCATCAGGGCGGCCAGGATGGCCCAGTTCCACTGGTGCCCCCAGGTGCTGGCGAAATGGGTCGACAGCATGATGAACACGACCGGCAGGGTCATGTAGTTGTTGTGGATCGAGCGCTTCTTGGCTTCCTTGCCCAGTCGTGCGTCAGGCTTCGTCCCAGCCTTGGCCGCCGCCACCAACGCCCGTTGCGCGGGGATGATGCGCATCCAGACATTGGCAGTCATGATCGTGCCCAGCATGGCGCCGACATGCAGATAGGCCGCCTGGCCCGTCATGTATTTCGACAGGCACCAGGCGGCGGCGATCAGCAGCACGAAGAGCAGACCGCCGGCCACGAGCGGCTGCTCGCCCAAAGGCGATTTCCAGGTGAAATCGTAGATCGCCCAGGCGATCGACAGGCCGGCCAGCAGGCCGACGATGCCGAGCAGGTCGGAGAAGCCGTCGGGCGCGTTCTGCAGGAAGGCGCCCTGGCCCAGATGGTAGAGCAGGATCAGCAGCAGGAAGCCCGAGATCCAGGTGAAGGCGGCTTCCCATTTGAACCAGTGCAGCTCGGCCGGAATCTCCTGCGGCGCCACGTCGATCTTCTCGACGCGATAGAAGCCGCCGGAATGCACCAGCCAGGCCTCGCCCTCGACCTTGCCGCGCGCCGGGCTGGGCACGCGCAGTTTGGAATCGAGCCAGTTGAAATAAAAGGACGAGCCGATCCAGGCGATGCCGGTGATGACATGGGTCCAGCGGATGACGAGGTTCAGCCACTCGCCGATAAGCGCGTCCATAAAGCCCCCAATAGCAAACGTGGCGTTATTCTACAGGATGCAAGGCTGGGGCCAGAACGGTGAAATGCGCCTAAGTCTTGCGGCCAAAGAGCCGCCGCCTATAATCGGCGCCGGCTAGCGGTCGCACCCGGGCGGGTATGATGTAGTGGTAGCCTGTCAGCTTCCCAAGCTGATCGTGAGGGTTCGATTCCCTCTACCCGCTCCAAGCTCTTCTCAATAACAGCCGGCCGTCTTCGCCCGCATCACCAGCATCGGCAGCAGCGTGTCCAGCACCGGCGTGGCGATCTTCGCCTGACGCGCCAGGTCCTGCAGGATGGCGAGTTGGCTGTCGATCTCCATGGCGCGGCCGCGCTCGAGGTCCTGCAGCATCGAGGGCTTGTGGTGCAGGTTCAGGCCCATGCGCAACGCTTCGCCGGGATCGGGCAGCAGATCGGGGAAACCATGAGCTTGGGCGATGGATGCGGTTTCGCGCATCAGCGCCATCGCAAGTTCGCCGATCGCCTTGTCGTTATAGGCGGTGGCCACATCCGAGCCAGTCAGCGAGCACAGCGGCGAGCTGGCCGAGTTGCGCACCAGCTTGGCCCACATGTCGTGGCGGATATCGCTCAAGGCCTTGATGATGAAGCCGCTGCCATCGAGCGCGGCGGCCAAAGCCGGCGTGCGATCGGTGGCACGGCCGGGCGTGGCTTCGCCGATTGTGAAGCCGTTATTGGCGCTCTCGTTGCGCACCACGCCGGGCGCCACGACTTCGTTGGAAGAACGCACGATAATGCCCAACGAGCGCTCGACGCCGATCAGCCTGTGCAGGCTGCCGTCGCGGTCCAGCCGCGCGGTGTCGGGGGCGATGCCGTTGGGCTTGAAGCCATCGCCGTAGAACCAGAACACGCCATTGATGGCGAAGGCGACGGTCGTGTCGGCGTGTAAGAGCGGCGCGATGCCCTGCGCCACTTGCGGCAAAGACGGCGTCTTGGCCGAGACGATGACCAAATCCTGCGGCCCGAGTTCGGCAGGATTGTCGGAAGCCGGCAGGCGAACGGTGATGTCGCCGTCCTTGGCCTGCAGCGTCAACCCGTCCTTCTGAATCGCCGCCAGGTGCGGACCGCGCACGATGACGCTGACCTGTTTACCGGACTGCGCCAGCCGCGCCGCCAGGAAACTGCCGACCGCGCCGGCGCCGAAAATGCAGATTTTCATTCTACCCCTCGTGAGGGGCGCATTATGCGAGGTCTCAGTGCCGGGGTCGATGCGGATCGCCGCCGCCTTTGGCTTCGATCAGGGTCTTGATGCCAAGCGTGACCAGCGCCAGCACGGTGAGCGTTGTAGCCGCGGCGAAGGCGCCGACGGCGTTGTAGTCGTGATAGAGCAGCTCGATATGCAGCGGCAAGGTGTTGGTCTCGCCGCGGACATTGCCCGACACCACCGACACGGCGCCGAACTCGCCCATGACGCGGGCATTGCACAGCACGGCGCCATAGAGCAGCGCCCATTTGATGTTGGGTAGCGTCACGCGGAAGAAAGTCTGCCAAAAGCCGGCACCGAGGCTGGTGGCGGCTTCCTCGTCGTCGCTGCCCTGGCTCTGCATCAGCGGGATGATCTCGCGCGCCACGAACGGGGAGGTGACGAACAGCGACACCAGGAAAATGCCGGGCACGGCGAACATCAGGCGGATGTCGTGGTCGGCCAGCAGCGGTCCCAGCAAGCCGTTGGCGCCATAGAGCAGGATGTAGATGACGCCGGCGACGATGGGCGAGACGGAGAACGGCAGTTCGATCAGCGCGATTAGCAGCTTCTTGCCGGGAAAGCGGAACTTGGTCACCGCCCAGGCGGCGGCGATGCCGAAGCCAATATTGACCGGCACCACCACGATCGCAGTCAGCACCGTCAGCCAGATGGCGTGCAGCGTGTCGGCCTGGACAATGTTGCGGGCGTAATAGGCGACGCCCTTGCTGAAAGCCTCGGCGAAGATCACCGCCAGCGGCGCCACCAGCAGCAGCAGCGCCAGTACGATGCCGAGCACGATCAGCGCGATGCGCCCGACGCTGCCGGAGCTGCGGCGCAGCGGCGGCAGTCTGTCTTCCGCCGCGCTCATGGCGTTTTCTCGCTATGGCGCTGGCTGCGCGCCTGCAGCCAGTTGGCCAGCAGCAGCACGACCAGGGCGGCGACCAGCACGGTCGAGGCGATGGCGGCGGCGGCGGGGTAGTCGTATTCCTCCAGCCGGATGAAGATCAGCAGGGCTGCGATCTCGGTCTGCTCGGGCAGATTGCCGGCGATGAAGATCACGGCGCCGAATTCGCCCAGGCAGCGCGCGAAGGCCAGGGTGCAGCCGGCGATGAAGGCCGGCAGGATAGTGGGGAAGATCACTTTCCTGAAAATCTGCCAGGCGCGGGCGCCCCGCGACGCCGCCGCTTCCTCGACTTCCGGCCGCACGTCCTCCAGCACCGGCTGCACGGTGCGCACCACGAAGGGCAGGGAGGTGAAGGCCATGGCGATGGCGATGCCAAGCGGCGTATAGGCGATCTTGATGCCCATGGCAGCAAGCGGCGCGCCGAACCAGCCATTGGGCGCGAACAGAGCGGTCAGCGCGATTCCGGCCACGGCGGTGGGCAAAGCGAAAGGCAGGTCGATCAGCGCATCGAGCAGCCGCTTGCCGGGAAAATCGTACCGCACCAGGTTCCACGCCAGCAGCAGACCGATTCCGGCGTTGATGGCGGTGGCCAGCAGGGCGGCGGTGACGGTGACGCGGAAAGAGGCCAGCACGCGCGGGCCGGTGATGATGTCGAGATAGCGCGCCAGGCCGATCTCGCCGGTCTTCAGCGCCAGCGCCACGATCGGCAGCAGCACCACCAGCGACAGATAGAACAAGGTCAGCCCCATGGTGGGGCCGAAACCGGGCAACACCCGGCGGGCGGTCAGCGCGCCTGCCATTTTCAAACGATCCACTTCCAGACGAGAAAGGCCGGCGATGCCAATGCCACCGCCGGCCGCCGCAACGATGCCAAGCTCAGCGCTTGACGAACACCTGGTCGAGGATCGCGCCCTCGGCGAAATGATCCCTGGTTGCCTTGTCCCAGCCGCCGAACACCTGCTCGACGGTGTAGAGCTTCACATTGGGGAACTGGCTGGCGTATTTCGCCTTCACCTTCTCGTTGTTCACGCGATGGAAGCTCTTGGCCACGATCTCCTGCGCGTCCTCGCTGTAGAGGAATTCGAGATAGGCTTGCGCGATCTTGGTCGAGCCGCGCCGCGTCGCGACCTTCTCGACCACGGCTACCGGGAACTCGGCCAGCAGGCTAGCGGGCGGGATCACCACGTCGAACTTGTCCTCGCCGTATTCGCGGCGGATCGAGAAGACTTCCGCCTCGAAGGTGATCAAGACGTCGCCAATCTGGCGCTCGACGAAGGTCGTAGTCGAGCCGCGGCCGCCAGTGTCGAACACGGCCACGTTGCCCAGCATCTTCTTGGCGTAAGCCTTGGCCTTTTCCTGGTCGTTGCCGTTCTTGGCCAGCGCGTCGGCATAGCCCGCCAGGTAGGTGTAGCGCGCATTGCCCGAAGTCTTGGGATTGGGGAACACCAGCTTGACGTCGTCGCGCGCCAGGTCGGGCCAGTCCTTGACGTTCTTGGGGTTGCCCTTGCGCACCAGGAAGGCCGGCAGCGAGTAGTAGGGCGAAGCGTTGTTGGGGAATTTCTTCTGCCAGTCGGCAGGCAGCAGACCGCTCTTGGCCAGCACGTCGATGTCGGGCACCTGGTTGAAGGTCACGACGTCGGCCTGCAGGCCTTCGAGAATGGCGCGGGCCTGGCGCGAGGTGCCGGCATGCGACTGCTTCACCGACACCGCCGCATTGCCTTTCTTCTTCCAGTAGTCTTCGAACACCGGATTGATGGCGGCGAACAATTCGCGCGCGATGTCGTAGGAGACGTTGAGGATTTCCCCCGGCGCCTGCTGGGCGTTCGCCACGCCAAAAGGCGCGGCGATCAGGGCGGCGCTGCCGGCCAGAGTGGCGAGAAACTGTCTGCGATGCATTTTATGGACTCCGTGGACGAACTAGAGATTGGATGAGAGCAGCGAGACCTGCTCGGGGTTGAGATCGAACTGGCCCGGCTGGCGGGCGAAGAGACGGGCGCGGCGGAACCGCGGGCGCACCCGCTCGCCCACCGCCAGCGACAGGTCGGCGAAATCCTCGCGCGGGATTTCCGCTTCCAGGAGCAGCGCCTGATCGTCGAACAGCACCTCGACTCTCACGAACGGCCCGGCGACGCCGATGAAGCGCACCGTGGCCGGCCCTTGCGGATCGGGCGCCAGGCGAACGTCATGCGGGCGCACGAACAGCGCCACGTCGCCTGCGATATCGTCCTCGTTCTCCAGCGCATCGACCTCGATGGCAGGCGACACGACCTTGCCGCCTTCGATGCGGCCGGCAATCTCGTTCACGTTGCCGAGGAACTTGTAGACGAAGGGATTGCTGGGCTGTCCATAGACGGAGGCGGGAGAGCCGGTCTGCTCGATGCGACCCTGGCCCATCACCACAACGCGATCGGCCAGCTCCAGCGCTTCTTCCTGGTCGTGGGTGACGAAGACAGTGGTGGTGCCGAGCTGATCGTGCAGGCGGCGCAGCCAGCGGCGCAGATCCTTGCGCACCTTGGCATCGAGCGCACCGAACGGCTCGTCCAGCAGCAGCACCCGAGGATCGATCGCCAGCGCCCGGGCCAAGGCCACGCGCTGGCGCTGGCCGCCGGAAAGCTGCGAGGGATAGCGCTGTGCCAACCCGCCCAGCTGCACCAGATCGAGCAGGCGCTGCACCCGCTCGACGATCTCCGCTTCCGCCGGCCGCTCGCGGCGCGGGCGCACGCGCAGGCCGAAAGCGACGTTCTCGAACACGGTCATGTGGCGGAACAGCGCGTAATGCTGGAACACGAAGCCGATCTGCCGCTCGCGCACCGAATGCTCGACCGTGCTTTCGCCGTCGAGCTTAACGTCGCCGCTGTCGGGCCATTCCAGCCCGGCGATGATGCGCAGCAAGGTGGTCTTGCCCGAGCCGGAGGGACCGAGCAGCGCGATCAGCTCGCCCGAGCCGATGCGCAGATCGATGCCGTCGAGCGCGGTGAAGGCGCCGAAGCGCTTGGAAATGCCGGTCAGATCGATACTCATGGGAACTCCGAAGCGCGGCGATCAGTGCGCGAGATGGATGCCGCACTCGGTTTTGAGCCGCCCGCGCCAGCGTCCGGCGCGCGCATCCTCTCCGGCCGCGACTGGCGAGGAACAGGGCATGCAGCCGATCGAGCGATAGCCCTGCGCTTGCAGCGGGTGATGCGGCAGATCGTAGGCGGAGAAATAGGAATCGATCTCGCGCTGCGACCAAGACGCCAGCGGATTGAACTTGATGCGGCCGGCGCTTTCCTCGACCACGGCGATGTCGTTGCGCAGCCCGCCCTGGAAACGCTTGCGCCCGTTGATCCAGGCGGAAAAGCCGCCCAAGGCCCGCTCCAGCGGCTCGACCTTGCGCAGCCGGCAGCAGGCGTCCGGATCGTGCCGGAACAGCATGCCGTCGGGATCATACAGCGTCAGAGCCGAAGCTTCGGGCGCGATGTTGCGCACATCGCTCAGGCGCAGGCGCGCGATCAGCGCATCGCGATAGCGCAGGGTCTCGCCGAACAGCTTGCCGGTATCGAGGAAGATCACCGGCACGCTGCGGTCGATCTGCGCCACCAGATGCAGCAGCACAGCGGCTTCCGCGCCGAAGGACGAGACCAGCGCGATGTCGTTGTGGAAGAAGCCATGGATGGCATCCTCCAGCAGCAGGCGGGTGCTCATCTCCTCGGCATGCGAGGAGAAGCTCTGCCACTCGACACCGTCGGCTAAGGGAAGGGAAAGACCCATCGCTAGCCCGCGGTGCCGGACCAGGTGGCCTGCGCGCGCTGCTCGAACAGGGCATTGCGACGCTGCTCGAGAATGGTGGCGCGGCCATCGCCGGTCGGCTGATGGAAAACGGCGAAGGTGGACACCGCCTTGCGCCAGACCAGTTCCGCATCCGGCCGCGCCAGCTCGAAAGCGTCGAAGCCGCAACGCTGCATGAACAGCAATTGGTCGAGCAGCACGTTGCCTGCGGCGCGCAATTCACCCGTATAGCCAAGCTCCTCGCGCAGGATGCGGGCCTGCGAATAGGCCCGACCGTCGGTATATTTGGGGAACTCCAGCACGATCAGGCCCAGCCTTCCGACATGGTCGGCCAGCGCCCGCACGTCGTCGGTGTTCTTCAGCCGCACGCCCAGCGCGGCATTGCGTCCGGCCAACCGGTCGGGTTCGGCTTTGAAGCGGGCGAAGCTGATGACGATGGCGCCATCCGAGGGCAGCGGCGCCTCGTCGCCGACCGGTTGCCAGGACTCTTCCGAAATGCGTCCGTTCTTAAGCAGCGGCATAGAGGCGCTCCTTGAAAGGGGAAATGCCGACACGGCGCACCGTGTCGAGGAAACGTTCGTCAGCGTTACGCGTGTCGAGATAGGTCCGAACGATGTTGTCCACGGCGCCGACCACGTCCTCGTAGGCGACGGCGGGGCCGACGATGGTGCCGATGGAAGCGGCGTTCTCGGCGCTGCCGCCAAGCGTGATCTGGTAGAACTCCTCGCCGTGCTTATCGACGCCCAGAATGCCGATATGACCGACATGGTGATGCCCGCAGGCGTTGATGCAGCCGGAGATCTTGATCTGGAGGTCGCCGATCTCGGCACCGAGCTTTGCATCGGCGAAATGCCGGCTGATGCGCTGCGCCACCGGAATCGAGCGGGCATTGGCCAGCGCGCAGAAATCGAGGCCGGGGCAGGCGATGATGTCGCCGACTTGGCCGATATTGTCGGCCGCCAGCCCGATATGTTGCAGGCGTGCGAAGATTGCCGGCAGGTCGGTGATCTTCACATGCGGCAGCACCAGATTCTGCGCATGGGTGACGCGGATTTCGCCCAGGCTATGGGCGTCGGCCAGATCGGCGATGGCGTCCATCTGCGCAGCAGAGGCGTCACCCGGGGGTTCGCCTTCGGGCTTCAGCGAGATGTTGACGATGGCGTAGCCAGGCTGAAGGTGCGGCACGACATTGGCGCGCATCCAGCGGCCGAACGCCTTGTCCTTGAAGCGCAGCAGCGCCACTTCGGCTGAATCGGCCGGCAGCTTCTCGTATACGGGGCGGGCGAAGCGCTGCTCGATATCGGCGACGACGCTGGCGTCGAGTTGCAGGCGGCCGTCGCGCAAGCCCTCCCATTCCAGCTCGACCCGGCGACGCATTTCCTCGACGCCGATCTCATGCACCAGGATCTTGATGCGCGCCTTGTAGATGTTGTCGCGCCGTCCAGCCTGGTTGTAGACCCGCATGATCGCTTCCAGATAGGACAGCAGATGCTGCTTGGGCAGGAAGGGCGCGATGGTCTTGCCGATCAGCGGCGTGCGGCCCAGCCCACCGCCGACGATGACTTCAAAGCCGATCTCGCCGGCCGCATTCTTGTGCATGCGCAGGCCGATATCGTGCACGCGCACGGCGGCGCGATCGTTGGGCGAGCCGGTCACTGCGATCTTGAACTTGCGCGGCAGGAAGCTGAATTCGGGATGCAGCGAGGACCACTGGCGGATGATCTCGCACCAGATGCGCGGGTCTTCGATCTCGTCCAGCGCCACGCCGGCCCATTGATCGGCGGTGGTGTTACGGATGACGTTGCCGGAAGTCTGCAGCGCATGCATCTGCACGCTGGCTAGGTCGGCCAGTGCATCGGGTGCGTCTTCCAGCCGAATCCAGTTGAACTGGATGTTCTGGCGCGTGGTGAAATGGCCGTAGCCGCGATCGTAGCGGCGGGCGATATGCGCCAGCATGCGCATCTGCACCGCACTCAAGGTGCCATAGGGGATGGCGACTCGCAGCATATAGGCATGGAGCTGCAGGTAGAGGCCATTGGTCAGCCGCAGCGGCTTGAACTCGTCCTCGCTCAACTCGCCCGTCAGGCGCCGTCGCACCTGGTCGCGGAACTGCGTCACGCGCTGATCGACGAATTCCTGATCGAAATGGTCATACTGGTACATGACCGTTTCCTATAAATACGGCACGGCTTCGACGCCCGCCATCGGCGTGGTCGGGCCATAGGCGCGAATACGTTCGCGCAACGAGGTCGGCCGCAATTCGCCGCCGATCTCGGCGACGTCGATCAGATAGGGGCCAACCACCACGGCGGTGGCGGCATCGCGTTCGGCTTGCGCCAGCAGGCGGGCGGCGTCGGTTTCGCTTGAGGCGGTTTCGGCGTCGGCGATGCGGCTCGACCAGCCGCCGGTGACGGTGCGGAACACGACGGCTCCATCGCGCAGGCGATTGGCGGTAACGGCGCGAGTGTTGCTCGATGCGGGCTTGGCCATCACACGGCCTCCTTCAACTGATCGGCGACGCCGGCGATATCGGCATTGGCCAGAGCGGCGACCTTGCCGATGATCAGCAGCGCCGGGCCGCCATCCTTGTGGCGTTCGGCAAGCGCCTTCAGGTCGGACAGGATGCCGGTGGTGACGCGCTGGTCGGGACGCGTGCCGCGCTCGACGATGGCGACCGGCGTGCTGCGCGGCAGGCCGGCGACCAGCAGCTTTGCTGCCAGCGACCCGGCAGTGCTCAGGCCCATGTAGACGACCAGGGTCTGGTCGGGACGCGCCAGCACGCGCCAGTCGGTGGCCAGTTCGCCATCGCGAGTGTGGCCGGTGAGGAAGGTGACGGAAGACGCATAGTCGCGATGGGTCAGCGGGATGCCGGTGGCGGCAGCGCAGCCCAGGGCGGCGGTGATGCCGGGCACCACCACGGTTTCGATGCTTTCGCGGCGCAGATATTCCAGCTCCTCGCCGCCGCGGCCGAATACGAAGGGATCGCCGCCCTTCAAACGCAGCACGCGCTTGCCGGCCTTGGCGTGCCGGGCGAGCAATTCGTTGATCGCGTCCTGGCTCTTGCTGTGATGGCTCTTGATCTTGCCGACATAGACACGCTCGGCATCGCGACGCACGTAGTTCAGGATCTCGGGCCCGACCAGCTCGTCGTAGAACACGATGTCGGCCTGTTGCATCAGGCGATGGGCGCGGAAAGTCAGCAGGTCGGGATCGCCCGGCCCGGCGCCGACGATATAGACCGCGCCGCGCGGGCTCTCGTTGTGCAGCAGATCGTCGGCCAGGGCGCGCGCCGTCTCATCGCGGCCGGTGAGAACGGCTTCGGCCACCGGGCCTTCGAGCACGGCATCCCAGAAGCGGCGGCGTTGCGTGGCGCTGCCGATCAGGGTTCTGGCCGACTGGCGCAGGGAAGAGGCAAAGCGCACCAGCTCGCCCAGCCGCGCCGGCAAGGTCGCCTCGACGCGAGCCCGCAGACTGCGCGCCAGCATCGGCGAAGCGCCACCAGTGGATATGCCAACCGTCACCTCGCCGCGCTCGACAATGGCCGGCATGATGAAGTCGCACAGCTCCGGCCGATCGGCGACATTTGCCGCCACGCCGGCGCGGCGCACGCGCTCGGCGGCTTCTGCATCGCTTGCAGCATTACCGGTGGCGATGAAAGCCAGGCGCTGCTCGTGCAGATCGCTGTCTTCGATGGTCTCGGCCTGCCAGCGAATGCGGCCTTCGAGCACCAGCTCGGCCAATTCGGGATGAAGGGTGCGGGCAAAGATGGTGACGCTGGCGCCGGCTTCGAGCAGCAGGCGGGTGCGCTGCAGGGCCATGGCCGTGCCGCCGATCATGGCGACGGGGCGGGATTGCAAATCGAAGAAGGTCGGAAGATGTCGCATCGCTTTCAGCCTCTGATGGTCGGTAAGGCGGCGGCGCCGTTTTGGGCGGGCCGGCGGCAGGCGAGCGGAACCGATTGAGCCGGCCCGCTCAGCCCCTACAGAGGCGGCGGCTGAAAGCGGGGCCGGCAAAACCCGGCGGGGCGGCTGATTTCTGGCGTTTCATGGTCCACTCCTTCGTTCGGGGCCCACGAACGTTTCGTGGCGCTTTAGCGTTTGGTCCGCGGCGCAAGCTGCTCCGGTCAAATTCCCGCGCGCAGTTGGGGGTGCGAGCCCTGCCGGCGGTTTCCTACCGGCCATTTTCATTTTTTACATTCCAGGGACGGAGTCAATTCTGAATTTACTAATTTATATGATATAAAAAACTAATTAATCATTTACATCATGTAGATTACAATCCTGCGCTCGGGCGGGTGCGATGCGGATGCGACACGAACGGCGTTCAGCTTTACCAATCGATCGATAGAAAAATCGGGCGGTGGCGCCTGTAATGCGTTGAAGCGAGTGATTTTTGCGCGCTGCGGACGCAGATCGAAAATAGCGGCTTCGCGCAGCGAAACCGCAGCGTTTTCGGCGGCGCGGTGCACTTGCCTTCGCTGTCGATTGCACTCATCATCGCGCCAACAAAAAACAAGAATACGATGGTGTTCCGCGCCGGTTGCCGGACATCCGAGTGGGCGTAGGGAGGTCAAGGTCTTGCGTTTTTCCGTTTGCGCCTCGTTGCCCGCTGTCCGGGCGACGCAGAAAAATGCGTGCCGCGTTCGGCGCGCCCGTTTCCTCGCCTGCAGGGACATGTCGGTATGAGCGTGGCAGCGGTTTCCAAATCGCCTCTGGCCGACGGCGAGATTCAGCTTTCGGTCAAGGGCGTGTCGAAGCGTTTCGGTGGCGTGCGCGCCGTCGATTCCATCGATCTCGACGTGCGCAAGGGCGAGATCCTTTCCGTCATCGGCCCCAACGGCGCCGGCAAGACCTCGCTGCTGAACATGATCAGCGGCTTTTATCAGCCGGATACGGGCTCGGTGACCTTCGAAGGCCACAACATCACCAATGCGCGCCCCAGCCAGATCGCCACCTATGGCGTCGCCCGCACCTTCCAGAACATCGCGCTGTTCCGCGGCATGACGGTGCTCGACAATCTGATGCTGGGCCGCCACGTGCACATGAAGGCGGGCGTGCTGTCGTCCTTCATCTATTGGGGCCTGGCGCAGAAGGAAGAGATCCGCAATCGCGCCCGGGTCGAGGAGATCATCGATTTCCTGAAATTGCAGGATTTGCGCAAGCAGCCGACCGGATCGCTGGCCTACGGCCTGCAGAAGCGGGTCGAGCTGGGCCGCGCCCTGGCGCTCGATCCCAAAGTGCTGCTGCTCGACGAGCCGATGGGCGGCATGAACCAGGACGAGAAGGAAGACATGGCGCGCTACATCCTCGACGTGAACGAGGAGTGGGGCGTGACGGTGGTGCTGATCGAGCACGACATGGGCGTGGTGATGGACATTTCCGACGAGGTCGTGGTGCTCGAGCAGGGCAGGCGCATCGCCGGCGGCACGCCCGATGCGGTGCAGCGCAATCCGGAAGTCATCCGTGCCTATCTCGGCACCAGCAAGAGCAAGGGAGCCGTGTGATGCCACAGACCACCACAGGCCAATCCGCAACCGGCGCGCTGTGCGAGAAATTCACCCTGCCGCAGCTGCTGGCGCTGAATGTCGCCGACCATCCCAACGCGCCGGCCTTGCGCGAAAAGGATCGCGGCATCTGGCTCACCCATAGCTGGACCGACTACGACCGCAACGTGCGCGAATTCGCCAACGGCCTGGCCGCTCTTGGCTTCAAGCGCGGCGACAAGACCACGGTGGTGGGCGACAACCGCCCGCGCCTCTACTGGGCGCAGATCGCCAGCCAGGCGCTGGGCGGCGTCGCCGTGCCGGTGTTCCAGGATTCGATCGCTTCCGAGCTGGTCTATGTGCTGAACCATGCCGAAGTGACGGTGATCGTGGCCGAGGACCAGGAGCAGGTCGACAAGGCGCTGTCGCTGCGCGAGCAGCTGCCGTCGCTGCGCCTGGTGGTGTACGACGATCCGCGCGGCATGACCGCCTACAGCGATCCGATCCTGAAATCCTTCGAAGAGGTGCAGGCGCTGGGCCGCGATTTCGCCGCCAAGAATCCCGATTACCTGCAGAGCGAGATCGCCAAGGGCAAACCCTCCGACGTGGCGCTGTTCGCCTATACCTCGGGCACTACCGGCAAGCCCAAGGGCGCGATGCTGACGCACAGCAACCTGATCGGCTCGGCCGAAGGCTTCCTCAAGGTCGAGGACCTGCGCCGCGGCGACGAATGGCTCTCCTATCTGCCGATGGCGTGGGTGGGCGACGCCATCTTCTCGCTGGTGCTGTCGACGGTGGTCGGAATCACCTGCAACTGCCCGGAAAGCCCGGAGACGGTGCAGCGCGATCTGCGCGAGCTGGGACCGCAAATCATGCTGGCGCCGCCGCGCATCTGGGAGAACATGCTGACCTCGATCAACGTCAAAGCAGCCGACGCCTCGCCCTTCAAGCGCTTTGTGTTCAACTATTTCCGCGCCCTGGCCGAAAGAGTCGAACTGGCGCGCAGCGAAAAGCGTGAGGTGCCGGGCGGCCAGCGCTTCCTGCACTGGCTTGGCGAGTACCTGGTCTATGGGCCGGTGCGCGATCAACTCGGTCTGCGCCGGCTGCGCTGGGCCTATACCGGCGGCGCGCCCTTGGGCGCCGACACGTTCCGCATGTTCCGAGGCTTCGGCGTCAATCTGAAACAGGTCTATGGCTCGACCGAGACCTCCGCTCTGGTGGCGGTGCAGAAGGATGACGAGGCCGACCCCAACACCGTCGGCCGGCCCTGCGAAGGCATCGAGATCAGGATCGGCGAGAACGGCGAAGTGCTGCTGAAGAGCCGCGGCATCTTCGCCGGCTACTACAAGCAGGAGGACGCCACGCGCGCGGCGATCGACGCCGAGGGCTGGTTCCATACCGGCGATGCCGGCTTCGTCGATCCCAACGGCCACCTGGTGATCATCGACCGCGCCAAGGATGTCGGCAAAATGGCCGACGGCACGCCGTTCGCGCCGCAGTTCATCGAGAACAAGCTGAAGTTCAGCCCGTTCATCCGCGAGGCGATCTGCTTCGGCCACCAGCGCGCCAGCGTGGTGGCGATGATCGCCATCGACCTGACCACGGCCGGCAACTGGGCCGAGAAGCGCGGCCTGCCCTATACCTCCTACGTCGATCTGGCGCAGAAGCCGGAAATGGCCGAGCTGATCCGCGGCGAGATCGAGAAATGCAATGCCGGCCTGCCGCCGCAAACCCAGATCCGCCGCTTCCTGCTGCTGACCAAGGATTTCGACGCCGACGACGCGGAGATCACGCGCACCCGCAAGCTGCGCCGCGCCTTCATCGCCGACAAATACGCCTCGGTGATCGAAGCCTTCTACGGCAACGCCAGCCAGGCGGAACTGGTCAGCGAAGTTACCTACGAAGACGG
This sequence comes from Alphaproteobacteria bacterium, assembly GCA_029266575.1. Classification (GTDB taxonomy): domain Bacteria; phylum Pseudomonadota; class Alphaproteobacteria; order Reyranellales; family JAQSWP01; genus JAQSWP01. The sequence goes on along the minus strand of JAQSWP010000006.1, from coordinate 32,161 downwards.
CCGCAAGGCCACGGTGCGCGCCAACGTGCTGATCCACGATCTCGCCGGCGCCACCGTCGCCCAGCGCAAAGCAGCCTGAGGAGCGGCGCAGAATGGATTTCGATTTCACTTTCTTCGCGCTGCTGATGACCAACGGCGTCCTGATCGGCCTGATGTATTCGCTGATCGCGCTGGGCTTCGTGCTGGTTTACAAGGCGACCGACGCCATCAACTTCGCCCAGGGCGAGTTCGTGATGATGGCGGGCTATCTCGCCGTGCTGGGCGCGTTCGGCGTCAACTTTTGGCTGGGCCTGATCGTCTCGGTGCTGGGCATGGCCGCGTTCGGCTTCGTGCTCGAGCGCGTCATGCTGCGGCCGCTGATCGGCCGTCCGGTGGTGGCGGTGATCATGGCCACGATCGGCCTGGCCGCCGTGCTGCGCGGCATCTGGCCGATGCTGGTGGGCGTCGACACCTACAACATCACCCTGCCGATCAGCGACGAGCCGATCGAACTTGGCCCGCTGCTGCTGCAGCCGGTGCAGCTGTTCGGCGCCGGCGTGGCGCTGGCGTTCCTGGCCGGCTTCACCTGGTTCTTCCTCAAGAGCCGCATGGGCGTCGCCATGCGCGCGGTGGCCGACAACCAGCAGGTGGCGATGGCCATGGGCATCAACGTCGAGCGCTATTTCGCGCTGGCCTGGGCCATGGCGGGCCTGGTGGCCGCCCTGGGCGGCGTGGTGTGGAGCTCGATGCTGGGCGTCGACACGCATCTGGCGCTGATCGGGCTCAAGGTGTTCCCGGTGGTGATCCTGGGCGGGCTCGATTCGATCGTCGGTGCGATCGTCGGCGGGCTGATCATCGGCGTGGTGGAGAGCGTGGCCGCGGGCTATCTCGACCCTTACGTCGGCGGCGGCACCAAGGACTTTGCGCCCTACGTGCTGATGATCCTGGTGCTGATGTTCAAGCCCTACGGCATTTTCGGCAAACGCAAGATCGAGCGCGTCTAAGGCAATCGGCGAGAAGCGGGTAAGAGCAAATGTTCCATCGCGAGTCAGGCGTTTTCAAGACCAGCTACCGGGGCGACATGGCCCTTTACCCGCTGCCGATCGCCAAGTGGACGGTTGGCATCATCGCGGCGATCTTCATCGTCGTCGCGCCGCTGGCGCTCGACGATTACTATTTGTCGATTCTCAACCTGATCATGATCGCCTGCGTCGGCGCGATCGGACTGAACATTCTGGTCGGCTATACCGGCCAGATCTCGATCGGCCATGCCGCTTTCATGTCGGTCGGCGCCTATACCGCCGCCAACCTTGCAACCAAGCTCGGCTGGGATTTCTGGCTTACGCTGCCGGCGGGCGGCCTGATGGCGGCGGCGATCGGGGCGCTGGTCGGCGTGCCTTCGTTGCGCATCAAGGGCCTTTACCTCGCCATCGCCACCCTGGCCGGCCAGCTCATCATCGAATGGACCATCAACCACGTGCCGGCGATTTCCGGCGGCACGCAGGCATCGATCGAAGTGCCCAAGCCGGCGCTGTTTGGTTACGAGCTGAAGAGCCAGGGCGAGCTGTACGGCTTCCTGCTGTTCTTCACCATCATAGCCATCGTCGGCGCGCTCAACCTGGTGCGCTCGCGCATCGGCCGCGCCTTCGTCGCCATCCGCGATCAGGACATCGCCGCCGAGATCATCGGCATCTCGATCTTCCGCTACAAGCTGCTGGCCTTCGCCATTTCGTCGTTCTATGCCGGCGTCACGGGCGTGCTCTATACCTATTATCTCGGCATCGCCAATTACGAGCAGTTCCAGCTCGTCACCTCGATCGACTATCTCGCCATGATCATCATCGGCGGGCTGGGTTCGATTCTGGGCTCGATTTTCGGCGCCGTGTTCATCACCCTGCTGCCGACCTTCCTGCGCAATTTCATGGAATCCTTCGGCGGCCTGTTCTTCACCGACGCCGAACTGGCGACGGTGGTGCCCTACCTGCGCCTGACCGTGTTCGGCCTGCTGATCATCTTCTTCCTGGTGGTCGAGCCGGAAGGGCTCAACAGGCTGTGGCGCAACATCCGCAACTATTTCCGGGTCTGGCCTTTTTCGTATTAGGGCCGGCCGTTTGGTCGTCTGTCAGTCAAGCGTTCGCCAGAAGACGCGTGGTTCGTTTCACCAGTAGGAGAGGAAAGAGCATGAGAGCGTGGTTGAAAGTAGGCGTTGCGGCGGGTTTTGCCGCGGCGACCATGGCCGCAGCGGGTCTCGCTTCGGCGCAGAACAAGGAAATCGTGCTGGGCTTCCAGACCGATCGCACCGGCGCCACCGCCAATATCGGCGTGCCGCTCGGCACCGGCTACAACGACTATGTCGCCCTGGTCAATTCCAAGGGCGGCGTCGAGGGCTTCAAGCTGAAGGTCGTCGAGATCGACAACGAATACAAGGTGCCGCCGGCCGTCGAAGGCTACGAGCGGCAGAAGAAGGAAGGCGCGGTCATCATCGGCTTGTTCGGCACGCCGCATACCCAGGCGCTGACCGCGCGCCTGGTCGAGGACAAGATTCCGGGCACCTCGCCTGGCTTCGGCTCGGCCATGTCGCGCGACGGGCAGAAATACCCCTATCTCTTCCCGATGGCCGCATCCTACTGGTCGCAGATGGCCGGTGGCTTGCAGTTCGCCAAGCAGCAGCTGGGCGGCAACCTGAAGGGCAAGAAGATCGCCTATATCATGTACGACAATCCGGCCGGCAAGGAGCCGCTGCCGGTGCTCGAGGCGATCGCCAAGCAGGAAGGCTTCGACTTTCGCGTCTTCGCCGTGCCGCCGCCGGGCGTCGAGATGGGCGCGCAAATCCTCGATCTGACGCAGCGCTATCGTCCCGACTTCATCATCACCCACCTGTTCGGCCGCGCGCCGTCGGTGTCGATGAAGGAGCTGAAGCGCAACGGCTATCCGATGCGCAAGGTGGTGGCGATGGCCTGGGGCGGTGCCGAAGCCGACATCGAAGCTGCCGGCGGCTACGCGGCGGCGGAAGGCTACAACACCATCCAGTTCGCCGGCGCCGGCAACGAGTTCCCGGTGGTGCGCGAAATCCTCAACATGTACTCGCAGCAGGGCAAGGAACCGCCGAAGGATCTGCGCTCCTCCGTGATGTACAACCGCGGCGTTCTCACCGCGGCGATCCACGTCGAAGGCATCCGCAACGCCATCAAGGCCAATGGCGGCAAGGCTCCGACCGGCGCGGACGTGAAGAAGGGCTTCGAGAACATCTCGGGCTTCACGCTGGGCGGTCTCGTCCCGCCGCTCAAGATCACGCCGGAGGACCACGAAGGTGGCGGCTGGGTCAAGATCTACCAGGTTAAGGGCGGCGCGCTGCAGCCGGTCGGCGACTGGTACCAGGGCTTCCCGGCCGTGCTGGAGCAGGTGCTGAAGAACGAAGCCGCCAAGGGCTAAAAGGAACGACGGCGCCGGGGCATCAAGTCCCGGCGCCATTTTCGCCCGCAAACCAGCGGGTGCGGAATTGGGACAACGCCATGCTGTCGCTGAACAACATCGAAGTCGTCTACGACAACGTCATCCTGGTGCTCAAGGGCGTGTCGATCGCCGTCGAGGCGGGCAAGATCACCACGTTGCTGGGCGCCAACGGCGCCGGCAAGACCACGACCCTGAAGGCGATCTCCGGCGTGCTGCGCACCGAGCGCGGCGAGGTCACCAAGGGCAACATCGAATTCGACGGCAAACGCATCGACGGCATGCGTCCGTTCGACATCGCCAAGATCGGCCTGGTGCAGGTGTTCGAAGGCCGCCGCGTGTTCGAGCATCTGACCACGGAAGAAAATCTCATCGCCGGCGGCCATGTCGTGGCGCAAGCCAGCAAGGTGCGCGAAGGCATCGAGCGGGTCTATAGCTACTTCCCGCGGCTGAAGGAACGGCGCACCCAGCAGTCGGGCTATCTCTCCGGCGGCGAGCAGCAGATGCTGGCGATCGGCCGGGCGCTGATGTCGAGCCCGCGCATCATCCTGCTCGACGAACCGTCGCTGGGGCTGGCGCCGATGCTGACCGAGGAAATCTTCGGCATCGTGCAGCAGCTGCGCGATAAGGAGAAGCTGACCGTGCTGCTGGTCGAGCAGAATGCCACCCTGGCGCTGGAAGTGGCCGACCATGGCTACGTCATGGAGAACGGCCGCATCGTGCTGGAAGGCGATGCCGAGAAGCTGCGGCAGAACTCGGACATCAAGGAATTCTATCTCGGCCTCAACGAGGTCGGGACGCGCAAATCCTATCGCGACGTGAAACACTACAAGCGGCGCAAGCGCTGGCTCTAAACATAAAGGAATAGAGCGGATTCACATGATTAGGGGGAAGCGCAAGCGCTTCCACCTAATCATGATCCGCTCTAAGGGCTAGCAATAGCGGTCCGCAAGCGGCTTGCCTGCCGCGGCACGGACCGGCAGAATTGAACTAAGCAGATCGCGTGGCGGTCCGAAACGGAACGCCAGTTCGCCTGGTTTTTAAGGCCCGATCGGCAGTATCCGGCACTTTTCGTTGCCGGCATTGGTCAGCGTTCAGTCGTTTTCAGTACCCAGTCTCGCGTTGAGGGCCTTTTGCGGCTTTCCGTCCGCGGCCGATCCCGGCCGGGCTCTCCATGCGTTCGAAAATCCAAAGCGTCCGCAAGAGGCGCATCACTGCCGTAACACAGGGAGGTAGACCGTGAAGAAACTGTTCAAATTCGGCCTGGGCGCGGCATTTGCCGTTGCCGGGCTGGCCGCGGCGAGCATCGCTTCGGCGCAAACCAAGGAAGTCGTGATCGGCTTCCAGACCGACCGCACCGGACCCACAGCCAATATCGGCGTACCGCTCGGCACCGGCTACAACGACTACGTCGCGCTGGTGAATTCCAAGGGCGGCGTCGAAGGCTACAAGGTCAAGGTTGTCGAAATCGACAACGAGTACAAGGTGCCGCAAGGCGTCGAAGGTTACGAGCGGCAGAAGAAGGAAGGCGCGGTGCTGATCGGCCTGTTCGGCACGCCGCATACCCAGGCGCTGACCGCACGTCTGACCGACGACAAGATCCCCGGCACCTCGCCCGGGTTCGGCTCGGCGGCGGCGGCCGACGGACAGCGCTATCCCTACCTGTTCCCCATCGCCGCCTCCTACTGGTCGCAGATGGCGGGCGCGTTGCAATTCGCCAAGACGCAGCTGGGCGGCAGCCTGAAGGGCAAAAAGATCGCCTATATCATGTACGACAATCCGGCCGGCAAGGAGCCGCTGCCGATTCTGGAAGACGTCGCCAAGGCCGAAGGCTTCGACTTCCGCGTCTTCGCCGTGCCGCCGCCTGGTGTCGAGATGGGTGCGCAGATCCTCGATCTGACGCAGCGCTATCGTCCCGACTTCGTCGTCACCCATCTGTTCGGCCGCTCGCCGTCGGTGTCGGTGAAGGAGCTGAAGCGCTCGGGCTATCCGCTGCGCAAGGTGGTGGCGATGGTGTGGGGCGGCGCCGAAGCCGATATCGACGCGGCTGGCGGCTACGCGGCATCGGAAGGTTACAACACGCTGCAATTCGCCGGCGTCGGCGGCGATTTCCCGGTGATCCGCGAGATCCTCAACATGTACTCCAGCCAGGGGCGCGAGCCGCCCAAGGACATGCGCTCCTCGGTCATGTATAACCGCGGCGTGCTGATCGCGGCGACGCATATCGAGGCGATCCGCAATGCCATCAAGGCCAAGGGTGGTGCCGCTGTCACCGGCGAGGACGTGAAGAAGGGCTTCGAGAGCATTTCCGGCTTCACGCTGGGGGGCCTTGTCCCGCCGCTCAAGATTACGCCGCAGGACCACGAAGGTGGCGGCTGGGTCAAGGTCTATCAGGTCAAGGGCGGCTCGCTGCAACCAGTGGGCGACTGGTTCCGCGCCTATCCCGACATCCTGCAGAAGAACATCCAGGCCGACGCCAACCGCAAGAGCTAGGCGTCTTCGCCTCGATTATCGGCGCCGGGGTCGCAAGATCCCGGCGTTTTTCTTTGCTCAAACCCGACCGAAACGAGGCGACGGCCGCCGCATTGTCGCCATAGGGGTTTGGCACCCATACTGGTGTTGTACGCCCTCGCATCATTTCCCCCGGACCATCACGCAATGACCGCCGCCCACGACAATCCGCAGGCGTTGCCGCAAGGATTTCTGCTGGCGGAGTATCGCATCGAGCGCGTGCTGGGCAGCGGTGGCTTCGGCATCACCTATCTGGCGGAAGACACCGTCCTGCACAAGAAACTCGCCATCAAGGAATACCTGCCGGTCGACTTCGCCCTGCGCCTGATCGTGCCCAACGTGGCGGCGCGCTCGCGCGGGGTGGAGGACGATTTCCGCTGGGGGCTGGACCGCTTCCTCGACGAGGCGCGCACGCTGGCGCGTTTCCGCCATCCCAATCTGGTGCCGGTACTGCGCTTCTTCGAAGCCCACGGCACCGCGTACATGGTGATGGAATACGAGCGCGGCGACACGCTGGCGCAGCTGGTCGGCGAGCTGGAAGAAGCCTACGACGAGAGCAGCGCGCGCGCTTTGCTGCTGCCGCTGCTCGACGGGCTGGCGGCGGTGCACGAGGCGGGTTTCCTGCATCGCGACATCAAGCCGGCCAATATCGTCATGCGTCCGGGCGGCGTGCCGGTGCTGATCGATTTCGGCGCCGCGCGCCAGGCGCTGGGCGGGCGCAGCCGTTCGATGACCAACATCGTCACGCCGCGCTATGCACCGATCGAGCAATACGGCACCGATCAGAAGCAGGGTCCGTGGTCGGATATCTACGGCATGGCGGCGGTGATGCACACTATGCTGACCGGCGAACCGCCGCCCGATGCCGTCTCGCGTCTGCCGGAAGACAGATACCGTCGTTTGTCCGAACGCCGCTTGCCCGCTTTCCGGCCGGGCTTTCTGGCGGCGATCGATTGGGGCCTGGAAGTCTTCGCCAGCGACCGGCCGCAGAACATCGCGGAGTGGCGGCTGGCGCTGGACGGTCAGATCGCCGCGCCGCTGCCCAAGGCGGCGCTGACCCGCAGGATGGAAACGCCGGCTGAGGATGCGGCGGCGCCCCGTCTGCCCGACCCGCCACCGCAGCGGCGGCGACCGACGCAGACGCCGCCCACTGCCGGCTATGCTCTGACGCCGCGCTGGGTTCTGCCGGTCGCGGTGCTCGTCTTGGGATCGCTGGGAGGCGGGGCGTACTGGCTGGGGCGGAGCGGATCGGCAACCGATATTGCCGCGCCTTTAGCGGAAACGACGGCGAATATTCCGGCTACGCCCGAACCGCCACGCGCAGACGCGCCGCGCCGCGAGACACCTGCCGCTCCGCCGCGACAGCAAAGCGATCGGTCGGCGGCCAACCGGCCGGCAGCGCCGAAGCCGGAAGTGGCAAAGCCGGAAGTGGCAAAACCGGAACAAAAGCCCGATCTCAAGTCCGATCCCAGCCGCATCACCATTGCCGAAGCCCAGGCGATGGAGGCGGCCAAGGCCGCGCGGGCCAAAGCGGAGGAGGCGGGGAGGATTGCCGAGAATGGTCGGACGGCGGCTACTGAAGCGGCGGCGGTGGCCGAGCAGGCCAGGCTGCGCGCCGCTGAAGCGGCCAGCGTCACCAGCCTGGCGCTGGCGGCGGTCGATCTGCCCGATGGCGGGCGGTACGCAGGCGAACTGAATGCTGGCGCCAAGGAAGGCCTGGGCGTGCTGATCTCGCCCGACGGGCGGCGCTTTGCCGGCCAGTGGCGGCAGGACTGGCCCAACGGTAAAGGGGTCATGATCTATGCCGATGGCCGCCGCTATGAAGGCGAGCTGCACGCCGGCAAACGCCACGGCTTTGGCGTTCTGGTGCTGCGCGACGGCGGCCGGCTGGAAGGCGAATGGCGCGACGACCGCGCCCAGGGCCTGGGCACGATCACCCAGGAGGACGGCCGCAAATTTCAGGGCCAGTGGCGCGAAAGCGGCCTCGAGGGGCTGGGCGTGGCGGTGCTGGCCAATGGCCAGCGCTATGAAGGCGAATGGCGCGATGGCAAGCGCAGCGGCTATGGCGCGCTGTTCGCGGGCGACAACCGGCTGCAGGTCGGTCAATGGCAGAACGACGCCTTGGTGGCTGCGCCCTGAGCTGAGAGTGTGAAGCACGTCACAGGGGCCGGGCTGGATTTGCCGCAGCGCCTGCGGCATCGTGCTGGCGGCCAATGATCGAACTCGTCCTCTCCATCCTTGCCATCACGGTCCTGCTGCTGCTGGCCAGCCTGCTGCTGCCGGTGGCGGCGCGCTTGCGCGTGCCGCACACGGTGCTGCTGGCCGCCCTTGGCATCGCGTTGGGCGTGCTGGCCTCGCAACTGGGCGAAGGCGGCGGCAATCTCGGCATCGCATCGGACGTCATTCGCGGGCTGGGGACGCTGGGCTTCACGGCCGAATCGTTTCTCTACCTCTTCCTGCCGCCGTTGCTGTTCACCGCCGGGCTTGGCATCGACGTGCGCCGCCTGTTCGACGAATTCGCCGCCGTGCTGCTGATGGCGGTGGTAGCGGTGCTGGTCACCATCGCGGTGGTCGGCCTCGCCATGCACTGGATCAGCGGCGTCGACGCCATCGCCTGCTTCCTGCTCGGCGCCATCGTCTCGACCACCGATCCGGCGGCGGTGATCGGCATTTTCCGCGACATCGGCGCGCCCAAGCGGCTGACTATCCTGGTCGAGGGCGAATCGCTGCTCAACGATGCCGCCGCCATCGCGGTCTTCACCATTCTGGTCGCCATGTTGAGCGGCACCGCCGGCGACGCCAGCGCCGGCGGCGCATTACTGACCTTCCTCAAGGAATTTTTGGGTGGGCTGGTGCTGGGTTTCGTGCTGGGCCGCATCGCCTGCGCCATCCTGGCGCTGTTCTACAATTCCGAACTGGGCCATGTCAGCGTCACTGTGGCGTTGGCCTATCTGGCGTTCGTCATCGGCACCTATTATCTGCATGTCTCGGGCGTGGTGGCGGTGGTGGCGGCCGCCCTTACACTCGCGGCCTATGGCCCGACGCGCGTCACACCGGGCGCCTGGCGGCGCATCGTGGAAACCTGGCATCAGCTCGATTTCTGGGCCAATTCGCTGATCTTCGTGCTGGCCGCGATGCTGGCGGTCGGTTTGCTGGCCGATCTGCACTGGCGCGATGTCGGCTTGCTTGCGGTCCTAATCGTCGCGGCAATGGCGGCGCGCGGGCTGGTGCTGTTTGGCCTGTTGCCGGGCTTGAGCGCCCTGAAACTCGTGGCGCCGGTCGAGACCGGCTACAAGGCGGTGATGCTGTGGGGCGGCCTGCGCGGCGCCGTCACCGTGGTGCTGGCGCTGGTGGCGGTACAGTCGCAGGGCGTGTCGGAAGAACTGCGCCACTTCCTGGGCGTGCTGGCGACGCTGTTCGTTCTGTTCACCTTGTTCGTGTGCGGGCCGACCTTGCGGCCGCTGATGCGCCTGTTCGGCCTCGACCGGCTGAGCCCGATCGATCGGGCGTTACGCGATAGGGTCATGGCGTTGTCGCACAGCTCGGTCGGCGAAAACGTCAAAGCGGTGGCGCGCAATTACGGGCTGGAAAACCTGTGGGATCAGATCGCGCCCGCCGCCGCGCCGCCGTTGGCGACGGACGACTCGAATTCGATCGGCGAGGACGATGCGGTGCGCGTCGGCCTGATCACCCTGGCCAATCGCGAAAAGGAGCTCTATCTCGATCATTTCGAGCAGCGTGTCGTTTCCCGCCGCATGGTGTCGCGCCTGGTGGCGACCGCCGAGCGGCTGGCCGATCTGGCCAAGGCCGACGGCGAGCGCGGTTATGCCGATGGCGCGCGCCGTTCGGGGGCCATGCGGCTGGGCCTGCGGCTGGCGCTGGCGCTGAGCCAGCGCTTCAACATCGCCCGCCCGCTCTCCATCCGCCTGGCCGACCATTGCGAAGCGCTGCTGACGACGCAGTTGGTGTTGACCGAACTGGTGACGTTCAACCGCGCCCAGCTGCGCCCGCTGTTCGGCCCGCAGGTCGGCGAGCGGCTGCTGGCCCAGCTGGCGCTGCGCCAGCAGCAGGTGCAGCGGGCGCTGGATGCGTTGTCGCTGCAATATGCCGGCTACACCGAAATCATGCAGCGCAAATACCTGATGCGCGCCGCCTTGCGCTTCGAAGGCGCCGAGTACGACCGGCAGTTGGCCGAATCGATGATCAGCCGCGAGGTCTTCAACGATCTGCAGCGCGATCTGGGCCATCGCCGCCGCACCGCCGAGCAGCGCCCGCCGCTCGATCTCGGCATGGAGCTGCGCGCCATGATCGCCAGCGTGCCGCTGTTCACCAATCTCGATTCCGCAGGCGTGACGCAACTGGCCGGCATGCTGCGGCCGCGCCTGGCGGTGCCGGGCGAAACCATCGTGGTCAAGGGCGGGCGCGGCACCGCCATGTATTTCATCGCCGCCGGCGCCGTCGACGTGGTGCTGCGCGGCGGCATGGTGCGGCTGGAGAGCGGCAATTTCTTCGGCGAAATCGCCCTGCTGTCCGACCAGCGCCGCAATGCCGATGTGGTGGCGGTAGGCTATTGCCATCTGCTGGTGCTGCAACGGTCCGACTTCCGCCGCCTGTTGCGCGCCCGTCCGCATTTGCGCGCTGAAATCGAGCGGGTTGCCGCGGCCAGGCTGGCCGAAGACGTTCCGCAAGCGTCGCAGGCCGATCCGGTATCGGGGGGTTGATTTCCCGCCTATTCGTCAGTTGCGAACCAAACCAGAGCTGAAGCGTTGCTCGGGAAACACGCCTGTTGCCAATCGCACACGCTCATCATCTGGATTACTGCCGGTTGCTGAACCTTTCCCTATGATAAGCGTCCACGAGTAGCTGTAGTTAGGTCTACCTCATCCATGCCGCGCGCTTTGCCCAGGTTTCGTACCGTAGCCCAAATCACCCTCCTGACGCTGGTGACCATGGCGGCCGGTTCGGTTCTGGCAGCCTCGCCGCCGCCTGAAAAACTGCGCGAAACCTTGGCTGTCGAAGGCGGATTGGCGATCGAAGGCCGCACGCTGGACCGCGAATCGCTGCGCCGCTTTTACGAGCCGCGCCAGCATCTGGCAGCGTGGCAGGGCGATCAGGCAGTGCTGGATCGCGCGCAACTGATCGCCGCCTTGCAGGCGGCGCCGGCGCATGGGCTGGATCCCTCGGACTACCACGTGCCGCAAATCGTGGCGCGCCAGGCGGGCGACACGCAGGCCGGGCTCGAGCTCGAACTGCTGCTGTCGGATGCGTTCTTCCGCTACGCCAGCCATATGCGGCTGGGCCGCATCAACATGGCGGCGATCGAGCAGGACTGGCATCTGTCGCCGACCCCATTCGATCCGGTGGCGGCCCTTGCCGCCAGCACCAGCCGCTCGGCTTTTCTTGATCTGCTGACTGCACTGCCGCCGCCAGCGCCTGATTACAAGCGCCTGATGCAAGCCCTGGTGGAATGGCAAAACAGGCTGGCCGGCCCGGCCTGGCCGTCGGTCATGCCCGGCCCCGCCATCAAGCCCAACATGTCCGACAGCCGCCTGCTGGCGGTGCGCCAGCGTTTGATCGCCGAAGGCGATCTGGCGGCCGACAAGGCCGAGGGCGAAACGCTCGATGCCGACGTCGTTGCGGCGCTGAAGAAATTCCAGCTCCGTTACGGGCTGGAGGCTGACGGGCTGGTGGGCGCCCGCACCATCCTGACGATGAATATCTCGCCCGCCACGCGCGTGCGTCAGATCGAAGCCAATCTCGAACGCCTGCGCGCGCTGCCACGCAATATTCCGGCTACCGCCATTATCGTCAACGTGCCGGGCACCACGGCCGAACTGGTGGAGAACGGCGAAGTCACCTTCGCCGCCAATGTCATCGTCGGCACGCCGTCCAACCCGACGCCGGTGCTGGCGGCGAGCTTCCGCTCCCTGCTGTGGAATCCGCCCTGGACGGTGCCGCATTCAATCGCCAGCAAGGAAATCCTGCCGCAGCTGCAGCGCAATCCGGAGTATCTGGTCAAGCAGAACATGGTCATCCTCAACCGCGAGGACGATCCGCAGGGCCTGACGCTCGACTGGAAGCGTTACAACAAGAATTTCTTCCCGTTCGTACTGCGGCAATTGCCCGGACCCGGAACGGCATTGGGCCATGTCGTGTTCGAGATGCCGAACAAGTTCGACGTCTATCTGCACGACACGCCCGATCGGCGCCTGTTCGCGCATGGCGACCGCTATTTCAGCCATGGCTGCGTGCGCCTGGAGAATCCGCGCATGCTGGCGGCCTGGCTGCTGCGCGACAATCCGGCCTGGACGCCGGAAGCGATCGACGAATTCATCGCCACCGGCATCAGCGAACGGGTGGCACTGTCCCGGCCGGTGCCGATCTATCTGGTCTATCAGACGGTTTATCAGAGCCGCGACGGGGTGCTGAACTTCCGCCACGACATCTATGGCCGCGATTGGCGGTTGAATCTGGCGCTGGACAGGAAGCGGGAAGGAAGTCTGCCTGATGAGGCCCGGGTGGTCGTGGCTGCCGCAAAACCGGCCGCCCAATTGCTGGACGCGCCCAAAAAGCAGGCAGCGAACTGATCCTTCAGGGATCACACTACCGTAACAATCTGTAATTCTTCGTGAAATTTACCGTTGTCGGCTTGGCGCGACGAGTGCTAAGCAAGGCTATGAGCCGGGCCAAACAATAAGGCCCTCACGACAACGAACTGGATTTCATTGGGGATTCATGACCAAAGGTAACACCCTTGGCCGTCGTGCCTTTCTTTCGTTCTCCGCTGCTGGTGCTTTGGCACTGAGCTCAACGCCTCTCATGGCCGCCCCGGCCATCACCGGAAAAGCCACTGCGGCCAGCACTCGCACCCTGGCACTTGTGAACCTGAACACCGGCGACAGCGGAAAGTTCCTGTACTGGGAAAACGGCCAGTACATTTCCGCCGCGCTGAACGAGATCAGCCAGGCCCTGCGCGATGGGCGCAACGGCGAAGTTCATGACATCAGCCCCGAACTGCTCGATCTGGTGGTCCGCCTGCAGCAAAAGCTGAACACCGCCAACCCGGTGCACGTGGTCTCCGCCTTCCGCTCGCAGGAAACCAATGACGAGCTGGCCGCCAAATCGCGCGGCGTTGCCAAGCACAGCTACCATATCGACGGCATGGCGCTCGATCTGCGCATTCCCGGCCGCGGCCTCAATCAGGTGCGCGGCGCGGCCCTGCAACTGGCCGGCGGCGGCGTTGGCTACTATCCGCGCGGCAATTTCGTCCATGTCGATGTCGGCCCGGTCCGCCGCTGGTAGGACGGTCGAACAGGTTTTGACGGGACGGCGGGAGGCTCTCCCGCCGTTTTGCTTTTGGCGCGCGCATTGACCAAGATGGCGCAATGGAAGCGCGGACCGGCATGGCACGATCCTTGCGTTTTTCCAGACGGTCAAGGCATTGGGGCGGGCGGGTTTGCAACAGCAGCAACAGCAGAGCGGGAGTGGGCTGGCCTTCGACGAGATGCGCCTGCAGGACAATGGCGTGCGCGCCGCCTATCGCGATCTCACCGCCTGGCTGCAATACACCCCGAACGAGATCTTCCTGCGCAAGCGGCAGGAGGCCGATGCGCTGTTCCGTCGGCTGGGCATCACCTTCGCCGTCTATAGCGAGGGCGGCGATCGCGAGCGGCTAATCCCGTTCGACATCATTCCCCGCGTGCTGGCCTCGCAGGAATGGGAATCGCTGGCCAAGGGATTGATCCAGAGGGTCAGGGCGCTGAACGCCTTCCTGCACGACATCTATCACGACCAGGAGATCCTCAAGGCCGGCCGCATGCCGTCGGACTTGGTGCTGAAGAACCCGTTCTTCCGGCCCGAGATGGTGGGCATCGATCTGCCGAGCCGCGTCTATACGCATATCGCCGGCATCGACGTGGTGCGCACCAACGAGCACGAGTTCTACGTGCTGGAGGACAATCTGCGCACGCCGTCCGGCGTTTCCTACATGCTGGAAAACCGCGAGATCATGATGCGGCTGTTCCCCGAGCTGTTCGCGCAGAACCGGGTTTCGCCGGTGGCGCATTATCCCGACGAGTTGCTGCAGACCCTGCGCTCGGTGGCGCCGGCGCGGGCCGGCAGCGATCCCACCGTGGTGCTGCTGACGCCGGGCTCCTACAACTCGGCCTATTTCGAGCATGTGTTCCTGGCCGAGCAGATGGGCGTCGAACTGGTCGAAGGCCAGGATCTGGTGGCGCGCGACGATCAGGTTTTCATGCGCACCGCCGCCGGCCTGCGCCGCGTCGACGTCATCTATCGCCGCATCGACGACGATTTCCTCGATCCTCAGGTGTTCCGCGCCGATTCGGCGCTGGGCGTGCCGGGTCTGGTGAAAGCCTATCGCGCCGGCAACGTGGCGCTGGCCAATGCGATCGGCACCGGCATCGCCGACGACAAGGCGATCTACGTCTTCGTGCCGGAGATGGTGCGCTTCTATCTCGGCGAGGAGCCGATCCTCAACAACGTGCCGACCTATGCGCTGCGCAAGGCGGACGATTTGAAATACGTGCTCGAGCATCTGTCCGAACTGGTGGTCAAGGAAGTCCACGGCTCGGGCGGCTACGGCATGCTGGTCGGCCCGCGCGCTTCCAAAGCCGAGATCGAAGCCTATCGCGCCCGCGTGCTGTCCGATCCGTCCGGCTTCATCGCCCAGCCGACCCTGGCGCTGTCGACCTGCCCAACCTTCGTCAACGAAGGCGTGGCGCCGCGCCATGTCGATCTGCGGCCGTTCTGCCTGATGGGCGCCGACAAGATCCGGCTGGTGCCGGGCGGGCTTACCCGGGTGGCGCTGCGCGAAGGCTCGCTGGTGGTCAATTCCAGCCAAGGCGGCGGCACCAAGGACACCTGGGTTCTGGAGGTCTGATCGTGCTGGCGCGGGCGGCGGACAATCTCTACTGGATGGCGCGCTACATCGAGCGGGCGGAGAACATGGCCCGCATTCTCGACGTGTCCTATCGCATGTCGCTGCTGCCGGTGGGCGTCGACGGCCAGCGCACCTTGTGGCAGCCGGCGCTGATCATCGCCGGCGCCGACAAGGCGTTCGACGCCAAGGGCCTGCCGGTCACGCCGCGCAACGTGATGGAGCATCTGGCGCTGGACCGTGATTTCCCCTCCAGCATCTATTCCAGCATGGCGGCGGCGCGCGAGAACTGCCGCGCCATGCGGGTGCAGATCACCACCGAGATGTGGGAGAGCATGAACGCCACTTGGCTCGAAGTGCGCGACATGACCTACGGCAAGATCGAGGCCATGGGGCCGCGGACCTTCTTCGACTGGGTCAAGGAACGCTCGCACCTGTTCCGCGGCGTCACCTACGGCACCATGCAGCGCGACGAGGCGTTCCGTTTCGTCCGCCTCGGCACCTTCCTGGAGCGCGCCGATTCCACCGCCCGGCTTCTGGACGTGAAGTATCACGTGCTGCTGCCCAATCCGGAGGATGTCGGCGGCGCGCTGGATTATTACCAATGGGGCGCGCTGCTGCGCTCGGTATCGGCCTTCCGCGCCTATCGCGCTATCTATCGCGACGTAATCAAGCCCATGCGCGTGGCCGAGTTGCTCATCCTGCGCGCCGACATGCCGCGCTCGATGTCGGCCTGCTTCGCCGAGATCACGGAAATCCTCACCGCCCTGCGCGAGCTTTACCTCCGCGACTACCCCTCGGCCCGCCTGGCGCAGGAGATGCAGTGGCGCCTGCGTTATGGCCGCATCGAGGATATTTTCACCCAGGGCCTGCACGAATATCTCACCGAGTTCGTCGAAAACGTCATCCAGCTCTCCAGCGGCATCGCCCGCGATTTCATGCTGCACGAGCATCAATGACATCTCGCATCGAGATCGTGCAGGGCGACATCACCGCGCTCACGGTCGATGCCATCGTCAACGCCGCCAACGCCTCGCTATTGGGCGGCGGCGGCGTCGACGGCGCCATCCATCGTGCCGCGGGGCCCGGCCTGCTGGCGGAATGCCGCATGATCGACGGTTGCCCGACGGGTGAAGCACGCATCACCGGCGGCTATCGGCTCAAGGCGAAGCACGTCATCCACACGGTTGGACCGGTCTGGCGCGGTGGCCAGACCGGCGAGGCCGAGTTGCTCGCTTCCTGCTATCGCAATTCACTGCTTCTGGCGCGCGAGGCAGGGCTGCACTCGATCGCCTTTCCCGGCATCAGCACCGGCGTCTATGGCTATCCGATGGAACAGGCCGCCAGCATCGCCTTCGCCGAGGTGCGGCGCTGGGAGGAGGCGGAAGATCAGCCGAAGCAGATATTGATGGTGGCGTTCAGCGCGGAGGCGGCAGCGCTTTACCGGCGCGTATTGGCCGAACTCGGTTAGAACGAAGAGCCGGGCGTCTTGAGGAACTCGATTTCCTCCGCCGTGCTTTGTCGGCCCAGAGCCGCATTGCGGTGGGGATAGCGCCCGAACCGGGTGATGATCTCAAGATGGCGTACGGCAAAATCGTAGCCGCGCTCGTCGTCCAAGGTGGCGAAGAGCAGGACGGAGCGCTCCTGATCGCGCATCGCCTCGCTGTGCTGGAACGGCAGATAGAGGAAGACCCGGTGACGCTGGCTCATCGCCGCCTCGAAACCGCGTGCGATGGCGGCATTGGCGATCTTCATGGCCCGCCCGTCGCCTGAAAACGCCTTGGCCGTGCCGCGAAAGAGATTGCGCGGGAACTGATCCAGCAGCAGCAATAGCGCCAATGTGCCGGCTGCATCGGCGGCCATGGAATCCAGTTCGCCGCGCAAGGCCCGCTCGACGTCGTCGGCAAAAAACTGGCGTATTTGCTGGTCGAAGGCGTCGTCGCGCTTGAACCATGTGTCGCGATGCTCGACGGTTTGCGTCAGGTCGGCCGAACCGAACCAGAATTCGAGAATGCGCCGGGCCCGCTCGTCAGCCACGTTCGCCTTCCTGGCCGTAGTACAGACGCAGCACCTTGCTGCTTTGCTCGGGCGGCAGCGTCAGGATTTCCTGGAAAACACGGATGAAGGTGCGGCAATAGGCTTCCGGCGGCGCTTCCGCCGAGCGCGCCAGCAGGCGGCGCTCGACCAGCGCCGGGTCGGGTTTCTCGTAGATCGCGTCGATCACCTGCCGGCGCAGCATGATCGCCTCGCCGGCATCGGGCGGGGTTTGCGGCTGCACCATGGCGCTGCTCAGCACGTCGATCAAAGCGAGCGCGGCGCGCTGGTTGAGATTCTCGGTCATCGCCGCATGCCGGCCGGCAGCGATTTCCCGGCACAGCATGGCATCGCGACCCAGCAGGCCTTGCAAATTCTCCACCGCCAGAGCGGCAAAGGCGCGAATGCTGCTGTCGGAAGCGCGCGGCGCATAGACCGGCAGGTAACTTGCCAGCAGGGTCAGCCGGGCCCGGCGCATGCCGGCATCGGCGCCGCTGGTGCGCAGTTTTTCGATCTCGGCGATCCTTGGCGCCGCTTCGGGATGGCGTTCGCTCAGCATCTCGTACAGCACGCGCTCCTGCCGCAGCGCCTCGTTTTGCGGCGGCACCAGGCCGGTATCGGCGGGCAGCATCAGGCCGGTGCGGCCCGGCGCGATGCCGCCCAGCATCAGCCCGATCGAAACCCAGGTCAGCGCGCCGGCAACCAGCGCCAGCAACAGAAAAAGCGTCGTGCTGCCGCGGCCCCGCAGGACCGCCGCCAGATATGCCAATCCCAGGATCAGCGCCGCTATGGCGCCGAACTGCCACCACGCCATCGTCATGGCCGCACCGTTCCTCCCCCAGAGGGAACTTGCGCCTTCGTTTCCACGAAGCGAGCCGCCATTATGCCGCAATCGAGCCATAAGCGCGACGCGCGGATTGGTTTTGCTGGGGCAAATCGGAAACGATTTCGGCCGGCGGGCACCGGGCGTAAGCTTGGGCGTTGCGCAGGCGAGTAGTTTGCACTGGATCGGCAAGTTGAGCGAGAGGCGGCAAATCGGTTTTCGACGGCATGGTCTGGTGGCCATGCTGTGTGGTGCCTGCATTGCATTGCCGACCCTCGCCTTCACCCAGGAAGCGGAAGTCGCCGGCACGCCCATTCCCCTGCGCATCGCGGCCGGGCCGGCGAGCGAGCCGATGTTCGCCGCCGCCGGTATCGTCGCCAACATCGTCTCCAACCCGCCCGGCGGGCCGGCTTGTCCGGCCTCCGCCATCTGCGGACCGCCGGGTGTGGTCGGCGAGGCGCGCTCGACCGCGTCGGCCATCGCCAATATCGAAAGCCTGGCGACCGGCGAGAATGAAACCGCTTTCGTCGAAGGCGATGTGCTGTGGCAGGCCTATAACGGTTTCGGCCGCTTCGCCGGCAAGCCATTGGGCGATCTGCGCGCTCTGTCGGTGCTCTATACCAAGACGGTGTTTCTTATCGTCCGCGCCGGTGGCGGTATCCCCGACATTGCCGGGCTGCGTCGCAAGACGGTGGCCTTGGGAGATCTGGACGATCCGCATTTCCACATCGTCAGCGCCATTCTCGGCCAGCATGGCGTGCGCGAGCGCGATCTCACCTTGGTGCATCTTGGCACCGATAGCGCTGCTTCGGCGTTGGCGCATGGCGAGGTCGATGCGGCGATCATGGTGGCGCCCACCCTGCCGCAGGCCTTCCGTGATATCGCCGAGCGCCTGCCGCTGCGCCTGCTGCCGGTCGAAACGGGGGCAGTCCAGGCGTTACTACGTCAACAGCCGTATCTGATCGAAGTCGAGATTGGCGACCTGGCGGAGGGGCGGCGGCGCACCAGTGGCCTGGCGCTGCCGGTGCTGTGGGTGACGACCCAGCGCCTACCGCCGCAGATCGGCTACGGCCTGATCCGTTCGTTGCAAGCGCCGGCCAACCAGGAAGCCATGGCGCAGGCGTTGCCGCAGGGCTCAGCCATCGCCGCACGGGAAGAACTGACGCGCTCGCCCATTCCCCTGCATATCGGCGCCGCGCGCTGGTCCGAGGAAGCGAGCGGCGTGGTGCGCTAATTTGCCTGGTCGAATTCGTACTTGGCGTTGCGCCAGGTTTCCTTCAGCGCCGCTGCCGACCATTCCATCATCGCCGGATAGGACAGCACGCGATCGACATAGCTCGCCGTGTCGTTGTCCATGCCGACAGCGTAGGTGCGCAGCCGCGTGGCGACCGGCGCGAACATGGCATCGGCGATGGTGAAATGGCCGAACAGATAGCCCTCGTCGGGCTGCGCCTTCTCGCCATAGGCCAGCCGCGCCTCGCGCCACATGGCGATGACGCGGCGGATATCGGCCGCCGCCTGGGCGCCGGGCGCGCGATGCGGGAAACGGCCGCGGATGTTCATCGGCAGCTCGCGCCGCAAATCGAGGAAGCTCGAATGCATTTCCGCCGACAGCGAACGGGCCATGGCGCGCGCGCCTTTGTCCTGCGGCCATAACCGGGCCTGTGGAAAGGTCTCGGCCAGATATTCGCCGATCGCCAGCGTATCCCAGATCACCCGCCCGTCATGGACCAAAGCCGGCACCCTGGCGCTGGGGCTGTAGCGCAGGATGTCCTCGCGCGTCTGCGGCTGGTCCAGCGGCACCACCACCTCCCGGAAGCGTACGCCGGTGGCGCGCAGCATCAGCCAGCCGCGCAGCGACCAGGAGGAATAGTTCTTGTTGCCGACCACGATGGTCCACTCATCCATCGCCATATCCTTCAAAAAATCTCGCCGCTCTTTCCCCGCCGCCGGTTTGGCGGCAGGATCGGGGGCGCACCATATCAAAGGATCATTGCCCGTGCCTCTGCCTTTCGCCAATCGCGCCAGCGCGGCCATTCCCGTTTCCATCCTGTCGCCCGACCAAGTCGCCGCCTGGCGCAAGCGCCAGTCTGGCGCCGCCGGCAAATGGCTGGCCGCCACCGGCTTCACCGGAGAGGACGGCGCGGTCGCGACCTTGCCGGCGGGCCGCGGCGGCATCGGCCAGGTGGCGGCGGTGATTGCCGACCGGGAAAATCCCGACGCCTATGCGGTGCTGGCGGCGCGCCTGTCGTTCGGTACCTATCGCCTGGCCGATACGAAACTAGAGGCCAAACAGGCCAATATGGCCGCCTTCGGCTGGGGTCTGGCGTCCTATCGCTTCGCGCGCTATCGCGCCAGCAAGGGCCGGCCACCGGTGCTGCTGTGGCCGGACAATGCGCACCGGCTTGGCGTCGAGGCGATGCTGGAAGGAAATTTCCTTACCCGCGATCTGGTCAACACGCCGGCCTCCGACATGGGACCGCAGGATCTGGCGGCGGCCGCGAAAACCTTGGCGAAGAAATTCGGCGCCAGGATCACCGTCATCGAGGGCGACGATCTTTTGAAGAAGAACTACCCCATGGTGCACGCCGTGGGCCGCGCCTCTTCGCGCAAACCGTGCCTGATCGACATGATCTGGGGGCCGGCCGATGCGCCCAAGGTCACCTTGGTCGGCAAGGGCGTGTGTTTCGACACCGGGGGGCTCGATCTGAAGCCGGCCGGCGGCATGCTGCTGATGAAGAAGGACATGGGGGGCGCTGCGCATGTGCTTGGCCTGGCCGCGATGGTGATGGCGTCCGGCTTGAAGCTGCGGCTGCGGGTGCTAATCCCGGCGGTCGAGAACGCAGTGTCCGGCAATG
The DNA here is from genome assembly GCA_029266575.1 of Alphaproteobacteria bacterium. Classification (GTDB taxonomy): domain Bacteria; phylum Pseudomonadota; class Alphaproteobacteria; order Reyranellales; family JAQSWP01; genus JAQSWP01. The sequence continues at coordinate 11,607 of JAQSWP010000006.1, read as the reverse complement.
CCTTCCGCCCGCTCGACGTGCTGCAGACGCGCAAGGGCATCACGGTGGAGATCGGCAACACAGATGCCGAAGGCCGGCTGATCCTGGCCGATGCGCTGACGGAAGCCGCCAGCGAGAACCCCAAGCTGATCATCGACTGCGCCACTCTCACTGGTGCTGCGCGGGTGGCGCTTGGTGTCGAGGTGCCGGCGCTGTTCTGCAACGATGACGCGCTGGCGGCGGAGATCGCCGAAGCCGCCACCGCCTGGCGCGATCCGCTATGGCGGCTGCCGCTGTGGCAGCCCTATCGCAAGCTGCTCGACAGCAAGGTCGCCGACATGAACAACGTCGCCTCCAGCGAGTTCGGCGGCGCGGTGACGGCAGCATTGTTCCTGCAGGAATTCGTCGGCAAGCGCATTCCCTGGGCCCATATCGACATGATGGCGTGGAATCCCATCGAACGCCCGGGCCGGCCGGTGGGCGCGGCGGCCCAATGCCTGCGGGCGCTGTTCGTGGCGGTCTCGAAGCGCGCGGCTTAGGCGAGTGCGCGCTCCAGCCAGTCCGCCGTTTCCTTGAGCGCCGCCGCGCCGCGCGGCTGGCGTGGCAGCAGCGGCGTTTGCGCCAGCAGGGACGCTGTCTGCGGCGTGAGCGGCAGAGCTCCTTGCGGCAAGGCCTCGCCGCTTCTTGGCAGCAGGTCGAACCGGTCCCGGTCGTTCAGCATCAAGGTCGGCAGGCCGTGGTCGAGAAACGCGGCCAGGCTGCCGCTCTTGCCCGCCAGTACCTGCGACACGGTATTGAGGCCGATATCGAGGCCGTGGATATAGGCCGAAACTTCGTCAGCCATGCGCTGGCCCAGCGCCAGGAAGATCGCGTCGCCGGCGAATTTCGCCTGCCAGTCGCGCCACAGCGTTTCGGTCGCACCGAGATGGCCGACAGAGAGGATGGCCAGCTTGCCATCGGCGACTTTTGCCGCGGCCTGCAGAACCGGCATGGCAACGGCTAGCTCGGCGCCGCTGTAAATGCCACCGAATAAGCCGCCGCAATAGAAGCCGCGCGTTCCCTTCGGTTCGATGCCCGCCTCGCGCAGACGCGCGTGGCACCAGTTTTCCGCCGGCGGCGGAAGCAGCGGAATATTGCCGTAAAGCGGCACGATCGCGGCGCTATAGCCGTCGCGCTCCAGCATGCGGGCGTAAAGCGGATTGGTGGTAGCGATGCGCAGGCCGTTGATCGAGCGGGTGAAGCGGCGAAAGCCATAGCCCTGGGCGCGACCCCACAGGCGGCGCTTGGGACCGGCGCCCTGTTCGCTGCCTAGGCTGTATTCATGCACCAGCAGGGCGCGCTTGCGGCCATAGGAAAGCGCCGCCATGTCGCGCGCCACCGGCCAGATCAGGCCGCGCTTCTCGTACTGTGTCGGCGAGAAATCGTACAGCACGCCCTCGACTGCGGCGTTATCCAGCGCCGCCCGCGCCAGCGTAAAGCGGCGGAAACTCGACGTATTGGCGGGAATGCGCAGCGCGGTGACTTCACTGTCGCCGACCAGCGATTTGCTGCTGTCCGGTTCCTCGACATGGATGTCGCTGATCGCCAGCACCCAGGCGGTGTGGCCGCGCCGGTTGAGCTCGGCGGCCAGGATGCGGGCATGGTCGCCGATGCCGTCCCGTCCGGGTTCGGCGCTGCCGGCGATCAGCGCGATACGCATGGGTCAGTAGCCCGCCTGCGGATCGATCAGATCGTGCAGGGCCTGGCCGCTGCGCAGGCGGCGCACATTGTCGGCCACGCCGGGCGCCGCGGTGCGCGGATTGGACTGGCCGGCGATATGCGGCGTCACCCGCACCATGGAGTGGCGCCAGTAGGCATGATCGGCCGGCAGCGGCTCCTGATTGAACACGTCGAGCGTGGCCGACGCGATATGGCCGCTGTCCAGCGCCGCCAGCAGGTCGGCGTCGACGACATGGCCGCCGCGGGCGATGTTGACGACATGCGCGCCCTTGGGCAGTTGCGTCAGCAGCTTGGCGTTGACGATGCCGCGCGTGTCCGGCGTCAGCGGCAGCAGGCAGATCAGGACATCGGTGCCGGCGAGGAAAGGCTGGAGGCCCTCACTGCCGGCGAAGCATTCGACGTTGTCGATCTTCTTGGCGCTGCGTGCCCAGCCGCGCACGGGAAAGCCGAGCTCTGCAGCGCATCGTATTCGTCGGCCAGACGCAGGATGTGCAAGCTCGCCAGCAGCGAATATTCCGCCATCTGGTCGATCAGCGAGGCGTCGTGGATGCGCGCGATCGGCACGCCGGCGGGAAGATCCTTGTGCTTCAGCAGATGGTCGACGCCCATGCCCAGCGACACGATCAGCTTCAGATTGGGCAGCGAAGCCAGCACGCCGGCCGGTGGATCCCAGGCCAGCGCTACTTCGATCTCCTCCTTGCGGCCGATGCCGTCCAGGCGGCGCCAGTCGAGGCTGCCCAGATGCTGCTCCATATGGGCGCGCCAGCCGGCATCGTCGTCCCATTCCGACGCGAACAGGAAAGCACCCATGGTCAGGCGGCCGGGGCGGTTTCAAGGTTGAGGGCGGCGGAGATCAGCGCCTGGGTGTAGGGATCCTGCGGGTTGCGGAAGATCTGCGCCGCAGACCCGTGTTCGACCACCTTGCCATCCTTCAACACGATGACCTCGTCGGCCATGGCGCGCACGACTTTCAGATCGTGGCTGATAAAGAGATAGGTCAGGTTATGCTTGCGCTGCAGATCGCGCAGCAGATCGACGATCTGCGCCTGCACCGACATGTCGAGCGCCGAGGTCGGTTCGTCCAGCACCACGAAGCGCGGCCGCAGCACCATGGCGCGGGCGATGGCGATGCGCTGGCGCTGGCCGCCGGAGAATTCGTGCGGATAGCGATCGCGCATCGAGGGATCGAGGCCGACATCGTGCAGCGCCTGGTCGATCATGATCTGGCGCTCTTCGTCGTCCTTGCCGAGTTTGTGGACCTTCAGCCCCTCTTCGATGATCTGCGCCACCGACATGCGCGGGCTGAGCGAGGAATAGGGGTCCTGGAAGACGATCTGCATCTCGCGCCGCAACGGCCGCACCTGGCCGGCCGACAGGCCTTCGATCGGCTTGCCCGCGAACCGGATCGGGCCATTGCTTTTCTCGAGCTTCAGCAGCGCCAGGCCCAAGGTGGTCTTGCCGGATCCCGATTCGCCCACCACGCCGATCGTGTGGCCCTCGCGCAGCCGGATGGTGATGCCATCGACGGCCTTGATGTAGCCCACGGTGCGGCGAAAGACGCCGGCCTTGATCGGGAAATGCACCTTCAGATCTTCGGTCTCCAGCAGCAACGGGGCGGCGGGATCGGCCTGCACCGGCTGGCCCTTGGGTTCGGATGCCAGCAGATGCCTGGTGTAGGAATGCCGGGGCGCGGTGAAGACCTGTTCGACCTCGCCGGCCTCGACGATCATGCCCTTGGTCATGACGCAGACCCGGTCCGCCATCTTGCGCACGATGGCAAGATCGTGGGTGATCAAAAGCAGCGCCATGCCGAAGCGCGCCTGCAGATCCTTCAGCAGTTTCAGGATCTGCGCCTGGATGGTCACATCCAATGCAGTGGTCGGCTCGTCGGCGATCAGCAGGTCGGGTTCGTTGGCCAGCGCCATGGCGATCATCACCCGCTGGCGCTGCCCGCCGGAAAGCTGGTGCGGATAGGCGTCGAGCCGTTTCTCGGCGTTGGGAATGCCGACCAGCTGCAACAGCTCCAAGGTGCGGGTGCGGGCGGCCTCGCGGGTCAGGCCCTTGTGCAGGAACAGCACCTCGTTGATCTGCTTCTCGATCGTGTGCAGGGGATTGAGCGAGCTCATCGGCTCCTGGAAGATCATCGACACGCGATTGCCGCGCACCTGCATCAGCTCGCGCTGGCCGGCGCCGATCATCTCCTTGCCGCGGAAGGTGATGCTGCCCTTGGGATGCCAGGCGGTGGGATAGGGCAGCAATTGCAGGATCGACAGCGCCGTCACCGACTTGCCGGAGCCCGATTCGCCCACCAGCGCCACCGTCTCGCCCTTGGCAATGGCGAAGGAAACGCCGCGCACCGCCTTTACCTCGTTCTCGCCGCGGCCGAAACTGACATGCAGATCCCTGACCTCGAGCAGCGGTGCGGTGGAAGGATTTTCTGTGCCCATTGCGGTCCCGTTACAGGTTGGTCTTGCGCGGGTCGAAGGCGTCGCGCACGCCCTCGCCGATGAATACCAGCAAACTCAGGATGATGGCGATGACGAAGAAGCCGGTAAAGGCCAGCCACGGCGCCTGCAGGTTGTTCTTGCCCTGCAGCAGCAATTCGCCCAGCGATGGCGAGCCCGGCGGCAGGCCCAGGCCCAGGAAATCCAGCGAGGTCAGGGCCACCACCGAGCCCGACAGCACGAACGGCAGCAGGGTCAGGGATGCCACCATGGCGTTGGGCAGGATATGGCGGAACATGGTGCTGGCATCGCGCACGCCCAAAGCCTTGGCGGCGCGCACGTAATCGAGCTTGCGGCCGCGCAGGAATTCCGCCCGCACCACGCCCACCAACCCCATCCAGGAAAACAGCAGCAGAATGCCCAGCAGCATCCAGAAGCTGGGCACGAAAATGCTGGCCAGGATGATCAGGATGTAGAGCGTCGGCATGCTGGCCCAGATTTCGATGAAGCGCTGGAACAGCAGGTCAGTCCAGCCGCCGAAGAAACCCTGCACCGCGCCGGCGAGGACGCCAACGATCGAGCTTAGCGCCGTCAGCAGCAGGCCGAACAGCACCGAGATGCGAAAGCCGTAGACCAGTCGCGCCATGACGTCCCGCGCCTGATCGTCGGTGCCCAACAGGTTGCGGCTGTCGGGCCGGGTGGGCGCTGGGCCGGCCAAGTCACGCACGGCGGTGTCGTAGTTGAAGGGGATGGCCGGATAGAGCATCCAGCCTTTTTCCCTGATCAGATCGCGGACGAACGGGTCCTTGTAATCGGCTTCGGTGGCGAATTCGCCGCCAAACGCCGTTTCTGGATAGGTCTTGACCACGGGGAAATAGTAGCCGCCGTCATAGGCAACCATCAGCGGCTTGTCGTTGGCCAGGAATTCGGCGAACAGCGTAACGAGGAACAGCACACCGAAGACGACCAGCGACCAGAACGCGCGGCCGTTGCCACGGAAGTTGCGCAGCCGGCGCCTGGTAAGCGGCGTCAGCTGCATCAGGTGCGAGCCTCAAAGTCGATGCGCGGATCGACCACCATATACATCAGATCGCCGAGGATGTTCAGCACCAGCCCCATCAGGCCGAAAACGTACAGCGTGCCGAACATGATCGGATAGTCGCGATTGATCGCCGCCTCGAAACCGAGCAGGCCCAGCCCGTCGAGCGAGAAGATGACTTCGATCAGCAGCGAGCCGGTGAACAGCACGCCGACAAACGCGGCGGGAAAGCCCGCCACCACGATCAGCATGGCGTTGCGGAAGACGTGGCCGTACAGCACCCGCCGTTCGTCCAGACCCTTGGCGCGCGCGGTGGAGACGTACTGCTTGTTGATCTCGTCCAGGAAGGAATTCTTGGTCAGCATGGTGAGCCCGGCGAAGCCGCCGATCACCATGGCGCTGATCGGCAGCACCATATGCCACAGATAGTCGGCGATCTTGCCGAACAGCGACAGGCTCTCCCAGTTCTCCGACACCAGGCCGCGCAGGGGAAACCACTGCACAAAAGAGCCGCCAGCGAACAGCACGATCAGCAAAATGGCGAACAGGAAAGAGGGAATAGCGTTGCCGACGATGACGATGGCCGAGGTCCAGACGTCGAAGGTCGAGCCGTCACGCACCGCCTTGCGAATGCCCAGCGGAATGGAGATCAGATAGATCAGCAAGGTCGTCCAGATGCCGAGCGAGATCGATACCGGCATCTTCTCCAGCACCAGGTCGATGACGCTGATGCTGCGGAAATAGCTTTCGCCGAAATCGAAGCGGACATAGCGGCCGAGCATGAGGAAGAAGCGTTCGTGGATCGGCTTGTCGAAGCCGAATTCCTTTTCGATCTGCGCTACGATGGTGGGATCGAGCCCGCGCGCGCCGCGATAGGTGCCCACCGGTCCTTCACCGGCGGCGGCTCCCGGAGCGGTGCGTCCCTGGTTTTGCTGCGTGCGTTCGCCGCCGGCGCCGGAAATCCGCGCCGTGGCTTCGACCGCGGTGCCCTGGATGCGCGCCAGCACCTGTTCGACCGGACCGCCCGGCGCGGTCTGCACGATGAAGAAATTGATCACCATGATCCCGAGCAGGGTCGGGATCACTAGCAGCAGGCGGCGAATGATATAGGCCGTCATGCGCCGCGCTCAGCCTGCCGCTTGCCTGGACTTCACCGCGAGCCCCGTTTGCCCTGCATCGCCGCCAGCTTGGCGGGATCGATCCACCACGTGTCGCCAAAGGGCAGGTCGTATTTGGGATTGATTTTGGGACGGCCGAAAATATCCCAATAGGCGACGCGGAAGGCCGGCAGATGGTATTGCGGAATGGCGAACCAGTGCCACAGCAGCACGCGATCAAGTGCCCTGGTGCGGGTGATCAGCGACTGCCGGTCCGGGGCGGAAATGACCAGCTCGATCAACTGGTCGATGGCCGGATCGGCAATGCCGGCAAGATTGCGGCTGCCGTTCTCCCTGGCCGCGGCGCTGCTCCAGAATTCGCGCTGCTCGTTGCCCGGGGACAGCGACTGGCCGTTGCCGCCAATGATCATGTCGAAGTCGAACGTATCGGTGCGGCGCTGGTATTGCGCCGTATCGACCGTGCGCACGCTGGCGTCGATGCCGACTCGCTCCAGCGCCTGCTTGTAAGGCAGCGCCATGCGCTCGAAGGAGGGATCGTAAAGCAGGATCTCGAAGGCGAACTGCTTGCCTTCCTTATTCACCAGCTTGCCGTCTTTTATTTCCCAGCCGGCTTCCTTGAACAGCCGCAGCGCCTCGCGCTGGCCGGCGCGATTGTTGCCCGAGCCGTCGGTCACCGGCAGCTTGAACTCGGTGGTGAACACCTCGTTTGGGATCTTGCCGCGCAGCGGTTCGAGGATTTTCAGCTCTTCCGGCGACGGCAGGCCGGAGGAGGCCAGTTCCGAATTGGTGAAATAGGAATAGTTGCGCTTGTAGGAACCGAAGAACAGCGTCTTGTTCATCCATTCGAAATCGAACATCTGCACCAGGGCCATGCGCACGCGCCGGTCCTGGAAGATCGGCTGGCGCAGATTCATCACGAATGCCTGCATGCCCTGGGGGATCTCGTGCGGGATTTCCTCCTTCTTGATCTCGCCGCGCTGCACGGCTGGAATGTCGTAGGCCGTCGCCCAGTTGCGCGCGATGTTCTCGGAGCGGAAATCGAGTTGGCCGCTCTTGAAGGCCTCCAGCACGACTGTGAAATCCCTGAAATACTCGTAGCGGATCTCGTCGAAGTTGAAGCGGCCCTTGTTGGTCCACAGATCCTTGGCCCACCAGTCCTTGACGCGCTCATAGACGATGAAGCGGCCGGGCTCGAAGCTCTTGATGCGATAGGGGCCCGAGGACACCGGTTGATCCAAAGTGGTCCGGTCGAATTCCTTGCCTTCCCAATAGTGCTTGGGCAGCACCGTCATCTGGCCCAGGATCAGCGGCAGTTCGAGGTTGGTCTCTCCCTTGAAGGTGAATTTCACCTCGCGTTCGGAGAGTTTCTCGACCTTGTCGACGCTGCCGTAATAGGAGCGAAAAAACGGCAGACCTTTCTCGCGCAGGATGTCGAGCGTGAAGATCACGTCTTCGGCGGTGATCGGCTTGCCGTCGCTCCAGCGCGCTTCCTTGCGCAAGGTGAAGGCGACCCAGGAGCGGTCCTTCGGTGTCTCGATTTTCTCGGCCAGTTGGCCGTATTCGCTGAAAGCCTCGTCGTCGGACTGGATCGACAGCGGCGTATAGAGCAGGCCCAGGCCGGCCGCAGCATTGCCCTTGATGATGAAGGCATTGAAATTGTCGAAGGTGCCGGTCGCCGACAGGCGGATTTCGCCGCCCTTTGGAGCATCCGGATTGACGTACTCGAAATGCCTGGCGTCCGGCCCGTATTTCAGGTCGCCGTGCATGGCGATGCCGTGGCCGGAATAATTCTGGGCCTGGACGGGCAGGGCGAGCGCGCCCAGGAGGGCTGCGGCCAGCACCGATCGCCAAATCCGCTCGAGCATCCAGGCCCTCCTTGTTTTGCTATCGACAGGCTATTGAAAAAGCGCTGGAGTTTGAAGCCCCGGCGACGCCTTTGGTTCCGCTTTGTGGCCTGAATTTACGGCAGAATTTGGTGCCCGGACTTACCCCGCCAGCGCCTGCAGAGCGGCCTTGTGGGCCGCCCGGTCGCCCGCCGCCACCACCCGGCCGTCGCTGTCGATGGTCAGCGCCTTGCCCTGCCAGTCGGTCATCGTCCCGCCTGCGCCCTCGACCACGGGAATGACGGCGCAATAGTCGTAGGGTTGCAAAGAGGCTTCGATCACCAGATCGGCGAAGCCCATGGTCAGAAGCCCATAGGCGTAGCAATCGCCACCGAAACGCGGCTGACGCACCTTGCTCTTGACCCGCTCATAGGCGATGGCGTCATCGCCTTTGAACATGTCGGGCGCGGTTGAATAGAGGAAGGCCTTGTCGAGCGACGGGCAGGGCCGCGTGACGATGCGCTGGCCGTTCATGGTCGTGGCCTGGCCGGCGATACCCAGCCAGCGCTCGCGCAGGATCGGCTGGTCGATGATGCCCAACACCGGTTGGCCACGGTGCATCAGCCCGATCAGCGTGCCGAACACCGGCATGCCGGTGATGAAGGCTTTGGTGCCGTCGATCGGGTCGATGACCCAGAGATATTCCGCATCCAGCCGCTGCCGCCCATGCTCCTCGCCCAGGACGCCGTCCTGCGGCCGGCGCCGGTCGATCAGCGCGCGCATGGCGGTTTCGGTTTCGCGATCGGCGATGGTGACCGGACTTTCGTCGGCCTTGGTATCGACGCCCACCGGTGTGCGGAAATAGCGCCGGATCACGGTGCCCGCTGCATCCGCCATGTCGTTGGCAAGCGCGATCAAAGCGGGGTCGAGGGACATCGGGGGAACTCCGTGGCGAGGCGGCGCACCTTAGCATGCCACGAACGAAAACCCCGGCGCGAAGGCCGGGGTTGGTTTTGGTCGCCGAAGGCTATTGCGGCAGCGGCGGCGGGCTCGGATGCTGGGTGCGAAGCCAGGCGATGATATCGGCGCGCTCCTGCACGCTGCCGACGCCGGCGAACGCCATCTTGGTGCCTTTGATGAAGGCCGCCGGCTTGGCGATGAAGGCGTTCATGTCCTCGTACTCCCAGTTGCCGCCCTTTTCGGTCAAGGCCTTGGAGTAGGTGAAATTATCCAGATGCGCTTTCTTGCCCGCGACGACGCCGAACAGGTTGGGGCCGACCTTGTTGGCGCCGCCCTGGTTGGCGGTGTGGCAGGTGGCGCATTTCTTATTGAATGCCGCTTGGCCATTGGCCGCGTTAGCCTGGGCCAGGAGCGGCGAAACCGGCTCGAGCGCCGCTGGCGCGGCGCCGCCGGCCGCGGCGGGAGCGGCTGCTTCCTCGACGGCCGCGAACACGGGTTTGGCCGGCGGCACCGGGTGCACCACCATGCCGGAAACCTTGCCGATCACCATGGCCAGCAGGACGGCCCCGATCAGACCGCCGGCGATTTTATTGAGCTCGAACGAATCCATCCAACTCCCCGTCTTTCCCGGCCGATTCGCCCGCTTCCTGGCGACGCGTGCAACCGGGGCGGCTGCCGTATTTGTCGAGCGCATCTACCATGAATGCGCCGTGCGCAGTAGTATCGAAACGCCGCAGCCGGAAAGAGCGCGGCAGAACGTCGCACGAATCGCGCAAGCCTCGGAAAAACAAGCGCGAAAACCCCTCGCCCAGGGCTGGTTTTGGCCTCGGTTTCCAGCCTGTTTCTGCCCCGCTTTCCAGAGCGTTCCAAGAGCCTTCCCAGAGCGTCCCATGTCCCTGCCGCGCCACCCGCTGATCCTCATTCCCGCCCGGCTGGCCTCGACACGGCTGCCCGACAAGCCGCTGGCCGATATCGCCGGGCAGCCCATGATCGTTCAGGTCTGGCGGCGGGCGATGGAGGCCGATCTCGGTCCGGTAGTGGTGGCCGCCGCCGAGCGCGAGATCGTTGCGGCCGTTGAGGCAGCCGGCGGCAAGGCGGTGCTGACCGATCCCAATCATCCGTCCGGCTCCGATCGCATTTTCGAGGCGCTCCAGAAGCTCGATCCGCAGAACAGACACGATGCCATCCTCAACGTGCAGGGCGATCTGCCGACGCTCGATCCGCAGTCGATCCGCCTGGCGCTGGCGCCTCTTGCCCAGCCGCTGGTCGATATCGCCACGCTGGTGACGGAAATCACCAGTGCAGAAGAACGGCAGGCGGCGCAGGTGGTGAAAGCGGTGGTGTCGTTCGCGCCCGGCGCGAAAATCGGCCGTGCGCTCTATTTCAGCCGCACCCTGGTGCCGTCGGGCGAGGGCGCGCACTGGCACCATATCGGGCTCTACGCCTATCGCCGCGCCGCGCTCGAGCGTTTCGTGTCGCTGCCGGTCGGCGTGCTGGAGCAGCGCGAGAAGCTTGAGCAATTGCGCGCGCTGGAGAACGGCATGCGCATCGATGCGCATCTGGTTGACGCCGTGCCGCTCGGCGTCGATACTCCGGCCGACCTCGAAAAGGCCCGTGCCGTTCTCGGTCGTCCCAACTCCGGAAAATCCTTATGAGTCCTGCTTCCGATCCCGCGCGCATGATTTCGTTCCAGGGCGAGCCTGGCGCCAATTCCGACATCGCCTGCCGCTTCGTGCATCCCGAGATGACGCCGCTGCCGTGCCGCACTTTCGAGGACGCGTTTGCCGCCTTGCGCGATAAGCGGGCGGCGCTGGCGATGATTCCGGTCGAAAACTCGGTCGCCGGCCGCGTCGCCGATATCCATTCGCTGATGCCCAATTCCGGCATGCATGTCATCGCCGAGCACTACCAGCGCGTCGAGCATTGTCTGGTGGCGCCCAAGAACGCCTCGCTGAAGACGATCACCACGGTGCGCAGCCACGTGCATGCGCTGGCGCAATGCCGCGACATCATCGGCGAGTTGAAACTGAAGGCCATCGTCGCCGCCGACACCGCCGGTGCGGCGCGCGAGATTTCCGAACTCAACGATCCGTCGATCGCCGCCATCTCCTCCAGCCTGGCGGCGGAAATCTATGGCTTGCAGATCCTCAAGAGCAATATCGAGGACGCCGACCACAATACCACCCGCTTCCTGATCTTCTCGCGCGAGGCGGAGCAGCCGGCGCTCGATAGCGGCCCGTGCATGACCGCGTTCGTGTTCCGTGTCCGGTCCGTGCCGGCGGCGCTCTACAAGGCGCTGGGCGGTTTCGCCACCAACGGCATCAACATCACCAAGCTGGAAAGCTACATCTCCGGCGCCGCCTTCGAAGCCGCGCAATTCTACGCCGAGATCGAAGGCCATCCCGAATCGCGCTCGGTGCGGCTGGCGTTCGAGGAACTGGGCTTCTTCTCGCGCGAGGTGAAGGTGCTGGGCGTGTTCCCCGCCCATCCGTTCCGCCGCGAGGGGTGGAAGGATCACGGCAAGG
>JAQSWP010000278.1 GCA_029266575.1 Alphaproteobacteria bacterium | reverse complement strand
GCTTCGTTCGCGCCCGGACAAGACGCTGATCCGATGCGATAATCCGCCAAACGCTCGCAAAAGAAGAAGCGGGTAATGGGGAGAGTTCGAATGAAACTGCCGCGCAGCATCCTGGGGGGGATCGCCGCCCCGGCTTTGCCCATCGCCGGACTGGGCCTGCCGATCGTGGTGTATCTGCCGAATTTCTTCGCCAACACTGTCGGCATTCCCCTCGCTCTGGTCGGCGTGATCTTCATGCTGGCGCGTTTTTGGGATGTGTTCACCGACGTCATCTTCGGCATCGTCGCCGACCGCACCCGCCCGCCGCTGGGCCGGCGCAAATTCTGGATCCTGCTGTCGATGCCGATCCTGATGGTCAGCGTCTGGCTGATCTTCAATCCGCCTGATGGCGTCGGCGTGTTCTGGCTGTCGCTGTGGCTGGGCATTCTCTATGTCGGCTGGACCATGGCGACCATCTCGGTGATCTCGTGGAGCGCCGAGCTTTCCAACGACTACGACGAGCGCACGCGCGTGCAGGCCTGGTACATGGGCTTCTTGATGATCGGGCTGATCGCGGTGCTGGTCATTCCCGCCCTGATCGAGCAGGTCGGGGGCGGCGACGATCGCGCCAAAATGCAGGGCATCGCGCTGTTCATCATCATCCTGCTGCCGCTGTGTTTCGGCTTCGCGCTGTGGAAAGTGCCGGAGCCGAAAGTGCATGAAGACACCTCGGAAGAATGGACCAGGGTGCTGAAGACCATGTGGCGGTCCAAGCCGCTGCTGCTGATCCTGGGTTGCGATCTGATGATCGGCCTGGCCAGCGGCATCGCGGGCTCGCTCTATCTTTTCGTCGCCGTCGACGCGCTGGGCCTGGGCAAAGGCGCCAGCCTGCTGCTGCTGTTCTATTTCCTGGTCGGCTGCTTTGCCGTGCCGCTCTGGGCGTGGATGGCCAAGCGGCTGGAAAAGCATCGGGCGCTGGCTGGCGCCTCGGTCTATGCCGGGCTGACGGCGTTGCTGTTCCTGCTGGTGCCGGCGGGCAGCATGATCTTCATGCTGATCGTCACCGTGCTGAACGGCGTCACCTACGCTTCCGCCCGCTTCCTGCTGAAAGCCATGATGGCCGACGTAACCGATGCCGACCGCATGGAAAGCGGGCGCATGCAGGCCGGCGTCTATTTCTCCCTGCTGACCTTGACGGAAAAGATCGGTCTGGCTCTGGCGGTGGGCGTGCCCTTCGTCATCCTGCCGGCGCTGGGTTTCGAGCCGCGCGGCGAGAAAACGGCGCAGGGAATTCAGGCGCTGGTGCTGATCTTCGCGCTGGCGCCGGCGATCCTGCATCTGCTGGCCGCCTTCATCCTGTGGCGCTTTCCGCTCGGCCGGCTGCGGCAGCAGGAATTGCGCGAGCGACTGGCGGCGAAATTCGGCGCCTGATCAGCGCCGCTTCCACGGCGGGCTTGGCGTGAACAGCTCGGCCATGTAGTCGATGAAGGCGCGCAGGCGTGGCGGCTCGAAACGTTGCGGCGGCCACACCAGATAGATCGGCACGTCCTGGCGCGGATTGAACTCTTCCAGCAACAGCACCAGCCGTCCCTGGGCGACGTCGTCGGCGACCATGAAATCGGCCAGCCGCATGAGGCCGACGCCTTCCAGCGCCATCTGGTACAGCAGCTCGCCATTGTCGGCGACGAAATTGCCGGCGACGGGAAATTCGCGCTCAGTGCCGGCCTTCTTCTCGCGCAGCGGCCAGGCGTTGAGCCAGCTCATGTAATGGAAGTTCAGGCAATTGTGTTGCGCCAGATCCTGCGGCGTGCGCGGCTTGCCGTGACGTTCGATGTAGGAGGGGGCGGCGAAAATCTGCCGCGTCACATGACCCAGTTGGCGCGACTTCAACGCCGAATCCGGCGCCCGGCCGAAGCGGATGCCGATATCGAAGCCTTCGCCCACCAGATCGACGTTGCGATCCTCCAGGCTCAACTCCAGCCGCACCTCGGGATAGCGGCGCAGGAACTCGGGCACCAGTTTGGAAATCTGCGACAGGCCCAGTCCGACCGACGTCGTCACCCGCAGCAGCCCGCGCGGCACGCTGCCTTCGCGGCCGATTTGGGTTTCGACCTCCCGCAGCTCTTCGACCAGTACCGAGGCGCGCTTGTAGTAGGCCTCGCCCTCGGCGGTCGGCCGCATCTGCCGCGTGGTCCGCTGCAGCAGCCGCACGCCCAGCCGTTCCTCCAGCCGCGCCATCAGCTTGCTGACGGCCGACGGCGACAGGCCGAGCTTCTCCGCCGCCGCGGTGAAGCCGCCGGTTTCGATTACGCAGATAAAGGCATCGATCTCGTCCAGCCGCGCCATTTGTGAATTTTAATCATAAATGATTGGCAGGAATACCATATTAATTCCAACACGCCTGCAGGCGATAAACCATGACGGGAGCGAGAAGGAGACCGTCATGACTGCCGTCACCAAGCAAATTCCGCCCGAGTTCTTCGAGCGTGCCAGGCGCATCGCCGCCGACGAACGCGCCAAAGCGATGGCCGCGTTCTTCGCTGGCCTGACGCAGAAGCTGCATGCGCTGCTGGCGCACAAGCCTGCGCCGGCCGACGTGCATTACCGTTTCCATCGCCGCGGCCTGTGGCGTGGCATCTGAGCTGTTGGCGCATTGGAAGCTGATGGCGGCGTATAACAGCGCCGCCAATCGCCGCCTCCGCGCTTCTCGACGATATGGCTCGCAAACAGGATCGCGGCGCTTTCTTCCGTTCGATCCATGGCACCTTGAACCATCTCATGGTCGGCGACCTGATCTGGCTGGCGCGGCTGGAAGGCGCGGAAGCGCCGTCAACCGGGCTGGATGCCGAACTGCATTCGGGTTTCGAAGGACTGGCGCAGGCGCGGCAAGCGCTGGACCGGCGCATCGAAGCGTTCTTCGCCGCGCTCGAACTCCACGCTCTTGGGCGCACCATCAGCTACATCAACAACGAGGGGCGGCAGTTCACCGACCCTCTCTCGCTGTTGCTGCCGCATTTCTTCAACCACCAGACCCATCATCGCGGCCAGGTCCATGCGCTCTTGAACCAGGCAGGGGTGGACGCGCCGGTGATCGACCTGCATCGGGTGCTGAAACCGCATCCT
>JAQSWP010000104.1 GCA_029266575.1 Alphaproteobacteria bacterium | reverse complement strand
AGCGCGCCGCCGGCAGGATGGTCCACCCTTGCACCACCAGCGAGGCGATCACCACCACGAAGGCGATGGTGAAATAGAGCGCGGCGTTGGGGAGGTTGGCGACCACCGGGATGGTGGCGAGGAAGATCGGCACCGCGCCGCGCAAGCCCACCCAGCCGATGAAAGCGATTTCGCTCCAGTTGAACCGGAACGGCAGCAGGCAAAGCGTCACCGCCAGCGGGCGGGCAACGATCATCATGCCCAGCGCCACCAGCAGCGCCGGCACCAGATCGTCCATCAGATCCGACGGCGTCACCAACAGCCCCAGCAACAGGAACATGACGATCTGGCTCAGCCAGGCCAGCCCGTCATGGAAACGGGCGATGTGCTGGCGGGCGCGATGGCGGCCCAGGCCAAACACCAGCCCGCCGACATAGGCGGCCAGGAAGCCGCTGGCATGCAGCGAATGGGCCAGCGCGAAGATGAAGATGCCGCCGGTGAAGACCAGGATCGGATAAAGCCCCGTGGCGATCGAAACGCGGTTGACCGCCCAGAGCAGGGCCGCTCCGCCGGCGAGCCCGAGCGCGCCGCCGCCAGCCATTTGGGTCAGGAACAGGCCCATGCCATGCAGGGTGGACACCGCCTCCCTTGCGGCCAGGATCTCCACCAGCATGACGGTGAGAAACACCGCCATCGGATCGTTGAAACCGGATTCGACCTCGAGCGTGGCGCCGACCCGGCGTTCGATGGCCACGCTGCTGTGATTGAGCAGTGGAAAGACGGCGGCGGCATCGGTCGAACCGACGATGGCGCCCAGCAAAAAGCCTTCGGTCAGGGTCAAGCCCAGCAGCGGGGCGGCCAGCAGCCCGGTGAGGCCGGCGGTGATAAGGACGCCGAACGTGGCCAAGGTGATCGCAGGCGCTGCGGCCAGGCGGAGCGTTTCGCGCGAGGTGCGCAGGCCGCCATCGAACAGGATGATGGCGAGCGCAACTGAACCGACCACGTAGGTGAGGCGGAAATCGTCGAATTCGAGGCCGATCGGCCCGTCCTCGCCCACCAGCATGCCCAGACCCAGGAACAGCAGCAGCAACGGCGCCCCAATCCGCGCGAAGACGAGGCTGGCGAAGATGCTCACCAGCACCAGCGCCGCGCCTGCCAGGATCAGGGGAAAGGCCAAGTCCATGGAAGCCGATGGGTCTTTCGCGTTCGAGTTGCTGGACGCGCGTTAGCAGCGCGCTTTGCCATTATTAGAGCGGATCATGATTAGGTGGAAGCGCAAGCGCTTCCACTTAATCATGTGAATCCGCTCTATTCCTTTATGTTTAGAGCAAATTCACAGGGTTGGACGGGATCGCAAGCGATTCCTTCAAACCCCGATTTGCTCTAAGGGCGCAGCGCAAAATCTCGGAGTGTTTTTTGGATCGACTTTCGAATCAGGCGATGATTTTCGCCACGGCGCGCGTCAGTCGGCAAAACGAATCGATATCCAGTTCCTCGGCGCGAGCGGTGGGCGCGATACCGGAAGCGAGCAGGGCGGGCTCGGGCTGTGGCAGCATGGTCTTCAGCGCCGCACGCAGCATCTTGCGCCGCTGGCCGAACGCGGCAGCGGCGACTCTTTCGAGCAGGCGGGTGTCGATGTCCCTGGCGCGATCGGCCCTGGGCCGCAGCTGCACCACGGTGGACATCACCTGCGGCGGCGGCGTGAATGCGCTGGGCGGAACCTGGAATAGTGGCTTTATCGTACAGTGGAACTGCGCCGCCACGCTCAGCCGGCCGTAATCCTTCGTCCGCGGCACCGCCAGCAGCCGGTCGGCAACCTCCTTCTGGAACATCAAGGTCAGGGAAGTGAAGGCATCGATCTGCGCCAGCCAGCCCAGCAGCAGCGGCGTCGAGACGTTATAGGGCAGGTTGGCCACGATCTGCCGCGGCGTCGAGCCCAGCGTCGTGGGATCGACGGCCAGCGCATCGGCTTCGACGATCTCCAGCCGGCCGGGATAGGCGCTCTGCAGATCCTGCAGCGCCGGCAGGAAGCGCCGGTCGCGCTCGATGGCGATCACCTGCCGCGCGCCGGCGGCCAGCAGCGAGCGCGTGAGCCCGCCCGGACCGGGACCGATCTCGAACACGGTGCCGTGCGCGAGCGGATCGGCGGCGCGGGCGATGCGGCCGGTCAGATTCTGGTCGAGCAGGAAATGCTGCCCCAGCGCCTTGCGCGCGCCCAGCCCGTAACGGGCGATAACCTCGCGCAGCGGCGGCAGGATGGGAGGAGCAGCGTCGCTCACGAGGCGCCGCGGCGTCTTTCGGCCATGCGGGCGGCCAACCTGATGGCGGCGATCAGGCTTTGTGGGTTGGCTTTGCCGGTGCCGGCAAGGTCGAACGCCGTGCCGTGATCGGGCGAGGTGCGCACAAAGGGCAGGCCGAGCGTGACGTTGACGCCGCCGAAGAAATCCAGGGTCTTGAGCGGGATCAGCGCCTGATCGTGGTAGAGGCAGAGCGCCGCATCGTAGCGGGCGCGCGCCCCGGCATGGAACATCGTATCCGGCGACCACGGCCCGGAGGCGGCGATGCCCTTGTCCTGCAGCTGGCGAATCGCCGGCGCCACGATGGCTTGTTCTTCATCGCCCAGCGCGCCGTTTTCGCCGGCATGGGGATTGAGGCCGGCCACGGCCAGACGTGGCGCAGCGATTCCGAAATCGCGTTGCAGGGCGCTTGCCGTCACAACGCCGGCTTCGACGATGGCGCCGGTCGTCAGCGTTTCGATGGAGCGGCGCAGGGACAGATGCACCGTCACCGGCACGACGCGCAGCGCCTCGCTGGCCAGCATCATTATGGCGTGGTGGCCGCAAGCGGCGCCGCCGGCCAATTCCAAGAGATACTCCGTATGGCCGGGAAACTTGAAGCCAGCGCCGTAAAGCGTGGACTTGTGGATCGGATTGGTGACGATGCCGCCGACGGCCCCCTCGCGCGCCAGAGTAACGGCGCGGTCGATACTGGCGATCACCTGGCTGGCGGCTTGCGGATCGGGTTTGCCGGGGGCGACGGGGCGCGGCAGCTTCAGGGGCAGGACGGGGAGCGCTTCAGGGAAAATGCCGGCGGCCTGTTCCGGCCGGTCGAGAATACGGATCGGCGTGGGAAGCCCGACGTTGCGGGCGAGTTCCTGCAGCCGCTGCGGATCGTCCAGCACAACGAAATGCGGGCCGCTGGCGCGCAACTCACGCCAGGCCATGAAGGTCAGCTCGCCGCCGACGCCGGCAGGTTCGCCCATGGTGAGAGCGAGCGGCCGGGCCATCCCATCGGGTCGGCCGCTGCCTGTCATGTCAGATCCGGATATCGACCGTTGCGGTCTGCCGCAGCTCGCGGATGTAGCGGCGCGCCAGCAGCTCCATGCGCTGCTGCATCAGCCCGTTGGTCACCGCGTCCCGGCTCGGCATGCCATCGCCGCCCTCGCGCCGGCAGATCATCAGGATCTTGACACCTTCGGGAGTGCGCAGCGGCGCACTGGGCTGGTTGACGTTCAGCCCGCTGATCGCCTGCCGCGCCTCGCCGGGAATCGAATTCATCGGGCCGGTGCCGAGCACCGAACTGCGTCCGCCGGGCACTTCCTTCGCCAGCGCCGCCAGATCGGCGCAGCTATTGGCGTTCTCCGCCAGCTGCTGGGCAAGGTTCATCTGGCTGGCCACTTCGGGCGCGCGGGCATTGGCGGCGAGGGGCAGGATCAACTGGCTTACCTGAACCGTGGCGTCGGCTTCGTTGCCGCCGCCACGAAAGGTTCGCCGTTCGATCAGATAGACGATGCTGTAGCCGGTCACGGTGCGGATCGGCGCCGATACCTCGCGCGGCTGCAGGCTCTGAACGGCGCGTTCGAGCAGCGGCTCCAGCTGGCCCGGCTGCAGCCAGCCCATGTCGCCACCCTGGCCGGCGCTCGGACTTTGCGAGAACTGCTGCGCCAGAACCGGGAAGGGCGTGCCGGCCTTGATGCGCTGGACGATGGTCTCGGCCGAGCGCTGCACTTCGGCATCCTGCTCCGGCCGCTCGACTGGCAGGAAGATTTCCGCGACGCGATTTTCCGGCTTGCCGACGGATTCGCGCAGCTTGGCCAGAGCCTCGTCCACCTCGGTGTCGGAGATATCGACCTGCGGCCGCAGCCGCCGACGCACTACCTTCTGCCACAGGAGGTTGGCTCTGATTTGATCGAGCGCCGCCGAGGCGGGAATCTGCATCTGCTGCAGGAAGGCCTTGAACTGGCCCGGCGGCCAGCGATTGGCCTGCTCGACGCGCTCGACGGCCTCTTCCAGTTCCTTGTTCGTGACCTGCAGGCCGAGCCGCTTGGCCTCCTGCATCTGCAGCTTCTCCTCGATCATGATGCGCAAAAGCTGCCGCGCCACGCGCTGGCGCGTCTCGTTGTTATCCTCGAGCCGCGACGCCACGATCGCCAGCCGGGTGCGGGAGATGAGGTCGTAAACCGAGATGATATCCTCGTTCACCGTCGCCGCGATCTTGGTCAGCTCCTGCTGGGCTGCGGCAGGGTGCGCAACGGCTGCGACGGCCAGGGCCGCCATGGCGGCGAGCCGGATAGTCCAACGCCTCATCGAAATTCCTAGCTCCCTGAACGCCGTTTCGCGTTCGTTATAACCTAAGCGGACGCTGGCCGCGAGGACGGGGAAGCCGTTCCCGGCCCTTCGTTCCCCGATCAGAAAATACGCGAATTCACATGGGTGAACTGCTTGAACACCACCTGCACCAGCACGCGGAAATCGGGGTCGATCTCGCGATCACGATAGAGCCGCCGCTGCGCATCGAGGGCGAAAATGAAGCATTCGTCCTCGTATTTCAACCGGCCCCCGTAATACCTCGTTTTCTTGCTTTCAATGTCGTGCGACCACGCCGCCCCGACCGACCAGAACTCGCCCAGCTGCGAGGTGGCGCCAACGGTGAATTCCTGGCGGTCGCCGAAATCGTCGGGATCGTTCAGGGTATCGTCGATGAAGAGGTAATTCAGCGACAGGCGGAACTCCTTGGGCCCTATATTGGTCAGCAAATCGGCCTGGCGTATGTTGAGTTTCTCGCTGTCCAGCCGCACCCGCGCGAAGCCGTCCCAGAACTGCCCGGGGTTGATCGAGGCGGCGGTGATCAGGTCCGACAGGTTGGATCCGGTCTGGTTGTCGACGAAGGACTGCTTGTCGTTCAGCCGGTAGCTTTGGCCGACGAAGAACGTCGAAGCGCCGCCATCGGCGCCGAACAGCCCGAATTTCACGCCATAGGTAACGCGCTGGCCGCCTTCGAGGCGGTCGCTGCCGACGAAACGGTTGGCGTTGAAGAGATTGGTCTCGTCGAAAATGATATCCTGGGCATTCTCGTTCGGAATGCGCCATTGCCGCTTCAGCGTCGGCGCCACCGAGATCGACGCCATCGGCTCGATGACCTGATAGTTGCCGTCGCCGCCGTTGCGCACCAGCGGCCAGCGCCAGTCGAGCGTGGCCTGCGGCATTACCCGGCCGGTGACGCCGGAGAAACTGCGGCCTGGGGTCGCCGGGTCATCGATCCTGTCGACGTTGTAGACGTCGCCCTGCACCGTGGCGGTGAAGTTCCACACGTCGCCCCAGCCGCCGATATAGGGCTTGGTCCAGCCGATCTTGGCGGAGAACTTGTTGCTGTCGCTGCCGTCGCGGCGAAAGATGTTGGCCGCTTCGGCCTGGAAGATGTAGTGGCCGCCCCAGCGATCCGGATCGCCGACCATGTCGAGCTGCAACAACGGCGCCACGATCGGCAAATCCCTGTCGTTGAGATCCTCACGCAGTTCCTGGAACGCATAGGAGCGGAAATTGGCGTAGGAGCGGCGCGAGAAGCCCTCGGCATAGGCTTGCGAGGTCAGATAGGACGGCGAGCCGTAGCCGAAGCGGCGCATATAGGTTTCGTCGGTGGCGCGCTGGGCCTGGAAGCCGGCGCGCCAGATATCGCTCAGTTCGAACCGGCCCTTGGCGTCGATGTGGCCGCGAAACTCCTTGTCGTTCGAAACGTCGTCGATCTTGGCATAAGTGCCGCTGCCCATTGCTTCCAGCCAGCCAAACGCGAAGCGCTGGCGGTATTCCAGGCCGAGCTGCGGCAGGCTTTCGGTATAGAGGCGCGGATAGACGGTCAGGTCGCTGGAACCGTTGATGTCCCAATAATAGGGAATGGTGGTGTAAAAGCCGTAACGGCTTGAGCCGCCGAATTCCGGCGTCAACACGCCGGTGCGCCGCTTCACCGTCGGATCGGCATGCGAGAAATAGGGCGTGTAGGCGACCGGTATGCCCCACATTTCCAGCGTGACGTCTTCGTAGTAGATGTTCTTGCTGACGCGATCGTGCAGCACCTTGTCGGCCTTGAGCTGCCACAGCGGCGCGCGCTCGGGATCGGTCTTGCAAAGTTCGCACGGCGAGAACACCGCCTTGTTGAGCAGCGTGCGCTCGCCATTGCGCAAGGTGCCGCCATTGGCGGCGAAGCGGCTGTTGTCGGCCATCAGCAGCCGGATGTCGCGCGCCACGCCGTTCTTCAGATCGCCGGTGACTTCCATGTAGTTGGCGAACGCGACCTCGCCGGTCGGCTCGATCACCGTGACGTTGCCCGAAGCGGACATCACATCGGCCTTGCGGTTGTAGCTGACGGTGTCGGCCGTCAGCACGCGATCGTTCTGGAAGATCTCGACCCTGCCGCGCAAGGTGACGATGTCGAGCTGCCGGTCGTAGGTGACTTCGTCGGCGGCGAACACCAGCGGCACGTCCTTGCTCGGCGCCTGGCGGTTCTGCGCCGCTGCCTGCGTCCAGACCAGCGGCAGGGTCACGCCAGCCATCGCGGCGCCAAGCCCCAGCGCCACTGCCAGGCGTTTTGCGAGATCGCTGCGGCCGTCCTGGGCGTGCCTCATCCTGCCTTCGCGCCGTGCCACCTGGCTGAATTCCCCCAAACCCGAAAACGCCGTCGCCTGATCGATTGTGCCGCCAGTATAAAGGCGGCGCTGGCGCAAGTCATAGCGACAAATCCAGCAATGCCAAGGCCTAGCGGCAGCGCTCTTATGTAACAGCCGATCATTGGCGGCAAGCCTCTTGCGGAAACCGCTTTTTTTTGCAGTTCCGTCATGGCACCGTTTGCCGCCGCCGGCCCGCCCGGAGCCGCAACGCGCGGAACTGTTTCTTCAGCACGCGCCGCAAGAGGATGCCAATGAAAATCGCTTTCGTCGAACCGTCCCGCTTTTCCACCGGCAACGTCGCCGTCATGGTGGCCGAAGACCGCAAGCTGCTGCCCACCGCCAAGGCGCTGGACAAGCAGACCAAAGGGGCGCTGAAGCGCGCCATGGGCGCCAGCCGCTTCACCGGCAAGAAGGGCCAGACCCTGTCGATCATGGCGCCGTCCGGCACGCGGGTCGATCGCATCACCCTGGTGGGTGTCGGCAAGCCCGGCGACATCGACATGCTGGCCGCCGAAGCGATCGGCGCCAGCCTGGTGGTCGATGCCAATGGCGCGGCGCAGAAGGCGCTGGTCGTGGTCGTCGACCTGCCCGATGGCGCCAAGATCGCGACCGAGGAATTCTCCGCCCGCGTTGCGCTGGGTGGCAAGCTGCGCTCCTACCGCTTCGACAAATACCGCACCAAGGAAAAGCCGGACGCCAAACCGACGGTCGATACGCTGAGCGTGGCGGTGAAAGGCTCGGCCGCAGCCCAGCGCCGCTATGCGGTGATCGGCAAGGCGGCCGATGCCGTGTTCTTCACCCGCGACCTGGTGGCCGAACCGGCCAACGTGATCTATCCCGAATCGCTGGCCGCCAGGTGCAAGGAGCTGAGCAAGTTCGGCTGCAAGGTCGAGGTGCTGGGCGAAGCGGCGATGAAGAAGCTCGGCATGGGCGCGCTCTTGGGCGTCGGCCAGGGCTCGGTGCGCGAATCGCAGCTTGTCGTCATGAGCTGGATGGGCGGACCCAAGGGCCAGAAGCCGGTTTCGCTGGTCGGCAAGGGCGTGTGCTTCGATACCGGCGGCATTTCCATCAAGCCGGCCGGCGGCATGGAAGACATGAAGTGGGACATGGGCGGCGCTGCCGCCGTGATCGGCGCCATGCATCTGCTCTCCGCCCGCAAGGCCAAAGTCAATGTCGTGGGCGTGGTCGGGCTGGTGGAAAATATGCCATCCGGCAATGCGCAGCGTCCGGGCGACGTCGTTACGTCGATGTCGGGCCAGACCATCGAGGTCATCAACACCGACGCCGAAGGCCGTCTCGTGCTGGCCGATGCGCTCTGGTACACGCAGAAGACCCACAACCCGCAAGCCATCGTCGATCTGGCGACCCTGACCGGCGCCATCGTCATCGCACTGGGCCACGAATATGCCGGCATGTTCGCCAACAACGACGATCTGGCGAACAAACTTTCCGCCGCCGGCGAGAAGAGCGGCGAGAAGGTCTGGCGCCTGCCGCTGGGCGAGAACTACAACAAGGAGATCAACTCCGACATCGCCGACATGAAGAACGTCGGCTCGGGCCGCGGCGCGGGCTCGATCACCGCGGCGCAGTTCCTCGAGCGCTTCATCATCGGCCGCACGCCCTGGGCGCATCTCGACATCGCCGCCATGGCGTGGAGCAACAAGGATCTGCCGACCTCGCCCAAGGGCGCCACCGCGTACGGCGTGCGCCTGCTGAACCGGCTGATCTCGGACAATTACGAGGCCAAAGAATAGGGCGGGCGAAGCGTGACGGAGGTCAGCTTCTACCATCTCACGCGGTCGACGCTGGAGCAGACCCTGCCGCGCCTGCTGGAAAAGGCGCTGCAGGGCGGGGCGCGCTGCGTGGTGATGGTGGGCGTGCACGAACGTGTCGAGCCGCTCTCGGCCCATCTGTGGACCTATGATCCCAATGCCTTCCTGCCGCATGGCACGGTGCGCGACGGCAATGCCGCACGGCAGCCGGTGTGGCTGACCGATACCGACGAAAACCCCAACAACGCCACCATGCTGTTCCTGACCGACGGCGCGCAGTCGGAGAAAATGGCGACCTATGAACGCTGCTTCGAGCTGTTCGACGGGCGCGACGAGAGCGCCGTCGCCAAGGCGCGCCAGCAGTGGAAGGCCTATCGCGATGCCGGCCACAACGTTTCCTACTGGCAGCAGACCGACCGGGGGGGATGGGAGAAAAAGGCGGGGTGAGACGTTAGCGCTGCATGCCTTCGATCTTTCTCCCTCTCCTAAATTCTTTTCCCTCCCTTGCGGTGAGGTGACATGACGAAGGAGTCCGCTTGATGTTCACACTCTATGGCCGCCCCGGCTGGGGCTCGGCGCTGGTCGAGGCGCAGCTCGTCTGGTACGGGCACGAATTCGAGCCGGTGGATTTCGACAATCTGTTCACCTCGGCGGAAGCGCGCGAGAAGCTGGCCAGGGTCAATCCCCTGGCGCAGGTGCCGACCCTGGAGATGCCGGACGGATCGGTGATGACGGAGAGTGCGGCGATCACGCTGCTGCTCGCCGACGGCGCCGGGGCGAAATCGCTGGTGCCGCCGCCGGGAGACAGGAACCGGGCGCAATTCCTGCGCTGGCTGGTGTTCCTGGTGGCGAATGTCTATCCCACATTCACCTATGCCGACGATCCCAACCGCTTCGTCGGCGATAAATCGGCGCAAGGCGATTACGAAGTGCGCATCAAGATCTATCGCGAGAAACTGTGGCGTCTTGTCGAAGGCATTGTCGGCGCGCCGTTCTTCTTTGGCGAGAAAATGACGGCGCTCGACATCTACATCGCGGTGATGACGCATTGGACGCCCAAGCGCGCCTGGTTCGAGGCCAATTGCCCCAAGCTGATGGCGATCGCCCACAGGGTCGATGCGCTGCCTGAACTGCAGGCCGTCTGGCAGCGGCATTATCCCAAGGGCTAGACGGTCGCCACCGGCGTTGCCGGCGAGCCGACCGCGCCGGGCAGGCGCAGCGGCGGCGCGGTGAGCAGGAAGCG
This sequence comes from Alphaproteobacteria bacterium, assembly GCA_029266575.1. Classification (GTDB taxonomy): domain Bacteria; phylum Pseudomonadota; class Alphaproteobacteria; order Reyranellales; family JAQSWP01; genus JAQSWP01. The sequence continues at coordinate 1,062 of JAQSWP010000104.1, read as the reverse complement.
GTTGCGGCCCTTGGCGCGCAGCCACGTCGCCAGCTCGTGCAGGTACCACAGCTCGCCCAGATGCACGCCGAGCTTGAACAGGCAATGCTCGTGCAGTGGCAGCCCGGCATGGCAATCGCCGGCGCCCGGCAATGCCGGAACCCCCTCGACTCCGTAATTGTCGGCGATCAGCACGGCCAGGCCGCTATCGGTGATCCAGTTCAGCAGCTTCTTGTCGCGCCCATTCAGCACGGCGCAGGCATTGTGCAGGCTGTCGTCCGGATTGCGGTTCATCTCCAGAATGAGAGTGGCGAAGGCGGTGTGCAGCAACACCATGTCGCCGGCTTCGATCTCGACCTTGTCGGCATCCAGCACGCGCATCATCTCATCGTAGCCGATCTGGGTGCGGGCGCGGCCGAAGTGATGCGCGATATCGACCATCACGCCGCGGCCCTGCACGCATTTGACGGCCATGTTCTCGATGCCGAGCTTGCGCGCCGAGGAAGGCTGACCAGGTGCTGCGCCGGTGCCGTAATCGTGCGGGCCGACCACGTCGATGCCCGCGCGCCAGCCGTTGTAGTAGACGGGCTCGGGCTTGCCGTCGCCATCGGCATCGAAATGGCTGCCGACATGGGCCAGCGAATCCCATTGCGTGGAATATTGCAAAGTCAGCAGCACGCGATCGTCGGAGACGATGTCGGTGTAATGCGGATCGGCTTTCGACATCGGGAAATTGAAGCGCGGCATGTCGGCATCGCCGGTCGGGTGCAGCACCGGCGGCGTGCGGCGGGGATTGAGGAGGCTGCCGCCGGGATAGTCGAGCGGCAAAGAGAGGCAGAAAGAGATGCCTTCGCGCACTTCGGCAACGCCCTGGCGTACTTTCTCGGCGGTAAGCAGGTTCAGCCGGCCGAGCTGGTCGTCGGCTCCCCAATCGCCCCAGGTCGAGCCTTCCGGCCGGTGCTTCCAGCGCGAGATGATTTCCTCCGCGTTTTCAATTGTTTCCGATAATGGCGAGATCTGTTAACGGGAGCAATAACGGCGTGTGTCCCGCCTCTGCGATGATGCCGCACATGGAAGCTATGT
>JAQSWP010000103.1 GCA_029266575.1 Alphaproteobacteria bacterium | reverse complement strand
AGCTTGCCGGTCATGAACGCGGTCATGCCGTCGAGCTGGCCCGAGGCCATGGCCTTGAAATCGTCCAGGCTCATCTTGATCGTGCACTGGGCCGGGCTGTCGTCGTTGGTGACGATATTGTTGCCCGAACCCGTGCCGTCGACATGGATGACACCTTCGGGAAACTGGAACTTCACGCTGTTGCCGAAGGCGGGCTTGGCGCCAGCGCGCTCGCTCATTCCTTTGGTCACGTCTTCGAGGCTCATGGTCGGTATCCTTCCGAATCTGATGTCGTTCTGGCGCCCGGCAAGGCTTGCAACCGACCCGGCGATGGCGGAAGGTACTTACCCTTTACGTTAACGTCAACCCGCACCTCGAAACGCGGAAGAAGCCGATCTCGCCAAGCCGTGAACGCTTGTTTATAGACCGACAATAATGAAGCAGACGGCGAGCCGTCAGTGGGAGCCATCAAGCGCCAATGCCCGTCATCGAAAGCCAGATCGACCGCAATTCCGAAGACTTCCAGCGCAATCGCGCCGACATGCTGGAAGCGATCCAGACCTTCCGCGATGCCGAAGGTACAGTGCGCGCCACGGCGGAGAAAGCCCGCGAGCGCTTCCGCAAGCGCGGCCAGCTTATGCCGCGCGAGCGGGTCGAATTGCTGCTGGATCGCGGCGCGCCGTTTCTCGAGCTGATGTCGCTGGCCGGCTATCGCATGCATGACGACAAGGACGGGTCGGGCGCCGGTGGCGGCGGCATTGTCGGCATCGGCTATGTCGAAGGCATCCGCTGCATGGTCTCCGCCTCCAACAGCGCGGTGAAGGGCGGGACCATCTCGCCCGCCGGCCTGCGCAAGAACCGGCGCATGCAGCAAGTGGTGATGGAGAACAAGCTGCCGGTGGTCAACCTGGTCGAATCCGGCGGCGCCAATCTGCTCTATCAGGCGGAGATTTTCGTCGAAGGCGGCCGCGGCTTCGCCAACCAGGCGCGCATGTCCGCCCGCGGCATTCCGCAGATCACCGTGGTGCACGGCTCTTCGACAGCCGGCGGCGCCTATCTCCCCGGGCTGAGCGATTACGTCATCATGGTGCGCAAGAAAGCCAAGGTGTTCCTGGCCGGACCGCCATTGTTGAAGGCGGCCACCGGCGAAATCGCCACCGATGAGGATTTGGGCGGCGCGGAAATGCACGCCACCGTCTCGGGCGTGGCCGAGTTCATGGCGGAAGACGATGCCGACGGCATCCGCATGGCGCGCGAGGTGCTGCGCAAGCTGCCGTGGAACGAATCCTGTCCGCCGGTAGCGACCAAGCTCTTTAGCGAACCGCTTTACGACATCGAAGAACTGGTCGGCGTGGTGCCGCCCGACTATCGCAAGCCCTACGATGTGCGCGAAGTCATCGCCCGGCTGGTCGATGGCTCCGACTTCCTCGACTTCAAGGCGCTGTTCGACGCCCAGACCATCTGCGGCTGGGCCTCGATCGCCGGCCACGCCATCGGCATCATCGGCAATAACGGGCCGATCACCACGCGCGGCGCGGTCAAGGCCGGCCAGTTCATCCAGCTCTGCTGCCAGGCCGGCACGCCCATCGTCTATCTGCACAACACCACCGGCTACATGGTCGGCACCGAGAGCGAGCGCGGCGGCATCGTCAAGCACGGCTCCAAGATGATCCAGGCGGTGGCCAATGCCACCGTGCCGCAGATCACCATCGTCATCGGCGGCAGCTTCGGCGCCGGCAATTACGGCATGTGCGGCCGCGCCTACGATCCGCGTTTCATCTTCGGCTGGCCCAACACGCGCACGGCGGTGATGGGCGGCGAGCAGGCCGCCAAGGTGCTGTCGATCGTGATCGAGGAGAAGAACAAGCGCGAGGGCAAACCGGTCGACTACGACATGCTGGCTGCGATGGAAAAGGGCGTTATCGACCAGTTCAACAAGGAATCGACGGCGCTCTATTCCACCGCGCATCTGTGGGATGACGGGCTGATCGACCCGCGCGACACGCGCAAGGTGCTGGCCTATTGTCTGTCGATCGCCCGCGAGGCCGATGTCAGGCCGCTGCGCGGCAACACGTTTGGCGTGGCGCGGCTCTAGGAGAGTTTGATGCAGTTTACGCCCGAACACGACGAGCTGCGCCGCACCTGGCGCACCATCATCGAGCGCGACATCAACCCCTATATGGACGAGTGGGAGAAGGAAGGCATCTTCCCCGCCCATGAGGTGTTCAAGAAGCTGGGCAATGCCGGGCTGCTGGGCGTCGACAAGCCAGTCGAGTTCGGCGGGCTGGGGCTGGATTTCTCCTACGTCATGGTCTCCGCCGAGGAGCTTGGTCTGGTCCATGGCGGCTCCGTGCCGATGGCGGTGGGCGTGCAGATGGCGATGGCGACCCCTGCGCTTGCCCGCTTCGGCTCCGACGAGGTGCGCAAAGAATTTCTGATGCCGTCGATCAGCGGCGATTACGTCGCCTGTCTTGGTGTGTCGGAAGTCGGCGCCGGCTCGGACGTGGCATCCATCAAGACCACGGCGCGGCGCGACGGCGACGACTACGTCATCAATGGCGGCAAGATGTGGACGACCAATGGCACGCAGGCCGATTGGATGTGCCTGCTGGCCAATACCAGCGATGGCTCGACTCACACCAACAAGACCCTGATCGCCCTGCCGATGAAGGCCAAGGGCGTGCAGATCGCACGCAAGCTCGACAAGCTCGGCATGCGCGCCTCCGACACCGCCCAGATCTTCTTTGACGACGTGCGCGTGCCCGTGCGCAACCGCATCGGCGAGGAAGGCATGGGCTTCGTCTACCAGATGAAGCAGTTCCAGGAGGAACGGCTCTGGGCCTGCGCCGGTTCGCTGAAGGGCTGCGAGCGCAGCATCAACGACACCATCGACTACACCCGCCAGCGCAAGATTTTCGGCAAGCCGATCCTCGACAACCAGGTGGTCCACTTCAGGCTGGCCGAATTGCTGACCGAGATCGAGGCGCTGCGCTCGCTGACCTACCGCGCCTGCGAGGACTACCTGGCGGGCAAGGACGTGACCATGCTGGCCTCGATGGGCAAGCTGATCGCCGGCCGGCTGCGGCGGACGGTGTCCGATTCGTGCCTGCAGTATTGGGGCGGCATGGGCTACATGACGGAAAGCCCGATATCGCGCTCGTTCCGCGACGGGCGGCTGGGCTCGATCGGCGGCGGCGCCGACGAGGTGATGTTGACCATCATCTCCAAGCTGATGGGCACGCTGCCGCGTCCCGAGCGCAACTAGCGGCGCGAAGAATTCAGGAGGAAGCGATGCAGTTCACCCAGGAACACGAGGAAATCCGCCGCACCACCCGCGCCGTCATCGAGCGCGACGTCAACCCGTACGTCGACGAGTGGGAAAAGAACGACATCTTCCCCGCCCACCAGGTGTTCAAGAAATTCGGCGAGGCCGGACTGCTCGGCATCAGCAAGCCGGTCGAGTTCGGTGGCATGGGGCTGGATTACTCTTACTCGATGGTGATGGCGGAAGAGCTCGGCACCATCAATTGCGGTGGCGTGCCGATGGCGCTTGGCGTGCAGACCGACATGGCGACCCCTGCCTTGGCCCGCTTCGGTTCCGACGAGGTGCGCAAGGAATTCCTGACGCCCTCCATCGCCGGCGACTACGTGGCCTGCCTCGGCGTGTCGGAAGTCGGCGCCGGCTCGGACGTGGCCTCGATCAAGACCACGGCCAGGCGCGTCGGCGGCGACTACGTCATCAATGGCGGCAAGATGTGGACCACCAACGGCACGCAAGCCGACTGGATCTGCCTGCTGGCCAACACCGGCGACGGCGCCGTGCATCGCAACAAGACCCTGATCTGCGTGCCGATGAAGACCGCGGGCGTTCAGATCGCCCGCAAGCTCGACAAGCTCGGCATGCGCTCCTCCGACACCGCGCAGCTGTTCTTCGACGAGGTCAAGGTGCCGATGCGCAACCGCATCGGCGAGGAAGGCATGGGCTTCGTCTACCAGATGCAGCAATTCCAGGAGGAACGGCTGTGGGGCGCCGCTTCCAGCCTCAAGAGCATGGAAAAGATCATAGACAACACCATCGAATACACGCGCCAGCGAAAGATTTTCGGCAAGCCGATCCTCGACAACCAGGTGGTCCATTTCAAGCTGGCCGAGTTGAGGGCGGAGATCGAAGCCCTGCGCTCACTGATCTATCGCGCCTGCGAGGACTACATCAACGGCAACGACGTCACCATGCTGGCCTCGATGGCCAAGCTGAAGGGCGGTAGGTTGATGCGGCAGGTGGCCGATTCCTGCCTGCAATACTGGGGTGGCATGGGCTACATGAGCGAAAGCCCGGTCTCGCGCGCCTTCCGCGACACGCGCCTGATGTCGATCGGCGGCGGCGCCGACGAGGTCATGCTGCAGATCATCGCCAAGATGATGGGCACCCTGCCCCGGCTCGAGAACAAGTAAGGAGTACGCCAGCGATGGCCCAGTTGAAGGACAAATACGAGGCGCTATTGCTGCGCCGCCAGGGCTCGCGTCTTTATCTCACGCTCAATCGGCCGGAAGCGAAGAACTCGATCACGCCGAAGATGATCGAAGAGCTGAACCAGGTGGTCGACGCGCTGAAGGATGATCGCAGCATCAAGGCGGTGATCATGCGCGGCAGCAATGGGGTGTTTTGCGCCGGCGCCGATTTGAAGAACATGGCCAACATGGATGCACCCAAGCCGGCCACCGGCAGGGATCCTATCGCCATCTGGAATCGCGGGTTCGGATACTTGCTGGAAAAGATCACCAACACGCCACAGGTCGTGGTCGCGGCCATCGAAGGCCATGCGCTGGCGGGGGGCTTTGGTCTGGCCTGCTGCTCGGACGTCGCCATCTGCACCGAAGACGCGTCCTTCGCCATGACCGAGACGGCGATCGGCATCCTGCCGGCGCAGATCGCCCCCTTCGTGGCGCTGCGCATTGGCGTGCCGCAGACCCGGCACCTCACCCTGACCGCGGCCCGTTTCAACGGCGCGGAAGCGGTGCGGCTGGGCATTGGCCACTATTTGGTAAAGGATAGCGCCGCGCTCGACGTCAAACTGGAGGAAGTGCTGAAGCAGATCGACAAATGCGCACCCAAGGCCAACGCCGCCACCAAGGAGGTCGTGCTGGCGATCACGCGCATGCCGCTGCACGAGGTGCTGGATTTCGCCGCCGACAAATTCGCCGAAGCCCGTCGCGGCGATGAGGCGCCGGAAGGCCTGAAGGCATTCGCCGAGAAGCGCCCGCCGCGCTGGGCCATGAGCTAAGCGCGCATGCTGCCCACCGCCCCCCTCGGCTTGCCCAAATGCAAGACGCTGGCGCTGAAGCGCCGGGGCGGCACGCTGCATGTCACCTTGAACCAGCCGGAAAGCCGCAACGCGCTTAGCCAGGAAATGATCTCCGATCTGGAGCGGGCTTTCGGCGTGGCCGAAGCCGACCGCACTGTCCGCACCGTGGTGCTGCGCGGGGCGGGCGGCAATTTCTGCGCCGGCGGCGATTTGCGCCAGTTCCAGGCGGCGGGCACCGAAACGCCACCCAAATCCATCGCCGAGAGCCCGCATTACAAGGGCGCGCTCAAGCTCGCGTACCTGATGCAGGCCATCAACACAGCACCGGCGGTAGTGATCGGCGCGTTCGAAGGCGGCACTCTGGGCGCCGGCTTTGGCTTTCTCTGTGTGGTCGACATCGCTATTGCCAGCGACGATGCGGTGTTCGGCATCACCGGCAACATGTATGGCGTGCCACCCGGCCCGATCGTGCCGCAGGTGGTCGAGCGGCTGGGACTGCCCTTGGCGCGCCGCATGGCGCTGTCGGGCATCAAGCTCGGCGCGCGCGATGCCTTCGCGCTGGGCCTGATCCATCATCTGGCGGCCGATTCCGCATCGCTCGACAAGCGCGTGGCGCAGATCGTGGCTGACGTGCATCGCTGCGCGCCCAACGCCAACAGGGTCACCAAGGATTTGCTGCTGCAGAACGCCAAAGTCACGTCCGACCAAATGGCGGAAATGGGCGCCAATGCCTTCGCCCGCGCCCTGCACGGCACCGAAGTCAACGAAGGCACCACGGCCTTCTTCGAAAAACGCGAACCGCGCTGGGCCGTATCGGATGACGACGGCGGGGAAAAGAAGTGAGGATAGTTTCGTGAGCTTAGGTTTTCGCAAGATCCTGATCGCCAATCGCGGCGAGATCGCCTGCCGGGTCATCCGCACGGCGAAGGCCATGGGCTATCGCACCGTGGCGGTGCATTCCCCCGCCGATACCGGTGCGCCGCATGTGGCGATGGCCGACCAAGCCGTGCAGATCGGCGGCAATCTGGTTGGCGAGAGCTATCTGAAGATCGATCTCATCCTCGACGCGGCCAAACGCACCGGCGCCGATGCGATCCATCCCGGCTACGGCTTTTTGTCGGAGAACGAAGACTTCGCCCAAGCTTGCGCCAATGCCGGCATCGTCTTCATCGGCCCGCCCGCCGCCGCCATCGCCGCCATGGGCAACAAGCGGCAGGCCAAGCTGCGCATGATCGAGGCCGGCGTGCCCTGCGTGCCGGGCTACGAAGGCGCCGACCAGAGCGATTCTGTGTTGCTGGCCGAGGCCAAGCGCATCGGCCTGCCGATCATGGTCAAGGCGGCAGCCGGCGGCGGTGGACGTGGCATGCGGCTGGTGACGCAGGCGGGCGACATCGCCGAAGCGATCAAGAGCGCGCGTTCGGAAGCGGAGAATGCTTTCGGCTCGGGCGAACTGATTCTGGAACGGGCCGTGGTCGACGCGCGCCACGTCGAAATCCAGGTGTTCGGCGACAGCCACGGCAACGTCATCCATCTTGGGGAGCGCGATTGCTCGATCCAGCGCCGGCACCAGAAGATCGTCGAGGAAAGCCCCTCGCCCGCGGTAGACGCCGACCTGCGCGCCCGTATGGGCGAAGCGGCGGTCAAAGCGGCGCGCAGCATCGGCTATCAGGGCGCCGGCACGGTCGAATTCCTGCTGGGAGGCGACAAGCAGTTCTATTTCCTCGAGATGAACACGCGCCTGCAGGTCGAGCATCCGGTGACGGAAATGATCACCGGACAGGATCTGGTGGCGTGGCAGCTGATCGTCGCTGCGGGCGGCAAACTGCCGTTGACGCAAGAACAGGTGACGCTGAACGGCCATGCCATCGAGGTGCGCCTTTACGCCGAGGATGCTTATGGCGGCTTCCTGCCGCAGACCGGCACGGTTAGGGCTTGGCAGCCGCCGTCAGGCGATGGCGTGCGCGTCGATCACGGCATCAGGGCGGGCCAGTCGATTTCCTCCTTCTACGATCCGATGCTTGCGAAAATCATCGCTTGGGGCGCCGATCGCAAACAGGCGCGCCGGCGCTTGCTCAATGCGGTCGAGGATTGCGTCGTGCTGGGGCCGACGACCAACAAGCATTTCCTCGCCGCGGTGTTGGATAACGGACTGTTCGCCAGCGGCGGCGCCACCACTGCCTTCATCGGCCAGGCCTTTCCCGACAAGGCGCTGTCCCGCCCCCTGCCCTCGCCGCAGGCCTGGACGCTGGCGGCGGCGTTGATTTGCGAACGGAACAATGCCGGACCGCGCATGTTGCGCGATTTCCGCAACTCGCATGCGAGCGGCAACCCGCTGCGGCTGGTCTGCGGCGAGGCGAAACAGCTTCTGACCATTGCCGCCACCGACCAGGGCTTCGAAATTGCCATTGGGAAGCACAGGCAGCGGCTTGCCGTGCTGAGCCATGACGGCGTGATCGTGCGCTACAGCCTGGATGGCGTGCAGCAATCGGCGCAGGCGCTGTTCAACGGCGAGTTTCTGTATTTGGACATGCCGGGCTTTGCCGGCGCGTTCGAGGATCAGACCCTGACAGCTTCGGCCAGGGCCGCGGCGGCGGGCGATGGACGGCTGCTGGCGCCAATGGATGGGCGTATCGTCAGCGTCACGGCGGCAAGCGGCGCCCGGGTCGACAAGGGCCAGATTCTGGTGGTGCTGGAAGCCATGAAGATGCAGCACCAGATCAAGGCCAATGTCGCCGGCACGGTCGAGACCGTGGCGGTGAAGGAAGGCGACCAGGTCTCGGGCCGCGCGCTGCTGGTGCTGGTCAGGCCCGATGAGGCAGCCAAGGCCGCCGAATAGCGTCACCTCGCGTTGACCTGTGGCGGGGCGGATTGTACCGTCCGGCCAACCACGAATGCGGGAGGAAATCATGAAGAAGCTGCTGGCTGCATTGTGCGGCCTGATGATTGTCGCTGCGGGCCAGGCGCTGGCGCAGGACAAGGAAAAGCTGTCGATCGCCGCGCTGCGCTTCGTCTCCTCCTCGCCGATCTTCATCGCCCAGGAAAAAGGCTATTTCGCCGCCGAAGGGCTTGAGGTCGAAATCAAGTTCTTCGAGGCCGCCCAGCCGATCGCCGTCGCCACCGCCGGCGGCGATACCGATCTCGGCATTACCGGCTTCACCGGCGGCTTCTACAATCTCGCCGGCAAGGGTGCGCTGAAAGTCATCGCCGCCCAGTCGCGCGAGGAGCCGGGTTACGATTTCGTGGCCTACGTGGTCAACGCCAAGGCGCATGAGGCCGGCTTCAAGTCGGTGACGCAGTTCCCTGGCAAGACGGTCGGCATCACCACCGTCGGCTCTACCTTCCACTACAATCTCGGCAAGCTCGCCGAGAAACGAAACTTCAAGCTGGAGGACGTGCAGCTCAAGCCACTGCAGTCGATCCCCAACGTCATGGCGGCGCTGAAAGGCGCGCAGGTCGATGCCGTGCTGCTGCCGGCCAACAACGCCTATGCGCTGGAGAAAGAAGGCGCCGGCAAGATCATCGGCTGGGTGCATCAGGAAACGCCGTGGCAGCTCGGCGGCCTGTTCGCCAACACCAAGGTGGTCGAAACCCGCCGCCCGGCGGTCGAGAAATTCGTCCGCGCCTATCAGAAGGCCTGCGCCGACTACGCCGAAGGCCTGCTGCAGAAGGATGCGCAAGGCCAGCGCACGTTCGGTCCCAAGGCCGACGAATTGATCGCCATCATCCAGAAATACGTCGAGCCCAAGCCGAGCGTGGAACAAGTCAAGGGCAGCGCCTCTTATATCGACCCGCAGGGCCGGCTGCTGGTCAACGACATCTACAGCCAGGTGCGCTGGTATCAGGCCAACGGCATGGTCGACAAGACAGTGGATACGTCCAAGATCCTCGACCTCAACTTCGTGAAGGGCCATCTCGACCTGCCCAAGAGGTAAGGCGGCCGGACGCCGGCGATGGAAGTCCGCATCGAAGGCGTGTCGCATCGCTATGGCGGGCTGCAGGCGCTGGACGGCATCTCGCTGACGGTGCGCGAAGGCGAGACCCTGGCGCTGATCGGCCCGTCGGGCTGCGGCAAGTCCACCCTGCTCGGCATTGTCGGCGGCCTGCTGCAGCCCAGCACCGGCAAGGTGCTGTTGTCGGGCAAGCCCCCTGCCGATTGCCTCAATCCCCTCACCTACGTGTTCCAGGATTTCGCCCTGCTGCCGTGGCGCACGGTGGCGGAAAACATCGGCCTGTCGCTGATGCCGCATGGATTGCCGGCAAACAAGCGCCAGGAGCGGATCGCCGCCATCCTGGTCCTAACGGGTCTGGGCGAATTCGCCGCTGCCTACCCTCGGCAGCTTTCGGGCGGCATGCGCCAGCGGGTCGGCCTGGCGCGGGCACTGGTGGTGCGCCCGGCGGTGCTGCTGCTGGACGAGCCGCTGTCGGCACTGGATGCGCAGACGCGCGAATTGCTTATGGAGGAAATGCTGGCGATCTGGGCGCAGCAACGAAGCACGCGCCTCTACGTGACCCATAATCTCGACGAGGCGCTGCGCCTGGCCGACCGCATCGCGGTGCTGTCGCGCCGGCCGGGACGGTTGCGCGAGATCGTCGAGATCGGCGTGCCGCTGTCTGAACGCAGCAAGCCTGATGCCGCACCGGCGCTTGCCGCGCTGCATGCGCGGCTGTGGACTTTGATCCGCAGTGAAGCGGCCGAAGCCGATCGCGAGGTGGTCAATGCCTGAGCGTTCCGAGACGTCCCGGCCAGTGCCCTTCCGCGGCGGCGGCTTCCATTACGTGCCACGCAAGGCCGTACCCTGGATCGGTTTCGTCCTGGTTCTCACCCTGTGGCAAGCATTGTGCAGTTTCGGCGTCATCTCGCCGCTCTTCCTGCCCAGCCCGGAAGCCATCGGCGTGGCGCTGTGGCGGCTGAGCGAAAGCGGCGCCATCTTCTCGCATCTCGGCTGGTCCTTGCAGCGCATCCTGGCCGGCTGGGCCATCGGCACCGCGGCGGGGCTGCTGGTCGGACTGACCATGGGCATTTTCTCCGCCGCCCGTTCGTTAGGCCTGCCCTTCGTGTCGGCGCTGTTTCCAATCCCCAAGATCGCCCTGCTGCCGCTGCTGATCCTGTGGTTCGGCATTGGCGAACCCTCCAAGATCGCGGTCATCGCGCTGGGCGTGTTTTTCCCTACCGTGATCAGCGCTTATACCGCCTGCGATTCTGTGCCGCGCAATCTCATCCGCATGGGCCAGAGTTTCGGCCTCTCCGGCCAGACCATCGTCAGCGAAATCCTGCTGCCGGGCGCCATGCCGGGCATCCTGTCAGGCTTTCGCATCAGCGCCTCGATCGCGCTGATTCTCGTGGTGGCGGCCGAAATGATCGGCGCGCAACATGGCATCGGCGCCTTCATCCTCTCCGCCGGCAATCTGATGCAAACGGATCAACTGCTGGCGGGAGTCGTGATGCTGTCGATCCTGGGCTTGTTGATCAGCTTTATTCTCGGACGGGTCGAGACCTGGGTGCTGCGATGGCGCTGACGCAAACCAAGACCGTGCAGCGGCAGAGCAGCGCAGCAAAGATTGTCGAAGCCGACATCGCCGTAATCGGCGCCGGCATTGCCGGGCTTTCGGCAGCGCTTGAAGCTGCCAAACTTGGGCGCCGCGTGGTGCTGGTCGATGGCGCGCCGGCCTTGGGCGGCCAAGCGGTCGGCGCCATCATCGGCACGTTCTGCGGGTTGTTCTCCAA
>JAQSWP010000102.1:11100-14891 GCA_029266575.1 Alphaproteobacteria bacterium | reverse complement strand
CGCCAAATATATGGGCGCCCAGGCCGGCTACAACGCCTGCCTGCAGGCGGTGATGACCCATGGCGGCTACGGCTACGCCAAGGAATTCCATGTCGAGCGTTATCTGCGCGAAGTGATGATCGCCCGCATCGCCCCGGTCAGCGAGCAACTCATCCTTTGCTTCATTGCCGAGAAGACGCTGGGTCTGCCGAAATCCTATTAAATAAAATCCTGGTAGCACATAATGGGATAATTATTTTTGTATACGGGAATAAATAGCGAGGCTATGTTCCATTTTCTTTCAAAAAGCGCTTGGTCTGCCGGACTTTCCGGACTTGGCGTCTGATAGGTGGGAGGAAAAATCCAATGCCGGAAATTCGAGTTGCTCCGTTCAGCGAGCATCTAGGCGCCGATATCTTGGGCGCCGATCTGACCAAGCCGCTCGACGATGCCGCGATGAAAGCCATCGTCGGCGCCTTGCACGATTACGGCGTGATCCGGTTGCGGGGCCCATTCATGCCGGACATCAATCTGGTGAACTTCGCCCAGCGATTTGGCACCAGCAAATATTCGCTGTCGGAGTTTGTCGACAAGTGCCATCCCGAACTGGTCATTGTTTCCAATGTTGAGGTCAACGGCAAGACGATCGGGCTCAAGGATGCGGCGCGCAAATGGCACTCCGACCTGTCCTATATGAAGACGCCCAATCCAATCTCGATCCTTTACGCCCATGAAGTCTGCAAGCAGGGCGGCGGCACGCAGTTCGTCAGCATGTATCGTGCCTGGGAAACGCTGCCCAAGGACATGCAGGAAAGGCTCGACGGACTGGAAGCGGTGCACAGCATCGAGAATTACGGCTTCACCGGCAAGGACGGCATGCCGGCCGAGCAGCGCAAAAACTACCCTGAAGTCACGCATCCGGTCGTGGTCGTGCATCCGATCACCAAGCGCAAGGCGCTATACGTCTCGGAGGGCACCGCTATTCGCATTCTAGGCGTGTCCGAGGCGGAGAGCCGCGAACTGCTGGACTTCCTGTTCGAGCACTCGGTGCGTGACGAGGTGATGTGGACGCAAACCTGGCAGGTCGGCGACATCCTCGTGTGGGACAACCGCTGCACTATGCACAAGCAGACCGACTATGACCCGACCGAGCGCCGCCTGATGAAGCGGGCGACGGTCATGGAGGTTTTCCCAGGCATTTGAGCCCCGTGGTGGGGAGTGACGCAGCAGGCTGGCGGGGTTTCACCCGCCGCTGACTGCGCCAGGAAATCGCTGGAACACGGGTGGCTGGATGGTTGGTTCGATTGATCGCGTCATGGCCGTGTTCAGACAGGGCGGACTGGTTGTCTCGGCGCTGCTGATCATGATCATCGCGCTTATCGGCGCCGCAGACGTGATCTTCTCCTTCGTCTTGCATCAGCCCATCGTGCTGACGCAGGAACTTTCCCAGGTCCTGATGGCGATCGCGATCTTCGCCGCACTCGCCATCAGCCAGCATCGCAACGAGCACATTGCGATGGGGCTGCTGTCCCAGAATTGCGGCCCGGCATGGCAGCCCATATTCCGCGCCATCGCTGTGCTGGGGCAGGGGGCGTTCTTCGCGTTCGTTACCTGGGGAAGCTGGAGCCACGCTTTCGAAAGCGTGGAAATGCGCGAGACGGCCGTGGCGAATTACGGCTTCCCGATCTACCCGGCGAAAATTCTTTTCGCGCTAGGCAGCACGCTGATGTTGCTGGAAACCGCATACCAGCTCTTTTGCGTGCTGCGGGGACGCCCTCTGCTAGAGGCCCCGACCGACATAGCTCACGAATAGAGGGCAGCAATGGATCCGCTTCTTTTTGGCTTCCTGGCGATCGCCGCCATGCTTGCTCTCACGATTCTTAGCGTGCCGGTTGCGGCCTCGCTCGGCCTCGTCGGCATCGGCGGCATGTTCCTGTACGGCGGCTGGCCGTTGGTCGATTCGAGCATCCGGACCCTGCCGTACCAGATCGTCAGCGAATACGCCTTCGTCGTCATTCCCATGTTCATTCTCATGGGCACGCTGGCGTCCAACTCGGGCATTACCGGCAAGCTCTACCAGGCTGCCTATGCCTGGTTCAGTTCGGTGCGCGGCAGCCTGTACATGGCGACCATCGCCGGGTCGGCGGGCTTCGCTGCGATTTCTGGCTCGACCATGGTGAACGCCGCGGTTTTCACCCGTATTGCCCTGCCGGAAATGATCCGCTTTGGCTACGACCGTGCTATCGGCGCCGGCTGCATCGCGGCCGCCGGCACGTTCGCCGCGCTGATTCCGCCGTCGATAGCCATCGTGCTGGTGGCGATCCTGGCTGACGTTTCGATCGGCGCATTGCTGATGGCAGGCGTCATCCCCGGATTGTTGACGGCCGGCATCTACCTCATCGGCGTCGCCGTCATGATGCGGTTGCGGCCAGACTGGGCGCCGCAGAAGACCAAGCCGCTGCCGTTCCGCGAGCGCATGGAAAGCCTCAAGGGCGTGTGGGGCACCTTGGTGCTGGCGGCCATCATCATTGGCGGCATCTATTCGGGCACCATGTTCCCCTCGTCGGCCGGCGCCATCGGTGCAATCGGCGCGCTGCTGATCGCGTTGGTCGCCCGCAGCATCAGTCGCGACGGCTTCCGCGATGCCATCGCGCAGACCGCCGCTTCGGCCACCATCCTGTTTGTGGTGATCATCGGCGGCATGCTGTTTTCCCGCATGCTGGTGTTCTCCGGTTTCATCCATCAGGCGATCGACATGTTTTCCGGGATCGGCCTGACGCCGATCACCTTCATGGCCGGCATCATCGTCATGTACCTGATTCTCGGCATGTTCGTGGACACGGTTTCGATGCTGGTCATCACCGTGCCGTTCATCACGCCTATCGCCAAAGCGCTGGGCATCGATCTGATTTGGATGTCGATCATCATCGTCAAGCTGGTGGAGATCGCGACCATTTCGCCGCCGGTGGGGCTCAACCTCTACGCGGTGCTGAGCGCAGCGGAAGGCAAAATCAAGGCGGAAGAGCTGTTCCGTGGCGTGATGCCGTTCCTGTTGCTGGAAGGAATCATCCTGGTGCTGCTCTGGGTCTTCCCGGAGATCTGCACCTGGCTGCCCTCGCAGATGTAAGGCGAAGACCCTATCAACCCGGAGGAACAGATGGAAATGGCGAATACGATTCGAAAGTCATGCATTGGCATCGGCGCGGCCGTGGCCATGCTGACGGGCAGTGCCGTGGCGCAGGATTATCCCAGCATGAACCTGCGCTTGGCCCACTTCTTTTCCGACGTGCACGTGCAGTCGCAGGTCGACAAATGGTGGGCCGAGGAAATCACCCGTCGCAGCAATGGCAAGGTGAAGGTCACCGTCTTCTGGAACGAGGCGTTGGGCAAGTCGACCGAGCTGGTCGATCTGCTGGGCAGCGGCGCGGTCGACATTGCCGCTACGGCGCTGGCCTACACGCCGTCCAAGCTGCCGCTGAGCGGCGCCACCAATGCCTTGCCGCTGGTCATTCCCGATATCCGCGACACGGTCCGCATCACCCATGGGCTGATCCAGAACGTGCCGGAAGTGAAGCAGGAGCTGCAGCGCAACAATATCTGGCCGCTCTATTTCCACTCGCTGGCCAACTACCATCTGATCTGCAACAAGCCAGTGCGCAAGCTGGAGGACTTCAAAGGCCTGAAGATCCGCAGCTTCGGTGCCTTCCAGCCGAAGATCTGGGAAGCGTTGGGCGCAGTTGGCGTCGTGGTGTTGCAGGCGGAAGTCTACGAAGGTCTGCAGCGCGGCCGTGTCGATTGCGTGTTCAATTCCT
>JAQSWP010000102.1:0-11092 GCA_029266575.1 Alphaproteobacteria bacterium | reverse complement strand
GACGATGCTGACCGGCAAGCTTTACGAAGTCGGCAAATACCTGATCGACGTCGATTTTGGTCCGCTCGCCACCTGGCCGATGATGGTCAACTATCGCACGTGGCACGAGAAATGGCCGGAGAACGTCAAGAAACTTTTCTCCGACGTTAGCGCCGAAGCCGAGCAGCGCAGCCTGAAAGCGGTGATCGAATCGGACGACAGCAGCCTGAAGGAGCTCGTGGCGAAAGGCACTGAGCTCATCAAGTTCCAGGACCAGGAGAAGATGTTGACCCTCGTGCCCGACATGCTGAAGCTGTGGCAGGAGTCGATGATCGAGAAGGGGCTTGGGCCAGCGGCGGAAAAAGCTGTGACCTACTGGCGCGCGCAAGTGCCGCCGCGCAAGCAGTGATCTACAGGCCGCCGGTGACACCTTGACGCCGGCGGCCGTTTCCTTCTCGGGATCAGCCAGCATGACACTCCGCATCGACGCTGTATCGGCACGCAGCATCGCCCTGCCGTTCGTTTCGCCTTACCGCAACGCGCGCATCTCCTACGATCATCTCGACTATCTCTGGGTTGAAGTCAGCGCCGGCGGCATGATCGGCCGTGGCGAGGCGACGGCGATGCCGGGCTATCACAGCGAGAGCATCGTCTCGATGCTTGAGACCGTACGCGGCCATATGGGGCCGGTGCTGGTCGGACGCGACCTTTTTGCCGAACGTGAACTGGCGCTGACCATGGAAGCGGCCATGCCGCGCAATCCCTATGCACGCTCGGCGCTCGATTTGGCGCTGGTCGATCTGCGGGCGCGGCTGCTGAACGTTCCGGCGGCGACCTTGATGGGCGGCATCGCGCGCACGGAAATTCCAGTTGCCGGCATCATCCGCCTCGATACGCCGGGCAGGATGGCGGAGAATGCCCTGCAATGCGTGCGCGATGGCGCGCGTGGATTGCAGGTGAAGTTGTCGAAATCGGCTGCCGACAGCCTGGCGCGGGTCAAGGCGGTGCGCGATGCGGTCGGTGCGGAGATTCCGCTGGCGATCGACGGCAACACCTCGTTCACGGTCAAGGAGGCGCTGCGCGTCCTCGACCTGGTGGCGCGTTTCGATATCGTGCTGTTCGAACAGCCGGTGCCGATCCACGACATCGACGGCATGGCGCGGCTGGTCCGGCATGGTTCCGTCCCCATCTTCCTCGATGAAGGCCTGCTCAGCGCCGTCGACGCGCTGCGCCACGTCAGTGCCGGCGCGGCGGACGGGTTTGCGGTCAAGCTGAACAAGACCGGTGTCTCCGAAACGCGCAAGGTGCTGGCCATCGCGGACGCGGCCAATCTGCCCTGCCTACCGGGCGGCATGCTGGAGTCGGGTTTCGGCACGTTTGGTGGGGTGCATTTCGCTTCGCTGTTCGGCGAGATGTTTTTCCCGGCTGAGCTTGCGGGTCCGATGATGATGCGTGATACAATCACGGGACTTTGCCCGTCGCGGGGACAAACTCTCTATTCTTGGATGCTACCGGACGGGCCCGGATGGGGGTGCGGTCCTTACGATTTGGCTCCTCAACGGGCGCCGCACAGCGAATAATTAATCTACCTGCGTCGGAAATCGCCATCGTCAGGTCCTAAACCGCCCAACGAATGAATTTAGCGGTGTGCTCTGGGTACAACTACTGGATTCGATGTAGATGGATACAGGTCATCTGTTGAAGTTTACCAAATTAGATGGTCCGCATTTCGTCAGAAATTGTAGCTAGGCGGCGTATCAGAGTTTGATATTGCGGGTTGCGCGCCCCCGCAACCAGTTCAAAGCAAAAGCGCCGCTCAGCCAGAGCGGCGCTCTTTGATTCTGATCAGATCGAAAGTCAATTAATCTTGCTTGCCGGCTGCTTCCCTTGGCTCCATCAGAATCGAAGCGCTTGCAATTACGGTTTCTCCTGTCGCCGCCCGAGTTGAGACCGATATCGAACGCGCCCCCCCTTCGCGTCCTTCCATTCGGGCCGTTGCGCGTAGCGTGACGCGGCCTAACGGTGCTTCCAGAATACTCAAGGAAAAATTTGACATCCCGAGTGAGTCGGCTTTGTTTCCAATCAGGGCGAGGCCGGCAGCCAGGGAGAGTTTGCTGACCGCTGTAGGCAGATCGGTCCGCGACGGATCGAATTCCAATTCCAGTGTGGCACTCGAGCCATTGTTGGACACGACTTCAATCTCATCGGCGCCTGCGTGGTCTGCGACTTCGGTGGGGCTGACATCGGGACCGGCGGCACGCGTGCGACGCGGACCGGTCAGCCCGTAGCGCAGGAATTTCATGTACGCGGTGAAAGCCCAGCTCGGCAGCTTGCGGGCCCCATTGCCCCCGGCCATGAAACGCTGGCTGAGATAGGCACGGGCGCCCAGCAGAATGTAGGTGACGGCCTCCAGTTCGCGCTCGCTGTAATGGGGCAGCACAGCGCGCGAGCTGCGATGCCGGAAGGCGCGCATGTAGCCATCGACGATGTTCTTCACATGCGCCTTGAAGCCGTGCGGCGTAAACACGGCCGCTTCCGACAGAATGCGCTCGAATTCAGGATTCTCGCTGAGGAAATCGAAATAGGCTTGGAAGCCGATGGCTTCCCGTTCATAGGGGTCCTTGCAGCCTTTCAGCTTTTCCCGGATCTCGTTGAGCAGCCGGTTGCCGAGATAGGGCAGGAGTTGGTCGAACACGTCCTGCTGCGACATAAAATAGCTGTAGAACGTGCCCTGCGCGACGTTGGCACGGGCGGCGATCTTGGCAATGGACGAGCCGGCATAGCCGCTTTCGCCGACGACTTTCAGGGCCGCATCGAACAGGCTCTGCCGCGTCGCTTCAACTTTCTCGACGCGGCGCCCGTTGGCGCGCGCCGGTTTGGCTGCTTTGCGTTGTTGTCCCGGTTTGGCCGGCATGCGTCCCCTCGAAATTCCGCTGTCGGTTTACCGTCCAGTCCATAGCAGATAAACGGCGGCTTTGCGGCTGACCTGCAGCGCCACTATCAAACAAAATTGAATATCGAGCCAATATTCATTTTTCTTGCCGGCCGGCCGAGCCTATGCCAGCCTGCGGCTGCAACAGGTAACATTCTTGGGCGCGAGGGACTGCCGTTCGCATGAAAACTGGAAGCCAGCGCGATTTTCCGCAGCTCATCGCGGAGCTCGAGCAGGCGCGCGAGCGCATATCCGACGCCGGCAGGCAGGATGCCGTGGCGCGCCAGCATGCGCGCGGCAAGATGACGGCGCGCGAGCGCATCGCCAAACTCTGCGATCCGGGCTCGTTCCGCGAATATGGCGGCTTGGTTAAGGCGATCGAAGACAATGCCTATAACCAGAACGTCGATGCGCCGGCCGATGGCCTGGTCACTGGCACCGGCTTGATCGACGGCATGCCGGTGACGATCGCGGCCAACGACTACACAGTGCTGGGCGGCAGCCTCGGCACGATCGGCATGCACAAATTCATCCACTCCGCCCAGCGCGCCGGCGAAGCTGGCATGCCCTATATCATGCTGCAGGAAGGCGGCGGGCACCGCATCCAGGACGGGCTTGATTCCCGCCACTTCGCCATGGGCTTCAGCTTGTGGAACGTGATGGCGAAAATGTCCGGCTGGGTGCCGATCGTCTCTGCCGTCATGGGGCCCGGTTTCGCGGCTGCCACAAACTTCTCGGCCATAGCCGATTTCGTGGTGATGATCCGCGGCAAATCGGCCATGGGCATGGCGGGTCCGGCGCTAGTGAAGGCGGGTACCGGCGAAACGATGTCCATCGAGGACCTGGGTGGCGCGCATCTGCAAGCCGACCAGCAGGGCATCGCTCATATGGCAGTGGATAGCGAGGAGGAATGCCTCGCCGCCATCCGCCGCTATCTGTCGTACTTGCCGAAAAACGCCTCGCTTCCGGCTCCGCGCGTGTTGACCGACGATCCCGTCAACCGCCGCGCGAACGAGCTGCTGGATATCGTACCGACCAGCCTGCGGCAGGGTTACGACGTGCGCAAAGTCGTCGCTGCCATTATCGACCAGGGTAGCGGCTTCGAGATCCATCCGACCTATGCCCGCAATGTGGTTGTCAGCTTCGCGCGGCTGGACGGGCAGGCTGTCGGCATCATCGCCAATCAGCCGATGCAGCAGGCCGGCATGCTTGATGCCGCGGCATGCGAAAAGGCGGCGCATTTCATCGCGGTATGCGACGCTTTCGGTTTGCCGTTGATTTATCTGATCGATGTGCCGGGCTTTGCCATCGGTTCGAAAGCCGAAGCCACCGCGCTTGGTCGGCGTTCAGGTCGCATGCTCTATGAGCTTGGCTGTTCAACAGTGCCGCGCTTGTCGGTAGTCATGCGCAAGGGCTATAGCGGGGCGTTCTGCGCCATGAATGGCGGCCGGCCCAGTTTCGATGCCGATGCCTGCTACGTCTGGCCGACGGCGGAAATCAGCGCGCTCTCGGTCGAGGGCGCGGTCGACGTGGTCTATCGCAAGGACTACCAGAACGCACCCGATCCCGCCGCCAAGCGGCAGGCGATGATCGACGAATTCAAGCAGCATCTGGGCGCGTTGCGCTCGGTCGAACATTACTTCATCGACGACGTGATCGATCCGCGCGACACCCGCGCCGTGCTGATCCGCACGTTGAAGGACTGCCCGCCGCGGCACAAGACGCACGGCTTCCCCAAGCATCGCTCGATTTCGCCGATATGATCGCGTCCGCCGCCCGAGCCGACAGCCGTATCCCGGCCAACGAGGAGTGCGTGCTGCGCCCGCTGCTCGAGGCGCGGGCAGCGCAAATGCCCGACAAGGTCTACGCCGTCGACGTCAATGGCGAGGAATGGACCTACGCCCGGCTACGTCGGCAGGTGGTGCGTACGGCCAATGCCTTGCGTGCGCGCGGCGTGAAGCAGGACGATCATGTGCTGTGTTGGCTGCCCAATGGCATCGATACCGTCATCGTCTGGTATGCCGCCAATTATCTTGGTGCCGTGTTCGTTCCCATCAATATCGCTTATCGCGGCACCCTGCTGGAACATGTCGTGCGCAATGCCGACGCCAGGCTGATCGTCGGCCATGCCGGGTTGCTGCCGCGCCTGGCGGAGATCGAGCGTTTCACTTTGGAGCGCGCCATCGCCGTGGGTGGCGCAGTCGGCACAGATATCGGCCTGCCTGTCGAAAGCCAGGACGCACTGGACTGCGACACCGAAGAGTTGCCGCCCGTGCAGCGCGAGATTCAGCCTTGGGACACGCAGTCGATCATCTACACCTCCGGCACCACCGGTCCGTCCAAGGGCGTGCTCTCGTCCTACATGCATTTGGCGACCATGGGCAGTGTCTCGGCCTTTCCCTATTTGGGGCGTGAGGATCGTTTCCTGGTAGCGCTGCCGTTCTTCCATGTCGGCGGCACGCTCTACGCCAACGCCATGCTGATGCGGGGCGGTTCGATCGCCATTCTCGAAAGCTTCAAGACAGACCGGTTCTGGGACGACGTGAACCGCAGCGGCGCCACGGTGTGCCAGATGCTGGGCGTCATGCCCAAGTTTCTGCTCAAGCAGCCGCCGGCGCCGCAGGACCGGGCGCATTCGCTGCACAGCGTCTTACTGCTGCCGTCCGACGATACCGAGGCGATCGCCGCTCGCTTCGGCGTCGAGGTCTATACCTGCTTCAACATGACCGAGACCTGCATGCCGATCGTCTCGGGCGTCAACCCTTCGCCCGCCGGCACCTGCGGCCGCCGTCGCGAAGGCGTCGATATCAGGCTGGTCGACGCTTATGACTGCGAAGTGCTTGACGGCATGCCGGGCGAATTGGTCATCCGTGCCGATGCGCCCTGGGCCATCACCCATGGCTATTACAAGAATCCAGAAGCGACGGCCGCCTCCTGGCGTAACGGCTGGTTCCACACCGGCGATGCGCTGCGACGTGACGCGGACGGCAATTATTTCTTCGTCGACCGGCTGAAGGATGCGATCCGTCGACGTGGCGAGAATGTGTCTTCGTTCGAGGTCGAGGTCGAGGTCGCCGCCTTTCCCGCCATCAAGGAAGCCGCGGCAATCGCGGTGCCGGGCGAACATGGCGATGACGAGATAATGGTCGTGGTGGCGCCTTCGCCGGGCAGCCACGTCGATCCCATCGCGTTGACCGAATTCCTGCGCCCGCGCATGCCGCATTACATGGTGCCGCGCTATGTGCGCATCGTGGCCGAGCTGCCCAAAACGCCGACCCAGAAAGTGCAGAAGACCGAGCTGCGCCGCGAAGGCGTCACGGGCGATACCTGGGATCGCGAGCGCGATGGCGGCATCGTATTGAAGCGGGAGAGACTGGCATGAGCGGCGGAGCGCTTTCCGGCGTCAAGATCGTGGAATTCGCCGGCATCGGGCCGGCACCCTTCTGCTGCATGCTGCTGGCCGATATGGGCGCCGACGTCGTCCGCATCGACCGGCGCGAAGAGAGCGGACTTGGCATCAAGACCGATGTCCGCTTCGAATTCCTCAATCGCAACAAACGCTCCATCGCGCTGGATCTGAAATCGCCTGCCGACCGCAAATTAACTCAGGCGCTGATCGGACAGGCGGACGCGGTGATCGAAGGGTTTCGGCCGGGCGTGATGGAACGCCTGGGGCTGGGGCCGGAGGAGTGCTGGAAAACCAACCCGCGCCTGGTGTTCGGCCGTATGACCGGGTGGGGCCAGGAAGGGCCGCTGGCGCAGGCCGCGGGCCACGATCTCAACTACATCGCCCTGGTCGGCGCATTGAATTGCGTTGGTCCGTCCGATCGTCCGCCGCCGCCGCCGCTCAATCTGATCGGCGATTTCGGTGGTGGCGCGCTCTATCTCGCCATGGGCGTTCTCGCCGGATTGCTGGAAGCGCGCCAGTCCGGCAAAGGCCAGGTGGTCGACGCCGCCATGGTTGATGGCGTCGCCAGTCTGATGACCATTTTCCACGGCTTCCGCCATGCCGGGTTGTGGTCGCTGCAGCGCGACGCCAATGTCGTCGACGGTGGTGCACCCTATTACCGGGTGTACGAGACGGCCGACGGCAAATACGTCTCGCTGGCCGCGATCGAGCGCAAGTTCTTCGCGGAGTTCCTCGACAAGGTCGACCTCAAGCATCTCTTCGATGCCCAGAACGACAAGAAACGCTGGCCCGAACTGCACGCGACCTTTGGAAAACTGTTCCGCGGCAGAACGCGGGCGGAATGGGTGACGCTGCTCGAAGGCAGCGATTCATGCTTCGCGCCGGTCCTCGATCTCGAAGAAGCGCAGACCCATCCGCACAACGCGCTGCGCCGCACATATGTCGAGCAGGACGGGCTGTCGCAGCCCGCGCCGGCGCCGCGCTTCAGCCGCACGCCCAGTGGCTTGCACCGCAAGCCGCCAGCGCCCGGCCAGGACGAGAGAGAAATTCTCAAGGACTGGGCGATCGAACTTTCGACTCCGTAATCCAACGCACACGCCAATCATCGAAATCCACGGGAGGAAAATATGAGCAGCAATATCAACATCAGCCGCCGCAGCTTGCTGGGTGGCGCCGCTGCCCTGGGCGCCGGTTTCGCCTTCGCACCTTCGATCGCTCGCGCCCAGGCTACCGAAACGTTCAAGTTGGGCTGGGTACGCCCGACCACCGGCCGGCTGGTGACCTCCTTCGCGCCGCTCTATGCCGGCGCGCTGATTGCCGTCGATGAAATCAACGCCGCTGGCGGCATCATGGGCCGCAAGATCGAACGCATCGAGGTCGACGACGAAGCCTCGCCCGCCAAGCAGCCGGCGGTGATCAAGAAGCTGGAAGAAGAGGGCTGCAAGTACGTGCTCGGGCCAACCGGCAGCTCGCAGTCACTGGCGGCGCTGGCCGTGACCACACCGGCCAAGATGATCCAGGGTTTCTTCGCCGTTTCCACCGCCCTTGGCGATGGGAAGAAGTATCCCTACGGCTACCAGGCCACGTTCAACACCGAACATCAGGCGCAGGCAGCCGTCGAATATTTGGTGAACACGCTGAAGGCCAAGAAGATCGGCATCCTGCAGGAGAACACAGCGTTCGGCGAACAGGCGGTGGCCGATTCGAAGACGCATCTGACGCGCCTTGGCCTGACGCCGGTCGCGATCGAGGTCTTCCCGCTCACGGCGCCCGATCTCAACGCCTACCTCGCCAATCTCGAGCGCGCGGGTATTGACGGGCTGATGATCTGGGCCGCCGCCATCCCGCAGCTGTCGATGGCGTTCAACGGCTTGGCGTCGATGAACTGGTTTCCGCCCACGGTCGGTCACAACCAGCTGTTCAACGAATCCTTGCTGGAACTGGTGCCGGCGCAGTCGATCAAGAACGTCTATGGCACGGCCCTGAAGAACTTCACCTGGAACGACTCGGTCTATCCGGCCGAGCGCCAGGTCGCCTACGCCAAAAAAGTGCAGGGCTTCCCCGGTGCCAAGGGCAGCGAGCCGATCATCGCCTGCGCGCCGTTCTATGACTTCCTCTACGTGCTGAAGGCGGCAGTCGAAAAGGCGAAGAGCTTCGACGTCGAGGCCGTCAAGGCGGCGCTCGACGGGACCAAGGGGTTCCCCGGAATGGCTGGCACGCTGAATTTCAGCGCCGAGAACCATTGCGCGCTTGCCGCGGGCGATCTGTGCATGGCGCGCGTCGACTCGGCCAAAAACCCCAAGTCGCTCGGCATGTTCCGGGAACGGGCGCCGGGTCTCTAAACAGCGATCAACAGGTTGCGGCTGCGATGCTTTTCCAAATTCTCCTCAACGGCATCGCAGCCGGCAGCCTCTATGCGCTAGTAGCGGTCGGCTACAACATTCTTTACCGGCCGACCAACGTCTTTAATTTCGCCCAAGGTGATTTCGTGATGCTGGGCGCCATGATTGGCGCAACAGCGGCGACGATTTACGGATTGCCCTGGCTCGTTGCCTTGTTGATTGCCGGTGCCGCCGTGGGCATCCTGGGCGGCATCGAGCAGAAGCTTGCCGTCGGTCCGATCCTGCGGCGGTCCGCCAGCAGCCATGCCTGGATTATCTCCACCTTGGCCATCTCGCTGATCCTGGCCAATCTCGTGGGACTGTTCTGGGGGCCGGACCCAATTCGCCTGCTGCCGCCCTGGCCGTTGTCCAACCGCACGTTCCAGCTCTGGGGATTGCGTGTTTCCTCCTATCAACTGGCGCTGATCGCCGGCACGGCAGTGATCGTGTTTTTGATCGAGCGCTACTACAGAAGCCGCGCCGGTCGCGCCGTGCTGGCGGTCGCGGAAGATCGAGACGCAGCTTTGCTGCGCGGCATCGACCCCGAAAAGCTCAGCTTCTGGTCCTTCGTTCTGGGCGGCACCTTTGCCGGGCTGACTGGCGTTCTGGCAGCACCGATGCTCTATGCCTCAGTCGGGCTTGCCCCCATTGTCCTGATCAAAGGCTTCGAAGCGGCCGCGATCGGCGGTATCGGCAACAATCGAGGCGCGCTGCTGGCAGGCTACATTCTCGGCATCGCCGAGGCGCTCGGCGCGGTCGTGCTGTCGCCGGGCTACCAGCAGGCCACCACTTTCGCCCTGATGCTGGCAATTCTGTTGATTCGCCCGCAAGGCCTGCTCGGTCAGCGCGAGACCCGCTATGTCTGATCTGGCGCAACCAGACAGCGCCAAGGCATCAGCGCAGTGGTGCTGGGAATTGGGATTCGGCGCTATCGTGGTGCTGGCTCTGGCCTGCTTTCCGCTGCTGATCAAAAGCCAGTACCAGTTATTCATTGCCACCCAGGTTGGCGTCTACCTGATGGTGGCGATCGGCCTGAATTTTCTCACCGGGTTCGGCGGCCAGGCATCGATCGGCCATGGCGCGCTGATGGCGATCGGCGCCTACACAGCGGCCATCCTGATGGTCGACCACCTTTGGTCGTTTTGGCCGGCCGCTGGCGCCGGCATGGTGTTGACAGCGTTGGGCGGCGCCTTGATGGCATTGCCGGCCTTTCGCGTTTCAACCTGGTACTTCGCGCTCATCACCCTGGGTTTCGCGCATGTCGTTTCCGGAATGTTGGTGGAGTGGGGTGGGTTGACCCATTCGTTCGACGGCATCGTCGGCATTCCCATGCCGTCGCTGTTCGGTGCAAGCCTGGGGCCGCGCGGCCTGTTCTGGCTGGTGGCTGGGCTTAACGTCATTGCTTTCATCATCGTACGCAACCTGGTGCGCTCGCGTATCGGCCGCGGCCTTATCGCCGTGCGCGACAATCCTGCCGCCGCCATGGCAAGCGGCGTTTCGCTGGTCGGCGTCAAGATGTTCGCTTTCGTCTTCAGTGCCGTCCTGGCCGGTTTGGCCGGCGCGTTGTTCGCCGTCCAGAAAACCGTCATCACGCCTGACGATTTTACTGCCGAGTTCTCAATCTTCTTTCTGGTCGTCGTGGTGCTGGGCGGCGCGGGGCGGCTATGGGGTCCGATCATCGGCACGCTGGTGTTTTTCGTTGTGCCGGAATTTCTCGAGGCGCTGCAAGGCTGGCGATTGCTGGTCTATGGCGTCGTGTTGCTGGCGCTTATGCGCTTTGCTCCCAGCGGCCTCGTTGGTGCGATAGACGATCTGTGGCAGCGCAGCCGCTCATCGCGGCGCGTTCTGTCGCCCGTGATGGCGTTCGCCACACAAACCGATCTGCCGGTGTCCAATCCCGCTGCGCTCGATATCAGCGGTCTGAGCAAGCGCTTCGGCGGCGTGGCGGCGTTGAGCGATGTATCGATCGCCATCCGCGCCGGTTCGGTTCACGCCATCGTCGGACCGAACGGGTCGGGCAAGACGACGCTGCTCAACCTGGTGTCAGGCTATTACAAAGCCGACGCAGGCTCTGCCCTTCTCGACGGCAACGGACTGCTCGGACGGTCGCCTGTCGCCATTTCGCGGCGGGGCATCGGCCGAACCTTCCAGACGCCAAAACTTTTGCCCGACCTCACGGTGATCGAGAACGCCATGTTGGGTGGCTATGCCTTCGAGCGGGCCAGCCTCATCGAGGTGGCGCTGCGCTTGCCGCGCCATCTGACGGAAGCCAGGCGTCAACGTCGGCAGGCAGCGCATTATCTTCGCTTTGTCGGGCTCGAGAATCGCCTGTTGGACAAGGCGGGCGACCTGCCTCATGGCCAGCAGCGCCTTGCGGAGATTGCCCGAGCG
>JAQSWP010000101.1 GCA_029266575.1 Alphaproteobacteria bacterium | reverse complement strand
GGCTGCGAATTCCTTGCGGTAGTCTTGGGTGAACCTCGCCATTTGCGGCGAGCCGCCGGAAATGGGCGAGGCGGCCGTTTCGGCGCAGACGCCGGCCAGGTCGCGCGGCGATAGCAGATCCGCCGTCGCCGGCTGGTGCATGGCGGAGCCGGCCACGATCGGCAGAGTGATGCCCTGCGCACGCGCCTGCGAGATCGCCAGCGCCGTGCTGGGCGCGTGCAGATGCAGGATCAGCACGTCGGCGCCAGCCGCCTGCGCCTTGATCAGCGCCGGCAGCAGATCCTTGGCGGTCGGCGCCAGGCCCTCTTCATATACGAGTGGCGCGCCCAGACGCGCGAATTGCTGCGCCAGGTGCTGGCGGCCGCTCTGGCCATAGGCGGTGGTCTGGTAGAGTAGCGCCGGTTTGCGCTTGCCCAGTTTCTCCACCGTGTAGCGCGCCTGCGCCAGTTTCACGACCTCGTCGCCGGGGAAGAAGCGGAACACGAATTTGCTGTCCAGCTCTGTGATCTTGGCGGTGCCGGAGATGGTGATCAGCGCCACCTTCTCGCGCTCGGCCAGCGGCAGCAGCGCCAGCATCTGCGTGCCCAGGATCGGCGCCACCACGGCCGGCGCGCGGGGTCCGCTCATGGCGCGCTCGAAGGCCGTCACGGCACCTTCCGGCGTGGCGCCGGTGTCAATGATTTCGGCCTTGATGCCGGCATTGGCGTGCTTCAAAGCCAGCAGCGCGCCATTGCGCTGGCTGGTTCCTTCCAACGCCAGAAATCCGGTGATCGGCACCAGGACCGGCAAACGCGTCTCCGCCATCGCCGGCAGCGGCAACAGCACTGACAGACCAAACAGAAGGGAAAGCGTATGTCGTCGGATCATGGCGGGCTCCCTTGCGCTGGCATTACCCAGATCAGGTTCGTTGGGTTTGATCTCAGCCGGACGCGAATGTCCGGCACCCCAGCCTGTGTGCGAGGGGAGAATGGGAGCGGCGGTTCGCCTTGTCAATCTGGCCCGCCCTGATTA
Organism: Alphaproteobacteria bacterium; assembly: GCA_029266575.1. Taxonomy (GTDB): domain Bacteria; phylum Pseudomonadota; class Alphaproteobacteria; order Reyranellales; family JAQSWP01; genus JAQSWP01. The sequence continues at coordinate 17,783 of JAQSWP010000101.1, read as the reverse complement.
TCTGTTTCGATCAAAGCGATATTCCCCGTCTCCCGCTTCAATCCGCTAGACTGGCCGCGATCGGGGCGGCGAAAAAAGGCAAGCGTGCAGCACGACACCGAGATCGAACTGAAGGCGCTGGTCGGCGGCGACAAGCGCAGCTGGGACGCTTTTTGCGTCCGCTACGCGCCCGCCATCAACGCCGCCGTGCGCCGCGCTTTCGGCACCGGCCGGCCGAGTCCGGACGATCTGCTCGATGCCGGGCAGGAGGTGTTCCTCAAGCTCTGCCGCGAGGACTACAAGCTTTTGCGCGAATTCGACCCCAAGCGCGCCAAACTGGCGACATGGATCGGGATTATTGCCTATTCGACCACGGTCGATTGGCTGCGGCGCAGGCGGCCGACCGCCAATATCGACGACGTGCCGGAGGCTGCTCTGGCGGTGCAGCCTATCGAGCGCGAGCATCTGCAGATTCCGGACGGGCTCTTAAGCGAGCGTCAGGCGCTGGTTTTGAAACTGATTTACGATCGGGAAATGGACGTACCGGAAATCGCCCGATTGCTCAACGTCGAGGCCCAGACGGTGCGCTCGACACACCACAAGGCCCTTATCCGTCTGCGGGAGCATTTCAATCCTGATGGGCGGGGATGATCGCCTCGATTTTGCCGTATAGCGTCTTGAGGACTGATATGACTGAAGAATTCGACCCCACAGAAGCCCGGCGCCTGTGGCGCCAGGCAGCCCCTGGCCAGCCTGCCAAGACCGTGTCGGTCTCGGCGCTGGAGCTGGCGGCGTGGCTGGACGGCAAGGCCGATCCGGCCTTGGCGGTCCGGGTGGAACTGGCTCTGGCGGCCGACGACGGGCTGCTGGACATGGCATTGGCTGCCCGGGCGGCTGCGGCCAGCTCCGAGCCGGCGCCGGAGCGGTTGCTGGCGCGCGCGCGCGCCATGGTGGAGCATAAGGTTGCGCAACCGAAGCGCGGCGGGTTTCTGGGGCAGTTTGGCTCGTGGCGGCGCAGCCTGGAATGGGCCGCCGTCGGCGCCTGTTTCCTGATCGCCGCCAGCGGCGGATTCTGGATGGGCGATTCGCTGGTCGACGACGTTTCCGCAGCCCAGCCGGCCGCATACACGTTGCTGGGAATCGACGAGGAGTCGGCCGACCTGTTCGGGGGAGAGATTTAGTCCATGCGTACCAGGCTGCCTTGGATCCTGCTGGCGATTTCGGTCGCCCTGAACGTGTTTGCCGTCGGCGGCTTTCTCTACGCCAAGAACCAGCACGAAAGCCGCATGATGGATCGTTCGCCCGTGATGGCGGCGACGCGCGATCTCAAGCTGACGCCGGCGCAAAACGAGGCGCTGGAAAAGATGCGCGCCGACATCCGCAAATCGTCCAGCGACATTCGCGATGAAATGCGGCCCCTGCGGCGCGAGCTTCTGGCCGAGATCGGCAAGGACCAGCCCGATTTCGCCGCCGTCGATCGCAAGATCGACGACCTGGGCGACGTCCAGGGCAAGCGCTTCAAGGCCATGGTGCGCGCGGTGCACGAGTTCCAGCAGACGCTGACGGCGGAGCAGCGCGCGGCTTTCCGCAAGGCCATGAGCGAGCATATGACGCGACGGATGATGCGCAGCGGTCGCCGGGGTGGCGACGGCGATGCGCCGGCGCGTCCACGTTAGGGAGAGGCCACCATGCTGCCAGCCCGGATTCGCACCCTCGCAATCGGTACGGGTCTGGCAGTCGTTCTTTCCGGCGCCGCGCTTGCAGCGCCCATGGGTACGGAGCAGGCGCGGCATCTGCTGGCGCGCACCGGTTTCCAGCCCACGCCGCAGGAAGTGGCGGCGTTCGAGCGGCTCAGCCATGGCGAAGCCGTCGAGCGCATCCTGAGCACCATGCGGCCCAAGGCCGCTACGCCGCTGCCCGACTGGATGGGCATGTCGCCGGCCGAGTTCTTCCAGGCCAATCGTGAGATCCGGCGCGAGAAGCGCGAGATGAAGGAAGCCGCCGAGGTCAAGGGCGAGGCCAAGGATCGCCGCGACCGCATCGTCGGGCTGGTCCGCCAGCAAGGCGGCGATGCCAAGGCGTGGTGGTATCGCGAGATGCTGAACACGACTTCGCCCTTCACCGAGCGCATGGTGCTGTTCTGGCACAACCATTTCACCTCCTCGGTGCAGAAGGTGAAGTACGTTCCGGCGCTGATGCGGCAGAACGAATTGTTCCGGCGCGAGGCGGCCGGCAATTATGCCCGCCTGTTGCGCGACGTGGCGCGCGATCCCGCCATGCTGATGTATCTCGACGGCGCCACCAGCCGCAAAGGCCAGCCCAACGAGAATTTCGCCCGCGAGCTGCTCGAGCTGTTCACGGTCGGCGAAGGCCAGTACGGCGAGCAGGACATCAAGGAGGCGGCGCGCGCCTTTACCGGCTGGTCGGTCGATCGCCAGACCGGCGCCTATCGCGTCTATCCGGCGCTGCACGACGACGGCAGCAAGGATTTCCTGGGCCGCAGTGGCAATTTCGACGGTGACGACATTCTCGCCGCGGTCCTGGCGCATCCGCGCACGTCCGAGCGGCTGGTGGAGAAGCTGTGGCGCGAGTTCGTCTCGCCGCAGCCCGACGCGGCGGAGGTGAAGCGACTGGCGGCCTTGTTGCGCCAGAACGATTACGAAATGAAGCCGCTGCTGCAGGCCCTGTTCCTGTCGGCGGCATTCCAGGACCCCAAAAACCGCGGCACGCTCTTCAAGTCGCCGGTCGAGATGACCGTCGGCACCTTGCGCCTGCTGCAGATGCCGGTGGACGATACGCTGCGCCTGGTGCGCGGCGGCCGGCTGCTGGGGCAGGACATTTTCGATCCACCCAACGTCAAGGGCTGGTCCGGCGGTGAGAAGTGGATCTCCTCTTATACGCTGATGCTGCGCGAGCAGGGCTTGCAGCGCATCATCCAGGCCACGCAGGTGGCTTATGGCCGGCGCGACATGGCGCGGCCGATGGCCGACAAGGAACAGCTGGAAGAGACGCCGGTCGAAGGCCGTTCGATGCGCAACGTGCCGATGGCCTTGCGCCTGCCGCCCGCCTTGAACGGCATCGAGACGGCGCGGCTCGAACGGATATTGCTGGCTCTGCCGCCGCTCACCGCCGTCGCCCGCGATGCCGCGCCGGGAGCGGCGGTGGCGCAGATGATGCTCGATCCCGTCTATCAGCTGAAGTGATCGCCATGCTCGACCGACGTCGCTTCATTTCCCTGGCCGGCGGCGTTTCGGTGCTGGCGGCCGCCCGTCCGCTGTTCGCTGCACCAGCCGCGTCCGGTCCGAACTGGGATCGCATTCTGGTGCTGGTCGAACTGAAAGGCGGCAATGACGGCATGAACACCGTCGTGCCCTATGCCGATCCGCTCTACCGCCGGCTCAGACCGAATATAGCCATCGAGCGCGACCAGATCGTGCAGCTCTCTCCCGAGCTTGGCTTGCATCCGGCTTTGAAGCCGCTGCAGGAAGCGTGGAAGGCCGGCGACATGGGCGTGCTGCTGGGGGTTGGCTACCCCAATCCCAATCGCTCGCATTTCCGCTCGATCGAGATCTGGGACACCGCCTCGGCCAGCAACCAGTATCTCAGCGAAGGCTGGATCGCGCGCGCCATGCAGGGCAATCCGCGGCCCAGCTCCTTCGTGCTCGATTCGGTGGTGGTCGACGACAACACGCTGCCTGTCAGCGGCCCTGGCCTGCGCAACATCGTGCTGCGCGACGTGGAGAATTTCATCCAGCAGGCGGCGCGCCTGAAGCAGGTGGCGGCCGATCGCGGCGGCAACCCGGCGCTGCGCCATCTGCTCAAGGTGCAGGGCGAGGTGCATCAGGCGGCTTTCACCTTGCGCGATCGCATGAAGAACGCGCCGGCGCCGTCGGTGGAGATGCCGGCCAATCCGTTCGGCCGCCAGCTCGACCTGGCGCTGCGCCTGCTGACGTCGAACACGCCGCTCTCGGTGATCAAGATCGGCCTGGGCGGTTTCGACACCCATGCGCGCCAGCGCGAGCCGCACGATCGGCTGCTGGGCATTCTGGGTGAAGGCCTGGCGAAGTTCCGCACCGCCTTGCAGGGCGCCGGGCTGTGGGATCGCGTGCTGGTGATGAGCTATTCCGAATTCGGCCGCCGCGTGGCGGAGAATGGCAGCCGCGGCACCGATCACGGTACGGCCGCGCCGCAATTCGTCATGGGTGGCAAGGTCAAGGGTGGCTTCCATGGCCGCCAGCCGCCGCTCACCGATCTCAGCGAAGGCGACGTGAAATACACCGTCGATTTCCGCAACGTCTACGCCAGCGTGGCGCAGCGCTGGTGGGGCCTGCGCGGCGACAGCGGCAACTTCAAGCCTGAGTTGCTGGGTTTCGTGTAATTAGCGTTTCGCCCGCACCACAGGCCGGCGATAGAGCCGCCATTGGCGGCGCACTGACGGCTTGGCCGATTCGATGCGGACGCGCCAGATCAGCGTCAGGGCGATGAACTTCACGATCGCCGGCAGGCAGGCGTAGACGAGAATCAACGCCATCGGCCCGCTTTCGACCGTCGAGTCGTAGGCGTGGCCGTAGATCAGCAGGCTGAATCCATCCAGCAAAATGAGGGCGGCGCTGCCGCCGATGGCGGCGGTCAGCTTGGTCGCCATCGCCCACAGGCCGAAATACTTGCCCGATTCGCCCTGGCTTTCGCTGACCTCGTTATGGATGACGTCGGCCAGGATGGCGGGCGGCAGGCCGTAATCGGCGCCCAGGCCAAAGCCCGCGAAGACGCAGATGATCGCGAACGCGACGATATCGCCAGGTCCGACGAAAGCCGCGGCCGTAATGCCGATGCAGGAGAAGGCGATGCCCATCGCCCAGGCCGCCGATTTGCTGGTCCTGCGGGAAAGCCAGAGCCAGAAAACCACGCTAACGATGCCGGACAGGAAATACAGGCCGATGAAGGTGAACTTGAAGTTGCCTTCCACCTCGAGAACGCCTTCGATGAAAAACAGCACCACGGTTACCGCAATCCCCACCGAAGTGCCATTGATCAGATAGACCAGCAGCAGAGAGCGAAACCGCTTGTTGCGGAAGGGAACGACGAAGACCTGAAAAATGCTGAACGGCTTTTTCGGCAAGGGCGGCGTGATCGGTCGTGGCGACAGCAGCCAGAAGGCGCAGGTCGGAATGAGCAGCAAGGGCAGGAATATGACGGCGACGCGATGATAGCCGTCGGCGGCGCCAAAATGGGTTTCCAGGAAAGGCGGCAGGCCGGCGCCCAGCAGCAGGCCGACGATGCCAAAGACTTCGCGCCAGATAGTGACCCGGGTGCGCTCGTTGTAGTCATAGCTTAGCTCGGCGCCCAGCGAGTGATAGTTGATCGAAACGCCTGAATAGCCCAGATGCACTACCAGCAATGCGACGAACAGATAGAGCAGCATCGCGTGGTGATCGAGTCCCGGCGGCGCGAAGATCGCGTAGAATCCCATGCCGAGGAAAGGCACGGATGCCACGGCCATCATCATGCGTCCATTGTGGAAATGGGTCAGCCGGTCGCTGACGAATCCGATCAGCGGATCCTGAATGGCGTCGATCAGCCTGGTAACGAAGAAGATTACGGCCAGGATGGTCAAGATGCCGGGAACGCCGGCGAATATGTGCTTGCCGTAAAAATACGACACGGTGACGACGATCGGCAGCGCCGACATGGCCAGCGGCAATTGCAGCGTGGCGTAAGCCCCAAGACGCCATCTGCTCAAACGAACTGGCGCGGCCGCTGGGTTCTCGGTCGTGGGGTGCAAGATCTCTTTCCAGTTACGAATCGTTCGCGCCTAAATAAGGTGCGCGCCGCGCGACGCCTGATTAAGCATGAACCAGTTCGGCCTGCAAGACGTCGGTTCGACCCGTGGAAAAGCCAGCAATGCAATAGGCCAGATAGTACCGCCACATGCGCTGGAAGCGCTCGTCGAAGCCTTTCTGCCGCACCCTGTCCGACACCTTGTCGAAGCGCTCGAGCCAGGCGGAGAGGGTGCGGGCATAGTCCTGCCCGAAGCCGTAGGCGTCGGCCAGCCTGAGGCCGGCAGCGCGCGCCTGCTCCGCCAGTTTTTGCCGCGACAGCAGCATGCCGCCGGGGAAAATGTAGCGCTGGATGAAATCAGTGCCGCGCCGGTACTGCTCGAAGGCGTGGTCGGCGATGGTGATGGCCTGGATCAGGGCCTTGCCGCCTGGCCGCAAATGACGCGCCACGGCGTCGAAATAGCGCGGCCAGTATTTCTCGCCAACGGCCTCTATCATTTCGATGGATACGATATGGTCGTACTGGCCCTGCACGTCGCGGTAGTCGCGGAACTCCAGTTCGGCATTGTGCGCCACTTCCTGGTGCTCCAGCCGTGCCTGCGCATAGGCCAGTTGTTCGCGCGAAATCGTGATGCCGTGCACGCGCGCGCCGCGTCGTGCGGCCAGCTCGGCAAAACCGCCCCACCCGCAGCCGATCTCCAGAATGCTGTCGCCCTGGCGCACGCCCAGCCGGTCGAGGATGCGCACGTACTTGGCGTCCTGCGCCTGTTCCAGGCTTTGCTGGCGGCTCTCGCCGTAGAGCGCGGATGAATAGGTCATGCTGCGGTCAAGCCACAGACCGTAGAAATCGTTGCCCAGATCGTAATGGGCGCGAATGTTGCGCGCCGAACCGCGCCTGCTGTTGTGCCGTCGCACATGCAGCAGACGCCAGACCGCGCGCCGCAGCCATGTCGCCTGGAAGGCCCGCTCCAGCGCCGCCTGGTTCAGCGCGCCGAGCGTCAGCAGAGCCGGCAGGTCGGGCGTGTCGAACCAGCCGTCGATATAGGCTTCGGCCAAGGCCATGTCGCCGCCGCGCACGAGGCGTGCGAAGAAGCGCCAGTGGCGGATATGGATTGTCGTTTCGGGACCGGCCTGATGGCCTTTGAACCGGTGCTCGCGCCCATCCGGCAAGGCGAAGGTCAGCGCCCCGACTTCGAGCCGCGCTGCGGCCGCCAGCACAATGCGCGCCGCCAGCGGCATGGATTTGTCGAGCAGCGGGTTGACCCGATTCATAGCGTTAAAATCATATCAGGTGGGGCGGGCTTGGGAAGCAACGCACCGCCTTGAACAAAAGTTTCACGGCCTTGAAAGGGGCGCTGCCAGTTCCGGGCCGCGATGCCGGCCACCGCGGCCTTACGCCGACTTTTCTTTTAAGGACTGGAAGGCGCGCAGCGCGCGCTGGCGGGCGTGATCATGCTCGATCACGGGATAGGGATAGTTCGTGCCAAGCACGACGCCGGCATCGGCGAGCGCCGCGGGCGAGGCTTCCCACGGCCGATGGACCAGACGATCCGGCAGCCGGGCAAGCTCGGGAACCCAAATGCGGACATAGACGCCGCTGGAGTCGAACTTCTCGCCCTGCAGCACAGGGTTGAAGATGCGGAAAAACGGCGAGGCATCGGCGCCGCTGCCGGCCACCCATTGCCAGCCGGCGGCGTTGTTGGCGAGATCGGCATCGACCAGCGTGTCCCAGAACCATTCCTCGCCCTGCCGCCAGTCGAGCAGCAGATGTTTGACGAGGAACGAGGCGGTGACCATGCGCACGCGATTGTGCATCCAGCCGGTCTGCCACAACTGGCGCATGCCGGCATCGACGATCGGGTAGCCGGTCAAGCCACGCTGCCAAGCGCGCAGATTGGCGCCGCTCTTCTGCCACGGAAAACGGTCGAACTCGGGACGCAGGTTGCCGTCCGGCAGCATGGCGTTGTGGAACAGCAGGGAGTGGCAGAATTCGCGCCAGCCCAATTCCGCCAGGAATTTCTCGCCCGACTTTGCCAGCGCCGCCGAGCGCATTTCCTGCAGGGCGAAGCGGACGGCATGGAAAATCTGGCGCGGCCCGATCTCGCCGAAATGCAGATGCGGCGACAGGCGCGAGGTCGCTTGCAGCCCCGGCACGTCGCGGGCACCGGCATAATCCTCTATGGTCTCGTGCACGAAATCACGCAGACGCGTCAGCGCACCGCTCTCTCCCGGTGTCCAGTTCTTGCGCAAGCCGCCGGCCCAGTCGGGCCTGGTCGGCAGCAACTGTAAATCCGGCAGTGCGTTCGAGTGCGGCCAGTCGGCTGGGACGGGAATGGTCATGGGTGCAGCGATGGGCGCCGGTGGATCGCCATGCGCCCGGCAAGCGCGCCAGAAGGACGAGAAAACCTTGAACGGATCGCCGCTTCTGTTGACGATCTCGTGCGGTTCGAAGAGCAGCGCGGCATTGAAGCTGGCGGCGGCAACGCCTTGCGCCTTCAGGCTGGCCTTGAGATCGCGATCGCGTTTGACCGCGTAAGGCTCGTAGCAGCGATTCCAGAATACCGAGGCGGCGCCGGTCTCGCGCACCAGCTTCTCGATCTCGTCCGCCGCATTGCCGCGGCGCAAGACGAGGCGGCTGCCTTTTTCCCGCAACGCCTTGTCGAGCGCCGCAAGCGAATGATGCAGCCACCAGCGGCTGGCGCCGCCCATGGTCCAGGAACCAGGGCTGACATCATCCAGAATGTAGACGGGAATGACAGGGCCGGCCGCTGCCGCGGCGCGCAGGGCCGGGTTGTCGGTCAGCCGCAGGTCCTGGCGGAACCAGAGCAAATTGGGGGGAGCCATGTGCCGCCGGACCAAACGGTTACGCTGTCTTTGGGAGACGGACTAGATACGCTGCCGCCGCGGCGGTGGATCACCCCAGCGGAATTTTCAACGGCGCGAAGGCTTTAGCAGGCGCGATTGATTGGCGTCAGGCTGACCAGGTCGATGCCGAAATTGAGCCAGCCATAGGTCAGCACCATGCGGCTGATGATGCCGGTATCGTGCAGGCGCAGCCGGGCCTGGAACAGCGGCGGGTCGCCGGGACGGTCGGCGCGGAAGAATTGCAGCAGAATCGGCCACACCCTGGCGCCGACCCGTTCCGGCTCGATATTGGCCGGCAGGCGCGGCGGCAGTTCCTGCGGGTCCAGCACGCTGCCCTTGATCAGGAAATTGTCGCTGATGACTTCCATGTCGAAGGCTTCGATCGCGAAACTGTCGGCGCCGCGCAGCAATCGCTGGATGGCGGCGGTGGTCAGCGCGATCGGCAGCACGGTGGAGGAGGGCAGTTCGACCGTTTTGCGGCCCTCGGGCGAATTCAGGATCGCGGCTCCGCCGCCGCCATGGGTCAGGGTCACGGTGCCGTCGCGTTGGCTGCGCTCGCCGTTCATGGTCCGCACCAGCCGATAGGTCAGGCTGTTGCCGCTCACCGTTTCTTCGGCGCGCAGCACCGAATCGATGTCGAAGCGCAGATTTTGCGTCAGCGCCACGGCGGCCTGAACGTCGCGCTCGAGCTTCCAGGCGCCCTGGCAATTGGTGAGCTTCTGCCGCACCTTGCCGACGGGTGTGGCGTTGTCGGCGGTGCCAAGCGTGATGCGATATTCGGCCGTATGCGCCTGCAGACCGGCGGCCTGGGCAGGCAGCGTCAGGAGCGCGATACAAAGGACGGAAAGGGATGTCAGGCGGATCATTGGCGGGTTCGAACACAATCGGTGGAGATCGCGGCAGTAAAAAGGCAGACCGCGATGGGGGCAAGCCTTGCCGATTGCCGCTGCCGCCGCTCTGCGGTTTAATTGGCGCACATGCGCCAAGGAGGACCCCATCCCCGACAGTAGTCTGACGGCCGATCTGCCGCCGCAACAGACCGGCCCGGCGGCCTGGTACGGCCCGGCCGTGGCAGCGCGCGAGGACTGGATCGTGCCGCTCGAGCCGGCCGACATTGCCGAGATCGATGCCGCCATGGCGCCGCTGTTGGCGCGCAATGCCGATATTGCGGCAGTGAAGGCGGAGGATTTTCCCCTGCCGCGCCTGAAGGCGAAGCTCGATGCGACCTTGCACGAGCTGCTGCATGGACGCGGCTTCGTCGTGCTGCGCGGCCTGCCGGTCGAGCGCTACGACCGGGGTCAGGCCGCCCTGGCATTCTTCGGCTTGGGCGCGCATCTGGGCCGGGCGCGCTCGCAGAATGCGATTCCTGCGACATCGTCGGCCTGCTGTGCCTGAAGACCGCCAAAAGCGGCGGGCTGTCGGCGCTGGTCAGCTCTACCACCATCTTCAACGAGATGCGCAAGCGGCGGCCCGATCTGCTGCGCCTGTTGTTCGAGCCGATCGCCACCGACCGGCGCGGCGAGGTGCCGGCCGGCATGAAGCCCTATTTCGAAATTCCGGTGTTCAGCTGGCACAAGGGTTTGCTGACCGCGATCTACCAGCGCCAGTACATCGATTCGGCGCAGCGCTTCGCCGAGGCGCCGCGACTGACGCCCAAGCATGTCGAGGCGCTCGACATGTTCGATGCGCTGGCCAACGATCCGGCGCTCAACCTGCACATGGAGTTCCGGCCGGGCGACGTGCAGCTGGTGCACAATCACACGCTGCTGCACGACCGCACCGGATTCGAGGACTGGCCCGAGCCGGAGAAGCGGCGGCACCTGCTGCGCCTGTGGCTGGCGGCGCCCGGCGCGCGGCCGCTGCCAGAGGTTTTCGCCCAGCGCTACGGCAAGATCGATATCGGCGATCGCGGCGGCATCATCCTGCCCTCGACGACCGCGCTCAACGCGCCGCTGGAGGCCCAGTAGCGTTCAGTGGAAATCGCGCGACTTGATGCGGATGCGCACGTCGCGCGGATGCACGTTGGTGCGCGTCCGCTCGACGCGGTGATCGCCCGGGTTGGGATGGTTGACCTCATCACCGCGGCCGTATTCGGGGATGATGATGTCGCGGGTGCGGGTCGGCAGGCTGGTGTCGGCCAAGGTGTCGAGCATCCAGGACAGGTCGATCAATCTGTCCGCCACGATGTGCACCACCAGCCCTTCGCGCTGCAGCGTACCCTCCACCCGCATCAGGCGGGCACCCATGACGATGCGGCGGAAGGTTTCGAACACTTTCGGCCAGACGATGATGTTGGCGATGCCGAACTCGTCCTCCAGGGTGACGAACACCGTGCCCTTGGCGCTGCCCGGCCGCTGGCGCACTAGCACCAGTCCGGCGACGGCGATAGGCGTGCCGTTTTCGATATCGTCCAGCGTGTCGTTGGAACTGATGCCGGCGGGCTGCAACTGCGAACGGAGCAATGACAGCGGGTGGGTGCGCAGCGACAGGCGCAGCGCGCCGTAATCGTCCACCACATGCTCGCCCATCGCCATTTCGGGCAGGGCGACGGCAGGTTCGTTCTGCACCGGGCGGTTCGTGAATGAAAACTCGGGCGTTTCGAACAGCGACAGTTTTTCGTTGCGCAGGCCGCGGATCGCCCACAGCGCCTGCCGGCGATCCAGGCCGATCGACTGGAAGGCATCGGCATGCGCCAGCCTCTCCAGCAATTGCCGCGAGGCGCCGCTGCGCAAGCGCAGATCGGACATGCTGCGATAGCCCGCGCCGCGGTTGGCAACGATGGGTTTTACGTTGTCGGCGGTGCAGCCCGTCACCTGGCGGAAGCCCAGGCGCAGGGCGCAAAGCGGCGTGGTGCGGCCATCGGCGCTTGACGGGGCGAGTAGAGCGCGCGGCGTCGGCGCCGGTTCCAAGGTGCAATCCCAGTCGCTGCAATTGATGTCGGGCGGCAGCACCTCGACGCCATGCTCGCGCGCGTCGCGTACGATCTGCGCCGGAGCATAGAAGCCCATCGGCTGCGCATTCAACAACGCGGCAGCAAAGACGTCCGGGTAATGGCACTTGATCCAGGACGAGACATAGACCAGCAGGGCGAACGAAGCGGCATGGCTTTCGGGGAAGCCGTAATTGCCGAACCCTTCGATCTGACCGAAGCAGCGTTCGGCGAATTTCAGATCGTAGCCGTTATCGATCATCCCTCGGATAAACTGGTCCTTGAACTGATTGACCTTGCCGGTATGCTTGAACGTCGCCATGGCGCGGCGCAACCCGTCGGCATCGTTGGCGGAGAATTTTGCCGCGACCATGGCGATCTTCATTGCCTGCTCCTGGAACAAGGGCACGCCCTTGGTTCTTTGCAGGACCGCCCGCAACTCTTCCTTCGGATATTCGATCTTCTCCAGATTCTCGCGCCGGCGCAGATAGGGATGCACCATGTCGCCCTGGATCGGGCCGGGGCGCACGATCGCCACCTCGACCACCAGATCGTAATAATCCTTGGGCTTCAGCCGCGGCAGCATCGACATCTGCGCCCGGCTCTCGACCTGGAACACGCCCAGCGAATCGGCGCGGCCCAGCATTTCGTAGGTGGGCACGTCGCCTTCGGGGATATGTAGATCGATGTCGCGGCCATGGTGCTTCTTCGTCAGATCGAACGCCCTGCGCAGACAACTCAGCATGCCCAAAGCCAGTACATCGACCTTGAGAATGCCCAGCGCCTCGATGTCCTCCTTGTCCCATTCGATGACGGTGCGATCGTCCATGGCGGCATTGGCGATCGGCACCAGATCGTCGAGGCGGTTGCGGCAGATGACGAAGCCGCCGACATGTTGCGACAGATGGCGCGGGAAGCCGGTGAGAATGCTGGCAAGCTGCAGGGCCAGTGCCAGACGGCGATCGCTGGGATCGAGTCCGGCTTGGCGCACGTGTTCGTCGGGAATCGCCTCGCCCGAAGAGCCCCACACCGTATCGGCCAGCGCGCCCACCGTATCGGGCGACAGGCCCAGCACCTTCCCCACATCGCGGATGGCGCTGCGGCTTCTATAGGCGATTACCGTGGCGGTGAGCGCGGTGTGGTCGCGGCCGTATTTCTTATAGATGTGCTGGATGACTTCCTCGCGCCGCTCGTGCTCGAAATCGACGTCGATGTCGGGCGGTTCGTTGCGCGCGGTGCTGAGGAAGCGCTCGAACAACAGGTCGATGCGGTCGGGACCGACGGCGGTGATGCCCAGGCAATAGCAGACCAGAGAGTTCGCCGCCGAGCCGCGGCCCTGGCAAAGGATCTGCTCCTCCTCGGCGAAATCGACGATATGGCGAACGGTGAGAAAGAAGGGGGCGTATTTGCGCTCGCGGATCAGCTCGAATTCCTTCTCGATCTTGGGCCGCTGTTCTTCCAGTTCTTCCGCAGAGAAGTGTTTGGCGGCGCCCTTCCAGGTCAGCCGTTCCAGCTCTTCCTGCGGGGTGCGGCCATCGATGCCGGCCTCGACCGGATACTGGTAGTCCAGCTCCGTCATGGCGAAGTTGCAACGCTCGGCGATCTCAACGGTACGGGTGATGGCCTCGGGATGGCGGTGGAACAGCCGCGCCATCTCCACCGGCGCCTTGAGATGCCGTTCGGCATTGGCGTGCAGGCGCCAGCCGGCCTCCTCGATGGTGCATTTCTCGCGGATGCAGCTCAGCACGTCCTGCAGGATGCGCCGCTCCGGTTCGTGATAATGCACGTCGTTGGTGGCCACTAGTGGCGCATTGCAGCGCCTTCCAAGCTGCGCCAGATGCTCCAATCGCCTGGCATCGTCGCCGCGATAGAGATGGTGGCCGGCGAGATGGCAGCGACGGCGGAAGATATCGGCGCAATCGGCCAGACGACGGGCGAATTCCTCGTCCGGATCTTCCGGCGGCACCACGATCGCCAGCAGGTTCTCGGCATGCGAAAAAACATCGTTGAGGAAGAGGTGGCATTGGCCCTTGGGTGCGCGCAGATTTCCCTTGGTCAGCAGGCGGCAGAGATTGCTGTAGCCCTTGATGTCGAGTGGATAGGCCAAGAGTGAGAAACCGTCCTGCATTACCAGCCGGCTGCCGATCAGCAGCTTGATGTCGTGGCCTTCCTTCCTGGCATCGCGCGCGGCGACATGGGCGCGCACCACGCCACCCAGCGTGTTGTGATCGGTGATTGCGATGGCGCGATGGCCTAGTTCGACGGCGCGCTCGACCATCTCGCGCGGATGCGAACCGCCGCGCAGGAAAGTGAAATTGGACGTGACCTGCAGCTCGGCATAGGCCGGCTCGATATCCCCGGCCATGGTCAGGCCGCAGCGGCGGGCAAGGCTGAGAGATGCAGAACGGGGAAGGTCAGGGAATCGTCCTGCAACTCCGTCAAGGTACGATCGGCGGTGATCAGCGTGGCTTTCAGCACCTCAGCGCAAGCCAGATACAGGCAGATAGCGAGCGGGCGTTGCAGCTTGAGGCTGAGCTCGAAGGCGCGTTCGTGCAGTTCCTGCACCGGCACTAGACGCTCGAAAAACATCGGTGCCTGGTGGATGGCTTCCTGCGCCTGCGCCAGAACGATCTCGGAGCGTTGCAGCTTCAGGCGCGCGATCTCGGCCATTTCCGCCAGGATCAGATCGGGCGCCTGCAGCAGTCGGTCGGCATCGAGCAGATGCAAGGCCTGCGGCCGCAACGGTTCCTTGACGAACCATTTGAACGCCACGCCGGCATCGACGACGTAGTTCATTGACTGCGATCTTCCCGCAGCAGGCTCGCGCTATCGCTTTGACGTCGATTGATCGGCGTCATGGCGGCTATGTCATCGGCCATGGCGAGCAAGGCCCGCGCCGATGGCATGCGCGCATGTCGTTCCAGCAAGTTGCGTGCTTCGGCTTCGAGCGAGCGGTTGTTGGATTTCGCATGCAATTTCAGCGCCTGCACGATATCGACGTTGAGATTGCGAATGGTGAGGGTCGGCATGTCTTAAATCCTCTCAAGTACAAAACCCGTGCAGATACCAGCGCGCGGTGCGCGTGCCGCCGGCGCCGGCGATGCTGTTGAACGGGCCGTCGCGATAGATCCAGTAGCGCTGCCCGTCCTCCGCCTCGATGCGGTAGTAGTCGCGCACCGAGGGCGTGGCGTTGAGCATGGCGGCCGGCTGCTGGTCCTGCTCGCGCCACCATTCGTTGGCCAGCCGTTCCGGCCCATCGACGCGCACCACGCGATGCGCCTGCTGGCGCCAGCGGAACTGCAGCGGCGGATCGTCCGGCACCGGTGCGGTGACGTCGATCGGCTCGGGCGTGGCCAGCAAGCGCACCGGGCGTATTGCGGGCGCGCGGGTGGCAGTGGGCTGGGTGAAGATGCGCCAGTCCTCCTTCAGCGCCACGGCGGAGCGCATGCCGCCATTGACGGCGGCATTGCTGGCGGAGACGCGTTGCACGGCGCGCTCGGGGATATGGCTCTGGCGCGGCATCAGGCGGATGACGCGATCGGGGCCCAGCCGTGCCGTCAGCCGGTCGATCAATTCATCAGCCTTGCCGTCCTCGTTCTCGCCCTGCTGCAGGCTGGTCTGCTTGCCGCTGAAACGCTCGGCACTGCGCGCGGTCAGCAGCATCAATTCGACGCCGAACCCGGCATCGACCTGGCCCAGCGGCTCGGTGAACAGGCGCAGCAAATGGTCGGCATCGCGGCTGGGCTGGCTGGTGCCGATCTCGCAGCGTTCGAAGGAGCCATCGACACGATAGAGCACCAGCTCGATCTGCCGTGCGCCCATGCCGGCGCTTTCCAGCTGGCTGCCGAGCGAAGCCAACAGGCGCGAGGTGGCGGCGGCGATGTCCTCCGGCTTCCCGATCGGCTCGGCGAAAGCCAGCCGGCAGCGGAACGGCGGGGTGGGACGGCGCGGCTCGATATTCTCCACGCTGCGGCCCAGCGCCTGGTCCAGCCGCGCCAGCACCAGCGGTCCGAAGCGGTTGGTCAGTGGCGCGCGGGGCAGGGAATAGAGATCGCCGATGCGGCGCAGGCCAAGCTTGTTCAAAGTCTCGATGGCTTCTTGAGGCAAGCGTAGAGCGGCGACTTCCAGCTCAGCCAAAGCCTGGCGCTGGCCGCCGGGCGCCACGATGCGCTGGGCGCGTGCGCCATCATTGGCATGCGCCATGGCCCAGGCGGCGCCTGCAGTGTCGGCAAGACCGGTGCGGCAGGTAAAGCCGACTTTCTCCAGCCGAGTGACGAGATCGTTGAGCAGGATGCTCTCGCCCTTGTCGCCGCCACCGAAGAGATGGGCGCAGCCGCTGATATCGAGGAACAGCCCGTAACCCGGCTGATCGGGCATCTCGTCCAGCGCCACCCAGGGCGTGTAGCGGTCGCACCAGCTCGCCAGCCGCTCCAGCAAGCGCTTGTCGGCGCCGATATCCTCCGGTGTCACCTGCAGCTCGGGCAAGATGGCGCGCGCATCGGCCAGCTTCAGGTTGCGATGCAGGCCGACGCGCTGCGCCGCTTCATTGACGCAGGCCAGACGCTGCCCGCCGGAGACGCTGGCCAAGGTCGCTGCCGGACGGCCGCGCCAGTTGGGATCGAGGCGGGCCAGTCGATCGGTCGACAGCCTGGGGAACCACAGCGAAATCACCCTTTTCATGGCACCACTCCATTATCCAGCTTCGTTCGTGATCGTCGATGCGGCCGCGGGCGCGGCGCAGGCTCAAGCGCAGGCGCGGGCGGACAATGTCTCTAAGGCCGGGGGTCGAGAGCCCGGCCGCGGCGCTGACCTGCCAGCGCGTCAGCGCGGCACTGGTGCGCAGAGCGCCGGGCAGGCGCAGCAGCAAGGCAGGCGTGGCGCTGGCTTCGGCGGCCAATTGCAGGCGGCGGGTGGCGGTGAGGTCGGCGCTCTTCACCTCGCCCAGCACGCCTGCGAGCGCGCCCGAGCGCAGGCCCTCCTCGATGCTCCACAGCACCTGCTCCTCGCTGTCGGCCTCGATCAGCAGCAGGCGGGCGGGATCGAAGAACGGCGCCAGGCCGGGGGCGTAGGGGCGGGAATCGAAGCGCCCGCCGCGCCGTCTCACCCAGAGGAACGGCCGGTTCGTCCGGCGGCCCTCGCCGCAGCGGGCCAGCAGCCACAGGGCGAAGCTGGTGGCGGGGGCAGTTGGCGTGGTTTCGTAAGGGCTTACACCCGCTGCTCGAGAACGCTAATACGTTCTCGAAGCTGGCGAAGTTCGGAGAGGGATGCCTGCTGCATTGGTCGCAATCCGCAAAGCCACGATCTGGAAGACTCAACTGGTTATGTTCCTATTTTGTTCTAGTCTGGCCATGGACAAGAGTCAAACTGATTCCGGCGTGGGTTTCCGGGCAGGAGGGGAGATTGGACTGCTATAACGCTCCCCTTAAATTCGACAGGGAGACCGCCATGCCGCGCGCGATCTGGAACGGCAAGGTCATCGCTGAAACCGACCGCTTCGAGACCGTCGAGGGCAACGTCTATTTCCCGCCCGACACCATCCGGCGGGAATTCTTCAAGCCGTCCGACACGCACACGTTCTGCCCATGGAAGGGCACGGCGAGCTATTACACGGTGGAAGTGGACGGCAAGCAGAACAAGGATGCCGCCTGGTACTATCCGGAGACCAAGGAAGCGGCCAACAACATCAAAGGCTATGTCGCGTTCTGGCATGGCGTGACGGTGGAGAAGTAACAGTGGCGGACAATCTGCGGATCAATGGCGAGCGGCTGTGGTCGAGCCTGATGGAGATGGCGCGGATCGGCGCCACGGAGAAAGGCGGCGTCTGCCGCATCGCGCTGACCGATCTCGACCGCCAGGGCCGTGATCTGTTCGTCAGATGGTGCCAGGAAGCCGGTTGCGACATCCGCATCGACGCCATCGGCAACATCTTCGCCCGCCGCAAGGGGCGCGACGATTCATTGCCGCCGATCGTCACCGGCTCGCATCTCGACAGCCAGCCCACCGGCGGCAAATTCGACGGCGCCTATGGCGTGCTGGCCGGGCTGGAAGTGATCCGCGCGCTCAACGATGCCGGCTACGAGACCAACGCCCCGGTCGAAGTGGCGGTGTGGACCAACGAGGAAGGCGCACGCTTCGCCCCGGCCATGGTGGCCTCCGGCGTGTTCGCCAATGCCTTCGATCTCGATTACGCGCTCTCGCGCACCGATCCCGAGGGCAAGAGCTTCGGCGACGAG
>JAQSWP010000100.1 GCA_029266575.1 Alphaproteobacteria bacterium | reverse complement strand
AGCGTCTTCAGCCCGCGCGTGATCTCGGAAATCTCCTGCACGCGGTTCTCCTGCCGCTGGCCGCCCGAGGGGCTGAGCAATTGCAGGTAGTCGACCACGATCAGCTGCAGGCCGTGCTGGCGTTTCAGCCGGCGGGCGCGGGTGCGGAGCGCAGCGATCGACAGGCCGGGCGAATCGTCGATGAAGAGCGGGATGCGCTCCAGGCGCGCGCTGGTCTCGACCACGTTGTGGAACTGTTCCGCGTTCAGTTCGCCGCGCCTTATATGCTCGGACGACACCATGGCCTGTTCCGACAGGATGCGGGTGGCGAGCTGCTCGGACGACATTTCCAGCGAGAAGAAACCGACATTGCCGCCGTCGGTGACGATCGGCTTGCCGTTCTCGTCCACGCCCTCGGTGTAGGTCTTGGCGATGTGGAAGGCGATGTTGGTGGCCAGCGCCGTCTTGCCCATGCCGGGACGTCCCGCCAGGATCAGCAGGTCCGATTTGTGCAGCCCGCCCAGCAGCCGGTCGATGGGATAGAGGCCGGTGGAAACGCCGGTCAGCCGCCCTTCGCGCTTGTAGGCGGCCTCGGCCATGACGATGGCCTCGGTGATGGCGCGCTGGAACGGCACGAAGCCGCCTTCGACCTGGCCGGTCTGGGCCAGATCGTAGAGGCGCTTTTCCGTGATCTCGATCTGGTCGGTGGCGCTGGTCTCGACATCGGGCTGGTAGGCGCCGTTGACGAGCTGGTCGCCGACGTCGATCAGCTGGCGGCGCAGATAGAGATCGTGAACCAGCCGGCCGTAGTCGAAGGCGTTGATGATGCCGGCGGCGGCCGACGCCAGCTTGGCGAGATAGATGGTGCCGCCCAGTGCGGCGAGGCCTTCGTCCTGCTCGAAATAGGGCTTCAGCGTGACGGGCGAGGCGATCTGGTTGCGCTCGATCAGCCGCGCCATGGCGTCGTAGATGCGCCCGTGCGTGCCGTCGGCGAAATGCTCCGGCTTGAGAAAATCCGACACGCGATTGTAGGCGAGGTTGTTCATCAGCACCGCACCCAGCAGCGCCTGCTCCGCTTCGAGGTTATGCGGCGGCTGGCGGAATACGGGACGGTCGTCTTCGCGCAGGCGCGCGATCTTCGAGGTATCTTGCTTGGCTTCCATCGCGGCAACCTATCAGGCCCGGTGCAGCGGGCGTATGGATGCGTCTGTGGAAGACTGTGTATAGCGTTGATGGAAAAAAAATCAAATCGCGCTGTTGCGCTGTTTTTCCGCTTGCAGCCAAACGCGAATTAGCAATCCGCCAACTAAAACCAGTTGCGCCAGAACCGGAATGAGCGTCATGGCCCAGCTACCGTCAAGCGGCGGCCAGAACAACGACGCCACCACCGGCGATGCGCCGCCGAAAATCAATGGCGCGATGACGCTGAGCACAATCAGCAGAATGATGGCCGCCAGATCGCCGCGGCCGGAGCGGGCCATGAAATTGCACAGCAGCACGATGCCGACATTGCGCAGCAGGAACAGGAAGGAGGCGATGACGAGGCGGTCGAACTGGCTGTCGGTCGCCTGGGCCGATGCCGGCAGATCGATGAAGAGGACGATCAGGATGGTGGCGATGGCGGCGAATTTCAGGGTGATCGCCCAGCGCGGGAAATGCAGCCACAGCCGCCGCCAGTCGCCGCGCCGCAGACCGTCCCATACCTGGCGCAGGCCGATCATGCTCTTGGCTTCGGTGAAGATCGCGAGATAGACCAGCGCCGACAGCAGCATCCCGGCAGTGAACAAGGTCAGGGAGAAGGGCGTTGCGTCTTTAAGCTTCAGATCTGAGAGATCGCGCAGGGCAGTGTCCACGGCGGACGTGCCGCCATAGATCAGCCCGGTCTGATAGACCAGAAGGAAAACCAGGAACGCCAGCCACGCGGTGGGGGCGGTGGGTTTCTGCAGTTCCAGCCGCATCTGGCGATAGACCGCCAGCACCGCCCAGGCGGAAAACAGCAGGGCTGAAATCAGGGCGAAGCTCAGAATGTCGATCTGCAGCGAGAACCAGGACATGGACTCGCGTTCGACCCAGTAATTGCGCCAGATCAGCAAATAGGCGAACGGCAGCACCACCAGCAGGGCGACGAACTGGAAAAACAGCGTCTTGACGCGCCCATGCTGGCGGCCCTTGCGGATCGATTGCAGCGACAAAGTGAGCGCGATGGCATGGCACAGCACGCCCAGCAGCACGTAGATCGCCGCCTGCTGCACGCCGTCGAGCCAGACCATGACTGCCAGCGCCGGGAGCGACGCCGCCCAGGCGCAGATCGGCGCGCCGAACAATTTGCCCCAGCTCATCTGCCACGGCCCCAGCGCAGACATGCGCTGGGTGTCCCAGGTGCGCTCGGTTATCTCCTGCAGCACGGAATCCGCCGCCAGCCTGCCGCCCCACAGGAAGATCACGACGCCGAACAGGGTCTCGGCCGCACCGCTCAGCGCCGTCATGCCGCTGTCGCGCACCCCCGCCAGCGCCAGCAGCGAGACCACGGCAAGAACCGACACGCCCAGCCGCGCCGGCGTCAGCTCCAGCCACAGGTTGCGGCGGAATTCGGGGTTCATCAGGCTCATGGCCGCACCTGCCGCGCCTCGTTGACGCGCTTGATGTAGGAATCCTGCAGGCTGGAGCGCTCGCGGCTCAGCCCGGCGACGGGGACGCCGGCGCCGATAAGCTGCCGCAGCAAGGCAGCGCGACGGTTGGCATCGTCGGGCAGGGTGAATCGGATTTCGCGGCCGCTCCCATCGACGTCGGCGACATCGGCGATCGCCTGCACGGTCGCAGCGATCTCCGGCACATCCGCCGCCAGCTCCAGCAGCATCGCAACGCGCGGCACACCCTGCGTCGCGCCCTGTACTGCACCGGGCTCCAGCGAGCGGTTCTCCACGATGCGACCGTTGTCCACGATCACCATGTCGGTCGAATAGTCTTCCAGCTCCGCGAGAATGTGCGAGGACACCAGCAAGGTCATGCCGCGTGCCGCGAGCCCGCGAAGCAAGGTCGAGAGATCCTGCCGCGCTTCGGGATCGAGCCCGGCGGCGGGCTCGTCCAGCAGCAGCACGCGCGGCTCGTGCACGATGGCCTGCGCGATGGCCAACCGCTGGCGCAGGCCGCGCGACAGCGTCTCGGCCTTGGCATTGAGCCGGTCCTCCAGCCCCAGCGCGATCGCCGTCTGCTGCACCCGCTCCTCGCGCCGCGCCGCCGACAGGCCATGCGAATCGGCGGCATGGACCAGGCACTGGCGAACGGTGAGCTGGTCATAGAGGCCGAAGAAATCGGACAGATACCCCATCACTTCATGCGCCTGGCGCGGCTCTTCGAAGACGTCGATGCCGGCCACGGCGATGCGTCCCGAATAGGGCGGATCGAGCGCCGCGATGCAGCGCATCAGCGTCGTCTTGCCGGCGCCATTGGGTCCGACCAGGGCGGTGATGCTGCCCTCGCGCACGACCAGCGACACCCCGTGCAGGGCGCGTTTGGTCGGATAGTCGAAAACCAGGTTCTCGACGATGATCATGCGGGGAACCGATCCGGCAGCGTGGTCAGGGACAGCGCCGGGATAGGATCATTCCGCCGCGCGGGTGGCAAGATATTCCCGCTCGATCTCGTACATGTAGTCGCGGGTCAGCGGCACCGCCTGCTCGTGCTTGGTGATTTGCATCTGGAACACCGCCTGACGCATGTGGCGGAAGCTCATCTCGCAGGCGGCGAGATAGAATTCCCACATGCGGCAGAAGCGCTCGTCGTACAGCGCCTTGATCCGCTCTCGGTTGGCCAGGAAGCGCTTGCGCCATTCGCGCAAGGTGAAGGCATAGTGCAGGCGCAGGATCTCGCAATCGGTCACCCACAGCCCGGACCGCTCGATGGCGGTCAGCACTTCCGACAAAGCGGGCGAGTAGCCGCCGGGGAAAATATACTTGCGCAACCACGCATTGGTGCCGCCTGGCGGCTCCATGCGGGCGATGGCATGCAGCAGCATGACGCCGTCGTCGGCCAGCAGTTCGCGCACCTTGGCGAAGAACTCGTCGTAGTGGCGGGCGCCGACATGCTCGAACATGCCGACTGAAACGATGCGATCGTATTTGCCCGCCTCGTGGCGATAGTCGCGCAGGGCAAAACGCACGCGGCCCGCCAGGCCTTCCTGCTCGGCGCGCTCCTGCGCCACCTTCTGCTGCTCGACCGAGAGCGTGACGCCGGTGACGTCGGCGCCGGTAGCGCGCGCCAGATAGAGCGCCATGCCGCCCCAGCCGCAGCCGATATCCAGCACCTTGTGCTCGGGCTTGATCAGCAGCTTGGCGGCGATGTGCTGCTTCTTCTGCAGCTGCGCCTGCTCCAGCGTGTCCTCGGGCGAACGGAAGTAGGCGCAGGAATACTGCCTGTCCTCGTCGAGGAACAGATCGTAGAGCGCGCCGGAAAGATCGTAATGATGCGCCACGTTCTGCTGCGCCCGGCCGACCGGATTGTGTTGGCGCAGGCTGCGCAGCAGGAAAGCGGCGCGCGAAGCCCACGCGTTCAGCGGGTGCTGCTCGAAGGCCTCGATCGAATGACCCAGCAGATCGAGGAAATCGTAGATGTCGCCGTTCTCGACCGTGACCGTACCGTCCATGTAGCTCTCGCCCAGCGCCAGCTTGGCGTTGGTCAGCAGCCGGCGCGCGGTACGCTGGTCGTGGATGCGAACGACGAGATGCTTGCCCGGGCGGCGGCCTTCGACGCGATGGCCCACGCCCCTGGGATCGATAAGCTCGAGCGAGCCCACCTGCAAAATCTTGCCCAGGACTTTAGCCAGCAGCATCGATCCCCTCCGGCGGCAAGCGCCTCTTCTGGTAATGATTTCAAAAATCTAGCCTGTGGATGGGACGCTGGTAAACCCCTCCGGTTCCGGCAAAGAAAAAGCCCGGCCGAAGCCGGGCTTTGCTGCAAGCTTTGTGCAGGAAGAAGCCGCTTGGGCTTCTCCAGAAGCGCGGCCTGCTGTTCGGCCAGGCGCTGCTGCTCTTCGGCTTCCTGCTGGGCGCGGACGGCATCGGCGATCAGCACGCCGCCCTGGGCCTGGAACTCGGCTTCCGTCGCCGAACGGGCGATGTTGACCTTGATGTGCACCGAGACTTCCGGGTGCAGCATGATCTCGACGTCGTGCAGGCCCAGCGTCTTGATGGCCTTGTCGAGATTGACCTGCGGGCGGGTGATCTGCACGCCGGCTTCCGTCGCCGCCTGGGCGATGTCGCGGGCGCCGACCGAACCGTAAAGCTGCAGCGCTTCGGAGGCCTGGCGCAGCAGGGTGACGGAGAAGTCTTTCATCTTCTCGGCGACCTTCTCGGCCTCGGACTTGCGCTCGAGGTTGGTCGTCTCCAGACGCTTACGCTGCGTCTCGAAGAAGGCCATGTTCGCCTTGGTGGCGCGCAATGCTTTCTTGCGCGGTAGCAGGTAGTTGCGCGCGAAGCCCGGCTTGACCCGGACCACGTCGCCCATCTGCCCCAGTTTCGGCACGCGCTCGAGCAGGACTACTTCCATATGCATGGCTGCTCTCCTACTTGATCAGATACGGCAGCAGGCCGAGGAAACGGGCGCGCTTGATGGCCTGGGCCAGTTCGCGCTGCTTCTTCGACGACACTGCGGTGATGCGGCTGGGCACGATCTTGCCGCGCTCGGAAATGAAACGGCCCAGCAGACGCACGTCCTTGTAGTCGATCTTGGGCGCGTTGGCGCCGGTGAACGGACAGGTCTTGCGCCGACGGATGAAGGGACGGCGCTGGCCCCCAGCGCGGTCGCCTCCGCCACTGCTCATGCTCATGAGGCAGCTCCTTCGCTATCGGTTTCGACACGTTCGGCAAAGCGCGGACGCTCGCCGCCGCGATCGCCGCGGTCGCCCCGATCACCGCGGTCGCGCCGCGGACGGTCGCCGCGGTCACCTCGGTCGCCCCGATCACCGCGCTCGCCGCGATCGTCGCGGTCGCGCTTCTGCAGCATGACCGACTGGCCCTCTTCCAGCGCCTCGACGCGCACGGTCAGGTAACGCAGCACGTCTTCATTGAGACGCATGTTGCGTTCCATCTCGATCACGGCCGCCGGCGGGGCGTCGATGTTGAGAAGCAGGTAATGGCCTTTCCGGTTCTTGTTCATCCGGAACGCCAGGGACCGCAGGCCCCAGTTTTCTTTCTTGGTCACCTTGCCGCCACCTTGCTCGATGATGGCTGCGAAAGTGTCTGCCAGCGTATCCGCTTGGGTGCCGGCAATGTCTTGACGTGCGATAAACACGTTCTCGTAGAACGGCATAACAACTCCTTATGGCTGTTATATGGACCGGCGGCGCGGACGCCACCACGGCGTCCAACGACGATTCGGCCCTAGCCGGCAATGCCGGCAAGGAGCGGGCGCGGACTATATAGATTTAGAACCCAAGCACAACCCCGTCCGGGGGCGGGTCTGGGCCTGGGGGTAAACGGGCGCCAGATCGCTTGCCGGGTGGGATTTAAGCCGCTATTCCTGCTGGTTAAATCGAATATTGGCCACACGATCTAGATCGTCAGGCTTGGAATCCAAGGAAAAATCCGATGACACGCGCATTCGTCTTTCCGGGCCAGGGCTCCCAGGCCGTCGGCATGGGCCAGGATCTGGCTGCCGCCTTTCCCGCCGCCCGCCAGGTGTTCGAGGAAATCGACGAGGCTTTGCAGCAGAACCTGTCCCGCCTGATGAAGGAGGGACCCGAATCCGATCTTACTTTGACCGAAAACGCCCAGCCGGCCCTGATGGCCGTCAGCCTCGCCGTGGTGCGGGTGCTGGAGAGCGAGAGCGGCAAGAAATTGTCGGCGATGGCGTCCTATGTCGCCGGCCATTCGCTGGGCGAGTATTCGGCGCTGTGCGCGGCTGGCGCCTTCACCGTCGCTGACGCCGCGCGCCTGCTGAAGCGGCGCGGCCAGGCGATGCAGCGCGCCGTGCCGGTCGGCGCCGGCGCCATGGCGGCGCTGCTGGGCATCGAGCTGGAACCGGCGCAGGAAGCCTGCAAGGAAGCGGCTGAAGGCCAGGTAGTCGCCGTCGCCAACGACAATGGCGGCGGCCAGGTGGTGATCTCGGGCCACAAGGAAGCGGTCGATCGCGCCATCAAGGCGGCTCAGGCCAAGGGCTGCAAGCGCGGCATGTTGTTGCCGGTGAGCGCGCCTTTCCATTGTTCCCTGATGCAGCCTGCCGCCGACGAGATGGCGGAGGCGCTGGCAAGCGTGACCCTGGCGCCGCCGTCAGTGCCAGTGATCGCCAATGTGAAAGCCTCCGACACCAGCGATCCCGACACCATCCGCAAGCTTTTGGTGCAGCAGGTGACGGGCTTGGTGCGCTGGCGCGAATCGGTGCTGTTCATGAAGAGCCACGACGTTGGCACCCTGGTCGAACTCGGCGCCGGCAAGGTGCTGAGCGGGCTGGTCAGGCGCATCGACAAGGAAATGACCGGCACCGCCGTCAACGGCCCGGCCGATATCGAGGCGTTTCTCAAGACGGTTGCCTGAGGAGGAAACCATGTTCGATCTTTCAGGCAAATCGGCGCTGGTCACCGGCGCGTCCGGCGGCATCGGCGGCGCCATCGCGCGTGCGCTGCATGCGCAAGGCGCTCAGGTGATGCTAAGCGGCACGCGCGCCGCCGCGCTGGAATCGCTGGCCGGCGAATTGAAGGAGCGGGCGCATGTCGCCACCGCCAATCTCTCCGATGCCGCCGCCGCCGATGCGCTGATCAAGGACGCCGAGGCGCGCATGGGCTCGCTCGACATTCTGGTAAACAATGCGGGGCTGACGCGCGACATGCTGGCGCTGCGGCTGAAGGACGAGGACTGGCAGGCGGTGATCGACGTCAATCTGACGGCGACGTTTCGTCTCTGCCGATCGGCGATGCGCGGGATGATGAAGCGCCGCTTCGGCCGCATGATCAATATCACCTCGATCGTGGGCGTCACCGGCAATCCCGGGCAGGCCAACTATGCAGCTTCCAAGGCCGGCATGATCGGCATGTCCAAGTCGCTGGCGGCCGAAGTGGCCTCGCGCGGCATTACCGTCAATTGCGTGGCGCCGGGCTTCATCGCCACGCCGATGACCGAGGCGCTGAACGAGGAGCAGAAGAAGAAACTGCTGGGCGCCATCCCCGTCGAGCGGCTGGGCGCGCCCCAGGACATCGCCGCCGGGGTGGTCTATCTCGCAAGCGCGGAAGCGGCTTATGTCACCGGGCAGACCTTGCACATCAATGGGGGCATGGCCATGATATAGGTCCGGCGCGCGGCGCCCTGCGATGCCGCAACCGGTTGGAATTACGGCGTTTCTTTGGCTGGCCAAGGTTGGGGAAACGTGTTACGAAACGCCGCTTTTTTGCCGGCGGGCACTAGCGAAACGGACTGCGGCCGCAGTCATGACAAAAACATCCTGCAGACGAAGGATCACCGAAGATGAGCGACATTGCCGACCGCGTTAAGAAAATCGTCGTCGAGCACCTCGGCGTCGAGGCCGACACGGTCTCCCCGACCTCGAGCTTTATCGACGATTTGGGCGCCGACTCCCTCGACACGGTCGAGCTGGTGATGGCCTTCGAAGAGGAATTCGGCATCGAAATTCCCGACGACGCGGCGGAGAAGATCGGCACCGTCGGCGACGCCATCAAGTTCATCGAAGAACACCAGAAGTAAGCTATCGACGCCTGCATTGCGCGGGCGATCGCTCTGCAACTGGATGGGATTTTCGGCATGAGACGAGTGGTCGTTACGGGCATGGGCATGGTGACGCCGCTCGGTTCGGGCGTCGAACCCACATGGAAGCGCCTGATCGCCGGCGAATCCGGCATCAGCGGCATCCAGTCCTTCGACGTCTCCGACCTGCCGGCCAAGATCGCCGGCCAGGTGCCCAAGGGGGAGACGGCCGAAGGCCGTTTCAATCCCGACGACTACATGGCGCCCAAGGACCAGCGCAAAGTCGATCGCTTTATCGTCTATGCCGTGTCAGCCGCCTCGCAGGCAGTCGATGATTCTGGCTGGAAGGCCGATACCGACGAGAAGGCGCACCGCACCGGCGTGCTGATCGGCTCCGGCATCGGCGGTCTGGAGACGATCTACGAAGGCTCCATCACGCTGAAGGAAAAGGGCCCGCGCCGTCTCAGCCCGTTCTTCATCCCCGCCGCGCTGATCAATCTCGGCTCGGGCCAGGTCTCGATCAAATACGGCTTCAAGGGCCCCAACCATTCGGTGGTCACTGCCTGCTCGACCGGCGCGCATGCGGTGGGCGATGCCATGCGCCTGATCCAGCTCGACGATGCCGATGTCATGGTGTGCGGCGGCGCCGAAGCCGCGGTGTGTCGTCTGGGCATTGCCGGTTTCGCCGCCGCCCGCGCGCTCTCCACCGGCTATAACGACACGCCGGAAAGGGCCTCGCGTCCCTGGGACAAGGGCCGCGACGGCTTCGTCATGGGCGAGGGCGCCGGTTGCCTGGTGCTGGAAGAATACGAGCACGCCAAGAAGCGGGGCGCCAAGATCTATGCCGAAGTGATCGGTTATGGTCTGTCGGGCGACGCCCATCACATCACCGCGCCGCCCGATGACGGCAATGGCGGCTATCGCGCCATGCAGGCGGCGCTGAAGCGCGCCATGCTCAACACCGACAGCATCGACTACATCAACGCGCACGGCACCTCGACGCCCTTGGGCGACGAGATCGAGCTGGGCGCGGTGAAGCGGCTGTTCGGCCAGGACGCCTACCAGCTTTCGATGTCCTCGACCAAATCGTCGATCGGGCATCTGCTCGGCGCGGCGGGCGCGGTCGAGGCGATCTTCGCCATCAAGTCGATTGCCGAGCAGATCGTGCCGCCGACGCTCAACCTCGAGGATCCCTCCGAAGGCTGCGACATCGATCTGGTGCCGCTCAAGGCCAAGGAGCGCAAGGTGCGTTACGCGTTGTCCAATTCCTTCGGCTTCGGCGGCACCAACGCGTCGGTGATCTTCGGCGCGATCTCCTGACGGGTCCCGCTTGGGCCGCATCCTTCGCCTCTTTCTGATCCTGGTCCTGAGCGGCGTCGTCGCGGCGGCCGGCGCCTGGTTCTACGTCCAGAACCGGCTCGACGCGCCCGGGCCCCTGAGTGCGACGAAAATCGTGATCGTGCCCAAGGGCACGGGCAGCGGCGAAATCGGCACGCTGCTCGAGAAGCAGGGCGTGATCGAGGACGATCTGCTGTTCAGGATCGCGCTGCGGCTGGACGACACGCCCCGCCCGCTGCGCGCCGGCGAATACGAATTCCCAGCCGGCATCAGCCTGCGCGCCGCCATGGAGCAGATGCAGGCCGGCCGCACCGTGGTGCGCCGCTTCACCGTGCCCGAGGGCCTGACCGTCGCCGAAGTGCTGAAGATCGTGCGCGAGGTCGCAGGCCTCGAAGGCGATATCTCGCTGCGCCCGGCAGAAGGCAGCCTGCTGCCGGAAACCTACAGTTACAGCTTGGGCGACAGCCGCGATGCGGTGGTGCAGCGCATGCGCACGGCGATGAGCGAAGCGCTCGACGCCGCCTGGGCCAAGCGCCAGGAGGAGCTGCCGCTGGCCAGCAAGGAAGAGGCGCTGGCGCTGGCCTCGATCGTCGAGAAGGAAACCGGCGTCGCCTCCGAGCGGCCGCGCGTGGCGGCGGTGTTCGTCAACCGGCTGCGCCTGGGCATGAAGCTCGAATCCGATCCCACCACCATCTACGGGCTGACCAAAGGCAGCGGCCCGCTCGATCGCACCCTGACGCGACGCGACGTCGAGACGCCATCGGCCTACAACACCTACAGCATCGCCGGCCTGCCGCCAGGGCCGATCGCCAATCCGGGCCGCGCCGCCATCGAGGCGACGCTCAATCCGATCAAGAGCAAGGAATTGTTCTTCGTCGCCGATGGCTCAGGCGGCCACGCCTTCGCCGAAACGCTGGAGCAGCACAATCGCAACGTCGCCAACTGGCGGCGCATCCAGCGCGAGCAGAAGAAGTAGCGGAACGCCGCGCTTAACCCTCTCCCCGCAAGCGGGGCGAGGGGACATGAAGGCGGCGAGAGGGAGGGACCCGTCACTTCCGCTCGAACACCGCCCAAGCCATCAGCAGCAGAAACAGCAGCGCCGCCGCAGCGCCGTAGAGTGCATTGAGTGACACCAGACCGACGCTGAACCCGGCCAGCAGCGGGCCCACCGCGGCGCCGAGATCGGCCCAGGTGGCGTTGGCCGAGACCGCGGTCATGACGTCGCCCTTCATGGTGCGCGCCACGATCAGCGGCGACACCACCGCCAGGATGCCGCGCCCCACCAGCATGAAGACGGCCGCGACATAGACCAGATCGAACGGCACCAGCGCGAAGCCCGCCGTCATCGCCAGCGCCGAGCCCAGCATGGTGCGCGGCGCGCCGAAGCGGTCGGCCAGCATGCCGCCCACCGGACTGACCAGCAGCACCACCAGATGGCGCAGCGCCATCACGCCGCCGGCCGACAGCATCGCCATCTGCGCCGACACTTCCTGCAGGAACAGCAGGCCGATCGTGACCATGAAGACGCCGTCGCCTGCCAGCCCGACGGCGAAGGAGAACAGGTTGAAGGTCGAGGGCCGGTTGAGCCGGAAGCGCCGCGCCGGCGCCGGCTGCGCATCCGCCAGCGATTGCTTTGGAATGAGAAACGCCATCGGCACCGCCAGCGCCGTCATCAGCGCCATGGCATAGAAGGCTTCGCGTGGCCCGAGCGTGGTAGCCAGCCAGGCGCCGCTGGCCGAGGCCACGATCGGGCCGATCTCGCGGATGGCGCGGCTGGTGCCGACCATGCGGCCGGCGCTTTCCGTCGTGCCGATGGCATAGACCAGCGTGGTGAGATTGAGAGCCGCAAACGACAGGCCCCAAACGATCCGCGCCACCAGCAGGGCCGGCCCGCCATCGATCACGGCATAGGCAAGGGTCGAGGCGACGGCCCCGAAGGCGGCCAGGATGGTCAGAAGCCGCGGGCCGACGCGATTGCCGAAGCGGGCGATCTCGCTGTAGAGCGCCACCCTGATCCAGCGATTGGCCGACAGCAATATGCCGACCCAGACCAGCGACACCCCGAAAGAGTCGGCGGCCAGCGGCAGCACCACGTAAAGGAGCTGATCGCCGGTCAGCGCCATGGCGAGCGTGCCGGACGACAGCCAGACCGCCAGCCGCTGCTGGCGGGGCGAGAGCGCGTTCACTTGGCCCGCGGCCCGCCCTGCATCAGCCGGTCGGTCCACGCGCCGGGCAGGGTGATGCCCAGCCACACCGCGGCCTTGGTGCCGAAGGGAAAGGCGATGCGCGGCTTGTTGCGCGCCAGGCCGCTTCTGATGATGCGGGCGGCCTTGTCGGCCTGCATCAGGAAAGGCATGGGGAATTTGTTGCGCGCCGTCATGCGGCTGACCACGAAACCCGGGCAGATGACATTGACCTCGATACCGTCCTTGCGCAACGAATGGCGCAGGCTTTCGCCCCACACCCGTACCGCCGCCTTGCTGCCGTTATAGGCGGCCGATTGCGGCAGGCCTATGAAGCTGGCCAACGAGGCCATGATGGCGATCTGGCCGCGCTTGCGGGCGCGAAACGCCGACAGCAGCGGCAGCACCGTGTTCATCACGCCGTCGATATTGATGGCGAAGGTGCCGCGCATGGCCTCTTCCTCGGGCAGCTTGTGGTCGCCCTCCAGCCCGACGCCGGCATTGGCGATCGCCAGGTCGAGCGGGTGGCCGGCATCGAGCTGCTGCAGCCAGGCGGTCATGCCGGCGCGATCGACGACGTCGATCACCTTGGTTTCGACGGTAGCACCCTTGGCGCGGGCGGCAGCGGCGACGCCCTCGAGCCGCTGCGCATCGCGCCCGGTCAGCGCCAGGAACGCGCCGGGCGCGGCATATTCCAGCGCCAGCGCTTCGCCGATGCCGCTTGAGGCACCGGTGATGAGAATGGATTTTGGGTTGTTCATGGAGGTCTGTGGGAAACGCCGCGTTGTGAGCGGTGAATTCCTATCCTATAGACTGCAGCAGGGGAACTGAACCTGTTTGCGGGGAGACTTAAGTGGCATTGGCCAGCATGACCGGTTACGGCCGCGCCGAGGGCGCGGATGCACAGGTCGGCTGGACCTGGGAGGCGCGTTCCGTCAACGGCAAGGCGCTCGAAATCCGCTGCCGCGTGCCCTCGGGCCTCGATCGCATCGAGAGCCAGGCGCGGGCGATGGTCGGCAAGCATTTCAAGCGCGGCAGCATCAACCTGACCCTGACCGTCGCGCGCGGCGCCGGCGCCCAGCCATTTCGTATCAATCGCGATCTGCTGCAGATGGCCTTGCAGACCCTGGACGAATTGCAGCGCGGCGGCAAAGTGGCGCCGCCCACGGCCGACGGCCTGCTGCGCATCAAGGGAGTGGTCGAGGCCGAGGAGCAGGTCTCGCCCGATCCCGAGACGGAGCAGGCGCGCGAAAGCGCGATGCTGAAGACGCTGGAGGCCGCCTTGAAGCGGCTGGCGGAAGCGCGTGCGGCCGAAGGCGCGCATCTCAACGAGGTGCTGCAGCAGCATCTGGGGCGGATCAACGGGCTGTGCGAGGTGGCGACCGCCTCGGCCGGAGCGCAGCCGGCGGCGATCCGCGAGCGCCTGCAGCGCCAGCTTGCCGATCTGCTGGGCGGCACGCCGCCTCTGAACGAGGACCGGCTGGCGCAGGAAGTGGCGATGCTGGTGCAAAAGGCCGACGTGCGCGAAGAGATCGACCGGCTGCGCGCCCATATCCAGCAGGCCAATGACCTGCTGCGCGCGGCAGGACGGGGCGAACCGATCGGACGCAAGTTCGATTTCCTGTGCCAGGAGTTCAATCGCGAGGCCAATACGCTGTGTTCCAAAGCGGCGGAAATCGAGCTGACGCGCATCGGCATCGACCTGAAAAGCGCCATCGAGCAGTTGCGCGAGCAGGTCCAGAACGTGGAGTAGGCATGGCAGCGGGAAAGATCGGCCGTCGCGGCCTCATGCTGGTGCTGTCCTCGCCCTCGGGCGCGGGCAAGACGACCCTCTCGCGCCTGCTGCTGGAGCGCGATGCCGATATCACCCTGTCGATCTCGGTGACGACGCGCCCGCCGCGCTCGGCCGAAAAAGATGGCATCGACTACCATTTCGTCACGCCGGCGATCTTTAACCGCATGGTCGAACGCGGCGAGCTGCTCGAATACGCCAAGGTGTTCGATTACTACTACGGCACGCCGCGCTCGGCGGTCGAAGTGGCGCTGGGCTCCGGCCGTGACGTGATGTTCGACATCGACTGGCAAGGCCGCCAGCAGCTCGCCGAGAAGGCGGGCGAGGATATGGTCTCCGTCTTCATCCTGCCGCCCACCACGCGCGAGCTGGAACGGCGCCTGAAGCAGCGGGCGCAGGATGCGCCGCAGGTGGTGGCCAACCGCATGGCCAAGGCGGCCGACGAGATGACGCATTACATCGAATACGACTACGTCGTCATCAATTACGACATCGAAGACAGCATGACCCAGCTGCGCGGCATCCTGGCTGCCGAGCGCCTGAAGCGCGAGCGTCAGATCGGGCTGGGCGATTTCGTCAAGGCGCTGCGCGAGGGACAGTAGGTTCGGCTTCGACCGGCGGATGCTGGTCGGGAAACTTGATCCGGAAGCGGGCTTTCACCGGCGGCTGGCCGCTCAGTTCCGACACCAGTAACGCGGTGCAATCCTCGATCGTATCTTCCAGCCGCTGCATGAAAGCCTCGCGCTCCAGGCCGGTTTCGATCGGCGGCAGGAATTCGAGGATGGCGCGACCGCGCTTCTTGTTCCAGCTGCGCTCGGGCCACAGCAATCCCAGGCAATGCGCCACCGGGATCACCGGCAGGTTCAGGTCGCGATAGAGATAGTAGATGCCGCTGCGATAACGCTCCTTCTCGCCCACCGGCATCAGATGGCCTTCGGGATAGATGGCGATGTTGCGCTGCGCCTCATAGGCGCGGCGGGCGAAGGTGGCGAGGTTCTCGCGCTCCTTGCCGCCGCCGCAGGTATCGACGCGGATCATCTCCAGCTTGCGCAGGATGGTGCCGACCAGCGGATAGGCCCACAATTCGCGCATGGCGACGAAGGCGATGTCGGGCACTTCCGCCGCCATCACCATGCCGTCGGCCTCGCTCTGATGCTTGCTGGCGATCAGGCTCGGCCCTCGCGCGGGAATGCGCTCGCGCCCGCGCACCTCGACCGTCATGCCGCCGATGGCGCGCATGGCCCAGACCACCCTCCGGCCCCAAAAGCGCAGGCCCCAGGCCATCACCCGCCGGCCGGGAATGGCGGTCAAGGGTATGAGAAACAAGGCGAAAACGACGGTGAACGCATAGAAAAAAAGATTGAATGCCAGCGAGCGCATCGAGCCTCCCTAAAGCTGCATTCACAATAGTGAGTACTCACTCACTTTTCAAGCCCGGCCGAAACGCCGCCGCAAGCGGCGCCAGCGGCGGCGCAGCGCCACGACAGTGCCGCGGGCGGGGGCGCGGCGGCGGTGCAGCTGCAGGCCGATCCGTGCGATGCGATCGCCCTCCAGCTCGGCGACGACCAGCTGCGCCGGCCCGATATCGGTCCGATCGCCCACCACCGGCTTGCGCGCGATGCGCCGGCGCATCAGCTCGCCCAGGGTCAGCGCCATGTCTTCCGCCGCGATCGGCAGGCCGTAAAGCGTCGCCAGCGATCCCGCCGAGGCCGTGGCCTCGAAGACGAAATCGCCGATCAGTTCGTCTTCCGAACGCGCGGCGCGGGCAGCGAACAGCCGGTCGAGGGCGAGGCTGTTCTCGGGTGGCGTCAGCAGCAGCATCGTGTCGCCGGCCTGCAGCCGCTCGATGGAGTTGCGCGCCAGCACCACGTTGTCGCGCAGGATGGCCAGCACGCGACTTCGTTCGGGCAGGCGCAAATGCGCGAAGGCGCGCTGCGCCGCCAGCGAGTTGACGCCGACGCGATAGGACAGCATGTCGCGATCGCCGCCCATCGGCGCGCCGAGATCGACCTGATCGCCGGTGCGCGGGCTGGGCGGCACCATCAGTCCCAGCCAGCGCGCCGCCGGCAGGATGGTCCACCCTTGCACCACCAACGAGGCGATCACCACCACGAAGGCGA
>JAQSWP010000099.1 GCA_029266575.1 Alphaproteobacteria bacterium | reverse complement strand
CTGAAGGCGCAGGATCCGATGTCGCCCATCGATCCCTCCTGGGAAGACGCGATCATCGACCATTTGCTGGATGACAAGCCCGTGCCGCTGTCCCGCGCCGTGGAGCTGGCTTCGGCGTGATCCTGCCCGATGTGCTGAAGCCGGGTCTGGTTCTGGTATTCTGCGGCACCGCCGTGAGCCGCGTCTCGCAGGCGCGTGGCTATCCTTACGCCAATCCCGGCAACGCCTTCTGGCCGACCGTGAAAAAGCTCGGCGTCTTCCCCACCGAGTTCGATCCGGCGCAGTTCCCGCGCATGGTGGAGCACGGCATCGGCTACACCGATCTCAGCAAGACCGAAGTCGGCATCGACAGCGATCTGTCGGCCGATGCCTTCGACGTGGCGGCGTTCACGCGCAAGATGAAGCGGCACAAGCCGAAGCTGATCGCCTTCACCAGTAAACATGCCGGCGCCACTTTCTTCGGCGATCGCAAGATCGGCTTCGGCCTGCAGCCCTTGAAGATCGGCGACAGCGAGGTGCATGTGCTGCCCTCGCCCTCAGGCCTCGCCCGCTCGCACTGGAACGTGGCGCCGTGGCAGGCGCTGGCCACGCACTACAAGGCGTTACGAATGTAGCTTGCGGCCTTCTTCCGCCTCGGCCTGCTCCTCGATCGTCTCCATGTCCTCGTCGGACAGGCCGAAATGATGGCCGATCTCGTGGATCAGCACGTGGCGGATGAGATGCTCGAGGTCTTCGTTGGTCTCGACCCAGAAATCCAGCAGCGGCCGGCGATAGAGGAAGATCATGTCGACGTCCTGCGGCGTCGCCGCCACGGTCTTGCTGCCCATGTCGACGCCGCGATAGAGGCCGAGCAGGTCGAACGGCGTCTCCAACTCCATTTCGCGCTCGGTGTCCTCGTCGGGGAAATCGACGACGCGGATCACCACGTCGCCCACGAAACGGCGGAAGGTTTCGGGCAGATCGGCATAGGCGCGCCGGGCGAGGTCTTCGCAGTCGGCCAAGGACGGCGGGGTGCTATAAAGAGGCATGGACGCATAGATAGGGCCGCATCCGCCATTCGCCAAGGAGAACAAGCGCATGAGCAAGAAACTGACTGCCGCCGGGCGCAAAACGGCTTTGGCCGGCTTGAAGGGCTGGAAAGAGGTCGAGGGCCGCGACGCCATCGCCAATTCGTTCAAATTCGCCGATTTCAACGCCGCCTTCGGGTTCATGACCAAGGTGGCGCTCATGGCGGAGAAGAGCGATCACCATCCCGAATGGTTCAATGTCTGGAACAAGGTCGACATCACGCTCTCGACGCACGATGCCGGCGGCGTCACCGAGAAGGACATCGCGCTGGCGAAGTTCATCGAGCAGGCGGCGAAGAGGTAGCGGACGTTCCCTGTGCGCCCTCATCCTTCGACGGGCTCAGGATGGGGATGTTTTTACTGGTCGCTCCAAACACCAATCCTCATCCTGAGCCCGTCGAAGGATGAGCCACACAAGACGCCGGATCGTTCATTCCTAAAACAAAAGGCCCGCTGCTTGAGCGGGCCTTTTGCATTCAAAAAAGAGCGCGACTTATTTCGGCGCCAAGCGGATGGCGCCGTCGAGGCGGATGGTCTCGCCGTTCAGCATCGGGTTCTCCACGATCGACATTGCCAGCATGGCGTATTCGGTGGGGTCGCCCAGGCGCGCGGGGAACGGCACCATGGCGCCCAGGCTCTTCTTCGCCTCGTCCGGCAGCGAGGCCATCATCGGCGTGTTGAACAGGCCCGGTGCGATGGTGCAGATGCGAATGCCCATCGACGAC
The DNA here is from genome assembly GCA_029266575.1 of Alphaproteobacteria bacterium. GTDB lineage: Bacteria > Pseudomonadota > Alphaproteobacteria > Reyranellales > JAQSWP01 > JAQSWP01. The sequence goes on along the minus strand of JAQSWP010000099.1, from coordinate 12,742 downwards.
AGATCGCGCGCGATCGGCAAGGTCATGCCGACGATGCCGCCCTTGGACGCCGAATAGGCCGCCTGGCCGATCTGGCCGTCGAACGCCGCGACCGAAGCGGTGTTGATGATCACGCCGCGCTCGCCGCCCGCCAGCGGTTCGCCCTTGGCCATCTCCGCCGCCGCCAGCCGGATGACGTTGAAGGTGCCGACCAGATTGACCTTGATGACGATATCGAAATCCTGCAGCGGCATCGGCCCGGTCTTGGAAATGGTGCGCCCGGCGCGGCCGATACCGGCGCAGTTCACCGCCACGCGCGGCACGCCAAGCTTCTCGACCACCGCCCTGACGCCGGCTTCGGCCGAGGCCGCATCGCCGACATCGACGTTGCAGAAAATGCCACCCAGCTCCTTGGCTTTCTTCTCGCCCAGTTCCGCGTTGCGGTCGAAGATGGCGACCTTGGCGCCCTTGGCCGCCAGCGCGCTCGCCGTGGCGCCGCCCAGGCCCGAAGCGCCGCCGGTGACGATGGCTGCAAGTCCTTTAACGTCCATGATTTTCCCCTCCGGGCGTTGCCTTGTTCTCTGATTGCGGCCCGGGTTTTACCAGACGCCGGAAAAGCGGAATAGCCCTATTGAGCGGCGGCGAATCGCGCCCATATGCAAGCCCATGAGCGAGCAGACTTCCCAAGCCGACAGCAAGCGCACCGAGCGCGACGAGCAGACCGTCGAGCGCGGCTTCTGGCGCAAGCTGGGCGCGGTTGCCGCCCGCATTCCCTTCGCCGATGAAGCGGTGTCGGCCTATTACGCCGCCCGCGATGCCGACACGCCTACCCGCGTCAAGGGCGTGCTGGTGGGCGCGCTGGCCTATTTCGTGATTCCGACCGATCTGGTGCCCGACTTCATCGCCGGGCTCGGCTTCACCGACGATGCCGCCGTGCTGCTGTTGGCAGTGCAGACCGTCTCCGGCCACATCAAGCCCGCCCATCGCGACAAGGCCAGGGAAGCGCTGGAAAAGCTGCGGCAATAGCCGGCCGGCTGCGCTAGCATCTTGGCATGCAGGCGCGCCCCGAAATCTTCCACGACGGCTACTGGTACTGCTACGCCAACTCGACTGCCATGCTGCTGGCCAGCATCGGTGAAACCATTTCGCCCCGCCTGATCGAAGTCCTGACCGGCGTCAGCTTGGGCGCCTTCCAGACTCCCGACGGCCTGCCTTTCTTCAGCGGCCGTTGCGGCCTGCCCGACAAGGGCATCAGCGCCGCGCTCGACCTGCTGGGCTTTGCTTGCGAAGAGCAAGCCAGCGATCAGGCCGAACCCGATCCGCTCGACCGCCTGCCCGCTTTGCTTGAAGCTTCGCCCGTGCTGCTCGGCCCGCTCGACATGCAGCACCTCGTCTACAACCCGATGCGGCCGCCCTTTCCCGGCGCCGATCATTTCGTGCTGGCGCTGGGCAGCGACGGCGAGCGCATCCGCCTGCACGATCCCGCCGGCTTCGCCCATGCGCTGATCGCACGCGAACCCCTGAAAGCGGCGTGGCGCGCCGATGCGATCCAATACAAGAGCGGTCATTACCGCATTTCCGCGCTTTGCATCGTCAGGCCATCGCGCTCGCGACCCAGAGCGGCGAGAAGATCGATGGCCCGCTGATCCGCGACTGGGTGGCGCTGGTCGATCGGGAAGGGCTAAGCCCGCGGCAGTTCGGCCATTTGACGCATTTTGCCCTGCCGCTGGGCGCCAAGCGGGCGATGGATTACGCCGCCTTCTTCGAACAGCGGGAAAAGCCGCTAGCCGAACTCAAGCGTGCACAGGCCGTGGCGTTCGGCGCCACGCACAGCCATCTAGTGGCGAAATCGTGGAAAGCAGCAGGCCACACATTGCGCCAGCTCGCCGATATCGAAGACGCCATCGGCGAAAACCTGGCGCGCTAGATCACGGCCCGATCTTCTGCGACTTGGCTTCCGGCACCACCGGCAGGCCGAGCTTGGCTTCGCGGCGGGCGATGTAGAGGGTCGAGACGATGATGATCAGCGCCCCGACCAGCGTCCACCAGCTCGGCGTTTCGGCGAAGATCCACACGCCGGCCGCCACCGACAGCGGCAGGCGCAGATAGTCGAACGGCGATACTGCCGTCGCCTCGCCCTCGGTATAGGCCTTGATGACGAAGGCTTGGCCGATGGTGGCCAGCAAGCCCATCGCCGTCGCCATGACCCAGGCCCAGATGGATGGGTCCTTCCAGACATAGATGGCGGGTGCGAGCAGGAAGGCGGCCGACCACAAGGTGAACATCACCAGCATGACGCGCGTGCTTTCGCTGCCGGTGAGGCTCTTGACCAGGCACACCGCGACCGAGGTGAGAAGGGCGCCGAACAGCGCCATCAGCATCACCGGATCGAACTCGCCCTGGCCCGGCCGCATCATCACCAGCACGCCGGCGAAGCCCACCACCGTCGCCGTCCAGCGCCGCCAGCGCACTTTCTCGCCCAGGAACAGCACGGCGACGATGATGACGAACAGCGGCGTGGTGAAGGAGATGGCGGTGACGTCGGCCAGGGTCAGATGCGTCAGCGCGTAGAAGCCGATCACCATCGACACCGTGCCAAGCGCGGCGCGCCAGAAATGCCCGGCATGGCGTTGCGAGCGCAGGGCGGCGAAGTTCTGCCGGAAGATGATCGGCAGCACGAACAGCACGCCGAAAATGCAACGGAAGAAAGCGACCTGCGTGCTGTCGAGTTCGCGGCCCAAAAGCTTGATCAGCACGCCGACGCCGGTGAAGCAGATGCTGCCCGCGATCAGCCAGATGGCCCCGCGCATGTTGGGCGAGAGAGCGGCGAATCTTTCCTTGATCTTGGCGGGCATGGCGCAGTGCGCACCCTAGTGTGCGCTCCGCTCGATTGCCAGTGTCGGCTTGTCACAGAATCGCCAATCGAATGGCGTAGGCCACGACGCCGATCACGGCTACACCTGCAGCCCACAGGCCGACGAACCACGCCCAGCGTTTCAGCGCCGGCGGCATCAGTGGTAATGGCTGTCGCGCGTGACCTTGCCGCGGAACAGCCAATACACGTAAGCCGTATAGCCGAGGATGATTGGGATCAGCACCGCCGCGCCCGCCAGCAGGAAGAGCTGGCTGCTGGGATGGGTCGCGGCGTCCCAGATGGTGATGCTGGGCGGCACGATCATCGGATAGAGGCTGATGCCAAGTCCGACATAGGACAGCAGGAACAGGCCCAGGGCGCAGAGGAACGGCGTCGCATGCCGGTCCGGCTGCTTCAGTGACGTCAGCAGCCGCCACGCCAGCAGCGCCACCAGGATCGGCACCGGAGCGGCGAACAGCATGTTCGGCAGGGTGAACCAGCGTTCGTAGAACTTCTCCTGCAGGAACGGCATGACCAGGCTGACGACCACGATGAAGCCAAGCGTGGCGATGGCGAACCAGGTTGCGAAACGGCGCGCGCGCGCCTGCAGATCGCCTTCGGTCTTCCAGATCAGCCAGCCCGCGCCCAGCAGACCGTAGCCCGCCAGCAGCGCCACGCCGGTCAGCAGCGAGAACGGCGTCAGCCAGTCCCACCAGCCGCCGGCATAGGCGCGGTCGACGACCTTGATGCCCTGCACCAGCGCGCCCAGCGCGATGCCTTGGGTAAAGGTGGCGACCAGACTGCCGCCGCAGAACGCGATGTCCCAGAGGTTACGGCCGCGCTCAGTATGGGCCTTGAAACGGAACTCGAACGCCACGCCACGGAAGATCAGCGCCAGCAGCATCAGGATCAGCGGCATATAGAGCGCCGGCAATATCGTGGCGTAGGCCAGCGGGAAGACGGCGAACAGCCCGGCGCCGCCCAGCACCAGCCAGGTTTCGTTGCCGTCCCACACCGGCGCCACGGTGTTGACCATCACGTCGCGGTCGGCGCGTTCGAGCAGCAGCGGAAAGAGAATGCCGATGCCGAGATCGAAGCCATCCATCGCCACGTAGAGGAACACGGCGGTGGCGATCAGCAGCGCCCAGATGAAGGTGAGATCTACGCTCATCGCACGCCCTCCTTCGCCGTTCCGTCCATGGCTGGTGCGGGCGTGATGCCGGCGCTGCGGATCGGCTCGCCGCGCTCGGGCCCTTGCTCGTGCGGATGCGGCGGCTGGCGGAAGAGATGGATCAGGTACCAGATGCCGGCGCCGAAGACGATGAAGTAGACGACGATGAAGGCCGTCAGCGAGGCGGCCACGGCGGGTGCGGCGATGGGCGAGACGCTGTCGGCCGTCCGCATCAGCCCATAGACGGTGAACGGCTGCCGTCCGGCCTCGGTGACGATCCAGCCGGCAGTGACGGCGATCATGCCGGATGGCGCCATCGCCACCGCCCAGCGCAGGAACGGACGCATTGTGTAAAGATTGCCGATCCAGCGCAGCGCCAGGCTGACCAGCCCCAGCCCGATCATCAGCAGTCCCATGCCGACCATGATGCGGAACGACCAGAACACCAGCGGCACGTTGGTAGGCCGCTGATCGCGCGGGAAATCTTTCAAGCCGCGGATCGTGGCATTGGGATCATGCGCCAGGATCAGGCTGCCGAGCTTGGGGATCTCGATGGCGTGGCGCGTTTCTTCGCGCTCGCTGTCGGGCCAGCCGAACAGGATCAGCGGCTGGCCGGCGCGGGTCTCGAAATGGCCTTCCATCGCCGCCACCTTGGCCGGCTGATGCTGCAACGTGTTGAGCCCGTGCATGTCGCCGACCACCGCCTGGATCGGCGCCACGATGGTGGCCATCCACATCGCCATCGAGAACATGGTGCGGGCGTGCTGGTTGGCGGCATCCTGCAGCAGATGCCAGGCGCCCACCGCGCCCACGATCATGGCGGTGGTGAGATAGGCGCCGATCACGGTATGCACCAGGCGATAGGGGAAGGACGGATTGAAGACGATCGCCCACCAGTTTTCGGGATGGAAGAAGCCTTCGGCGGTCAAAGTGTGGCCCTGCGGCGTCTGCATCCAGGAATTGGCCGAGAGAATCCAGAACGCCGAGATCACGGTGCCGACCGCCACCAGGCAGGTGGCGGCGAAGTGCAGGCGCGGGCCGACCCGCTCGAGGCCGAACAGCATGACGCCGAGGAAACCCGCCTCGAGGAAGAACGCCGCCAGCACCTCGTAAGCCAGCAGCGGTCCCAATATCGGCGCGGTGCGGTCGGAGAACACCGACCAGTTGGTGCCGAACTGGTAGGACATGACGATGCCCGAGACCACGCCCATGGCAAAGGCGACGGCGAAGATCTTCAGCCAGTATTTGAACAGATCGAGATAATGCGGCCGCTTGGTGAGCAGCCACAGCGCCTCGAGCACGGCGAGAAAGGAAGCCAGCCCGATGGTGAAAGCGGGAAACAGGAAATGCCAGACGACGGTGAAGGCGAACTGGAAGCGCGCGAGATCGAGCGCGAGCGTGTCAGCCATGCCGGTCCTCCTTGGCGCATCAGCGCCGGTGCCGTCGCTTCCTCTTGCTTACTGGATCACCCGACTTTCAAGTCTTGGCACATTGTCCCATGCGCGCTCTGTCGCAGCCATTGCGCCCCTCACCCTCCCATGACTTCGTCATGGGCCTCTCCCTCTCCCCGCCTTGCGGGGCGAGGTGTTTTCTTATCACCTCTCCCCGATTTATCGGAGAGAGGAAAGGGCCCGCCGCGTCAGCGGTGGGAAGGTGAGGGGCAAGCTACGCGGTTCAGTGCAGCCCCGCCTTTACGCTCAGCGTCGCCTGCGTCGATTTCTTCACCTGTTCGACGGAAACACCGTCAGCGAGTTCAATCAGCGTCACGCCGGGTTTGCCCTTCTTCTCGATGGTGAAGACGCCCAGCTCCGTCACCACCATGTCGACCACGTTGGCGCCGGTCAGCGGCAGCGAGCACGCCTTCAAAAGCTTGGACGCACCGTCCTTGGAGACATGCTCCATCACCACGATGACCTTCTTCACGCCGGCAACCAGGTCCATCGCCCCGCCCATGCCCTTGACCATCTTGCCGGGGATCATCCAGTTGGCGAGATCGCCGTTCTCCGCCACTTCCATCGCGCCCAGGATCGACAGGTCGATATGGCCGCCGCGGATCATGGCGAAAGAATCGGCGCTGCTGAAATAGGAGGTGTCCGGCAATTCGCTGACGGTTTCCTTGCCGGCATTGATGATGTCGGGATCGACCTCGTTGTCGAACGGGTACGGGCCCATGCCCAGCATGCCGTTCTCGCTCTGCAGCACGACATGCATGCCTTCGGGAATGTAGTTCGACACCAAAGTGGGAATGCCGATGCCGAGATTGACGTAGAAACCGTCCTTGAGCTCCTTGGCGGCGCGGGCAGCCATCTGATCGCGGGTCCAGGCCATGATTATGCCCTCCTCTGCTTAAACTTTACGCGTGGTGCGCTTCTCGATGCGCTTCTCGTAGGGCGCGCCGAGGATGATGCGATCGACATAGACGCCGGGCGTGTGCACGTGGTCGGGATCGATCTCGCCCGGCTGCACCAGGATCTCGACCTCGGCCACCGTCTTCTTGCCGGCCGTCGCCATCATCGGATTGAAATTGCGCGCCGCCTTGCGGAAGACCAGGTTGCCGGCGGTATCGCCCTTCCAGGCTTTCACCAGCGACAGATCGGAAACCAGCCCGCGCTCCATGACGTATTTCTCGCCGTCGAATTCGCGAATGTCCTTGCCTTCGGCAACCAGCGTGCCGACGCCGGTCTTGGTGAAGAAAGCGGGAATGCCGGCGCCACCGGCGCGGATGCGCTCGGCCAGGGTGCCTTGCGGATTGAATTCGAGTTCGAGTTCGCCCGCCAGATACTGCTGGGCGAAGATCTTGTTCTCGCCGACATAGGACGAGATCATCTTCTTGATCTGCCGCGTCTCCAGCAACAGGCCGAGGCCAAAGCCGTCGACGCCGGCATTGTTCGACACGCAGGTGAGATTTTTGGCACCGGTGTTGCGCAGCGCGTCGATCAGCTTTTCGGGAATGCCGCACAGGCCGAAGCCGCCCGCCATCACCATCATGCCGTCGAACACCAGCCCATCGAGCGCGGATTTGGCGTCGGCATAGACCTTTTTAGCCATGGTCGAATTGTCCCCGTCAGCCGAGAATTGCTGGAATTTCGCGCCTTTTATGGGGGCCGCTGGAAACCAAGTCAACTTCCACGCTGGCCGCAGGACATGCGGCGAAAAACCTGCTCAGGCCTTGACGTCTCCCAGGGCATACCAGCGCTTTTCAGCGCGGAACTCGCGATTGGCGATCTCGTCGTCGGTGATGCCGTGCAGCACGTCGATGATGTCGTTCCGCACCAGCTTGTTGTGCCGGTAATACTGGTGCGTGGTGTATTCGGTATCGACATTGGGATCGATCGGGGCGGCGTTCCACACGTTGACCACCGTCACATTGGCCGGCAGCAAAGCGGGATCGCGCGGGCCGAGCTTGCCCAGCCGATCGGAATTGCCTTTCAGCGAGCTCGAGATATGCAGCGCCAGATCCTGCGGGTGCATGTAGACCGTAACCCGCGCCGCAAGCCCGCCGAGCGCCCGCATCTTGTCGTCGCTCTCGAAGGCATCATTGGGCGCATCGGCCGCCGCCAGGATCGCCTGGTCGATCATGCGCGCCGAGACCGCGGGCGCCTCGCGCCGCACATGCTGGAGCGCATTGAGCAGCGCCCAATTGCCCATGCTGTGCGCCAGCACATGGATGCGCCGCATGCACCATTCATCGCGCGGCAGTTCGGCGACGAATTGCGCCGCCTTAAGGAAGACGCGGCCGACCGCGGTGCCGGAGATTTCCGCATCGAGATAGTCGGAACGATAGGCATTGGCCGGCGCCACCAGCTTGCCGTCGGACGGCCAGGAGAACACCATGACATGCAGCTTCTTGCCCTTCTTCGCCGTGCCGCCATAGAACCGGCGCAGCACGGCGCCTTTGACCAGCGCATCGTCGAACGTATTGGCGAAGCCATGGATGAAGAACAGCAGATCGGCCGGATCGGCGATCATCTCCTGGCGCAGCTCCTCGAACACCTGCTCGCTGCCCAGCACCTGATTGTCCGGATCGTTGACGTTGGCCTCAGGCGCGATGTGCAGCGACTTCACCTTGCTCTTGGCCAGATCGACCTCGGCCCAGCCGAAGCGCAGGTTCTGCGGATCCTGGGCGCAGATCGCGTCGGCGAAGCGGGTCGGCGCTGCGGCGTTATCGGGACAGCGGTTGGTGGCGAAATAGACGCGGACGGTCATTGGCAATCCCTCCCCACACCGGCAAGGCTACGCCTGCAGGTTGTGGAAGGGAATTGCCGGTCTCTATTCCGTTCGGATGGACCTCTACGACTTCAGCTCGGCTTCTTCGCCGCCGGCGCGGATGCCTTTTCCGGCGCGGCGTTGAGCGGCTGGATGACGGCCTTGGTCTTGAACTCCTCGAGCTTGGCCAGTTCGCCGTCGCGGGTCTTCTCCGACTCGCGCTCGGCGGTGCGGCACAATTCGGCGTTCTGGTTGCATTGCTGGCGCGAGGTCACCACGCGCGCTTCGTGGCGGGAGATCGCCTCCTTGCGCAGATCGGCGAATCTGGTGTCCCGGCTCGTCGCGTCCGGAAACACGTTGGGCTCCATCTTGACGTAGACGTAGCCGGGATAGTCGTAATTGGCCGGCGTGCCGGCCACGATCGCCAGCACGACCAGCGAACCCAGCAGCGAGCCGGTCGAGGCGTTGATCGGTCCGCCGACATACCGCGAGCGGATGGTCTCGAAGGTCGAAATATGGCCTTCCAGATCGCAGGTCATGTTGATGTTGGGAATGCCGCGATCGATCGACACCGTTTGCGGCGTGGCGTCGACTGTGGCGATGGCCTGTCCGCTGCGCTCCAGCACGCATTTGCCGCCGTCGGGCGTGGTGCGGACGTTGATCTCGACCGTCTTCGACACCGTCGTGCCATCGTTGCGCGCCGTCGAGCAGGCCCCAGCCACCAGCGCCAGCGCCAGGCACAGGCCGGCGCGCAGATAACGTTGCGTTTGCATATTTCCCCCAAAGTTGCGGCGGGAAACTAGCATCGAATCGGCTTCAGTCCAGCCCGTAAAACTGACAGGTAAATTGCCTATTGCGAGCGCAGCCGCACCAGCAGCAGCGAACCGCCGATCACCAGAAAGCCGGCGGCGATTTCCGCCCAGCCCAAGATCGGCCACGGCAGCCAGCCTAATACCGCGCAGGCGGCTTCGAATGCCAGGCAAGCAACCGGCAGCAGCGCCAAAGTCGCCAGATAGGTTTGCGTACCGGCGAGCTTCACCGCCAGCAGCGCCAGATACATGGTCGGCCCGCGCAGCAGCACGCCCGCCAGCGTGCCGGCAAGCAGCAACTCCGTCGACGCGAAGAGCTGCGCCGGATCGCCGAAGGCCAGTGCGTTGCTGCCCAGCCTGATACCCAGAATTCCCGACAGCGCCCAGGCCAGGATGAACATCGCCGCCGTCACCATCAGCACCGCGCCGGTGAAGCGGCAGCGCGAGAGCACGTCATCGCGTCTGTTTTCCGGATGATGCTCGATCAGCAGGGTCGAGGCGACGACGGCGCATTCGGCGACCAGCTCCAGCAGCACCGCCGGATTGAGCAGGCCGCCCGGCAGCGACAATGCCATGACCGCAACGCCAGCCAGCATCACCGCATGCGCCATTACCTGGCGGCGGGGAATGCGCTGGCGCGTGACGATAATCAGCACCAGCGCCGCCAGCGGCACGTTCATGGCGGCGAGCAGCGTGTCCTGCATCACCGTCACGTAGATCAGCGCCGCCGAGGCCGAGCCGGCGCTGATCACGCGCAGCACGCCATAGGCCCAGATCGAGGGCGTCAGCAGCGAGGTCCAGGCGATCGGCGCGCGGTGGCCGATCAGCATCATCGCCAGCCCGCCGGTCAGCAGCTGCACCAGGGTGAAGCCCCAGGCATTGATGCCAAGCCGCACCAGCACGACCCGCGTGGCAACCAGCAGCACGGCCCAGGCAATGGTCGCGGCGATGGCGACGGAAAGAGCGGAACGCTGCATCGGACGATCAACGGCTACGCAGCAGCATGCGGTTGGCGGCGTTGAAGGCGGCGTAAAGCTGGTCGAACTGGCGCTTGAAGCGTTCCCAATCGAGCGCCTTGTCGAGCGCCTGCACGTCGCGGTGGATTTCGCCCAGGCTGCGCTTGCCGTCGATGCGCGCCAGCATGGCGCCGGCCAGCGGCGGCAGCGCGGCCCGCCATTTCACCCCGTCGAGATCGCCGCTGAGCGCGCCGGCCTTGGCGACCGATGCCGCCATGGCCGCGCCATCGATTTCGCGCAGGATCGGAATGACGTGCGGACCGTCGGCTTGCGCGATGCAATCCGCAACACGGCGCGGCCAGGTGAGATAGGCGATGTGTTTGGTGAGATTGCCGGCGAGTTTTTCCGCCAGCGCGGCGCGTTCCAGGAACGGCATGTCCCGCGTCCGTTTGGCCAAGGCGGCATCCGACAGATAGGTCTCGGGACGATAGCGCACCGGCTCGATGAAATTGGCGATCGCGAGTCCGCCAGCGGCGACAAGCTGTGCGAATTCCTCGACCGTATAGGCGCGGTCGCGCGCATGCAGCAGCAGGTCGAACAGCCCGGCATCGCCGCCCTGCACGTGATCGCCGAGGAAAGGATTGCGCTTGAACCAATTGGTTTGCGGCAGCGCGTCCAGCACGCGGCGGGCGATCTTGATCCGCTCCGCCGGCGGCAGCGATTGGGGCGCCAGTTCCTTAAGCGCCGCCTGCAGCGGATAGACGCCGCTGCGTCCAAGCGCGCCATAAACCATAACGCCGATGCCAGCTTCTTCGCCCAGCATGGCGGCGAGCGCGCGCATCCCCGCTTCCGGCGCTTCCAGATGATGCAGCACGCCGGTGCAATCGATGTAATCGACCTTGCCGATGCCAAGCGATGCGATATCCAGCAGCGAGCCGGTATGGAAGACGATGTTGGCAAGGTTGCGCGCCGTGGCCCGCGCTTCCGCCACAGTGCGCGCTGCCTGCGACAGATCGAGATAATGCACCTGGGCCGGGCAGGAGCGGTCGGCCAGTTGCTGCGCCAGCATGATGCAGGCGTCGCCGGTGCCGCCGCCGGCGATCAGCGCAGTGAAGGGCTGCGACCAGTCGCGCCTGCCGGCGAAGAGATAATGGTCGATCTCGATCAACTGGCTGGGCGATCCCACCACCAGGCGTCTGGCCTCGTCCCTGGCATCGCGCGCGGGATAGGGCAGCGCTTCGTAATGCGCCTGCACCGCTTCGTCGCGTCTGGTCGCATCCGGTTTGTCGCTGTGGCTTGTCATGCGGAGGCGGGAAGGATAAAGCGGGTTCCGGGGAGGGCGGCATGAAAGGCTATTTCGGCATCGGTGTCGAGCGCGTCAGCAAGGCGATGAATGTCGGCGCGCTGTTTCGCACCGCCCATGCCTTCGGCGCCTCCTTCGTCTTCACCGTCGACGCGCAATATGCCCGCAGGGCCGGCGGCAAGGCCGATACCGCCGACAGTACCTTGAGCCTGCCGCATCACGACTTCGCCCGGCTTGAAGATGTGCGCCTGCCGGTCGGCTGCCGGCTGATCGGGGTCGAGATCGCCGACGACGCCATCGATCTGCCGAGCTTCCGCCATCCGCGCCAGGCTGCCTACGTGCTGGGATCCGAGCGCGAAGGCTTGTCCAAGGAGATGGCAGATCTGTGCGATTTCGTGGTCCGCATCCCCACCAGATTCTCGGTCAATCTCTCGGTGGCAGGCGCGCTTGTCATGTACGACCGCATGATCTCGCTCGGCCGTCACGCGCCCCGGCCCGTTGCCGCTGGCGGGCCGGTCGAGGCCGCTCCGGTGCCGGTGTTTGGGGCGCCGATCTACCAGCGCAAGCGCCGCCGCCGGGCGGCGGAAGCCGCCGCCAAAGCCAGCAAAGCTTGAAGATGCTGGTTTAACGCCCGAAAAAGCGCTAATTTCCCTTTTATGACTAGATATGGGGGGCTGCTTGCTCTTGGCCTACTAGCTGCGCTGATTCCGTCAGCCGCGGCCCAGGATGTCATCAAACTCGGTGAATACCAGCATTGGACCGCTTATGCCGCCGGCAGCGGTCCCGCCAAGGCCTGCTACGTCGTGGCCGAGCCCAGCCTGCGCCAGCCCGGCCAGGACGAGCGCAAGCCGGTGATCTACATCACCCACCGCCCCGGCAAGAAGGCGATGGGCGTGGTGATGGCCTATGCCGGCTTTGCCTTCCGGCCCCAGAGCGAAGCGGCGCTCGAGATCGGCAAGGCCAAATATGCCCTGTTCACCCATGAGGACACCGCCTGGGCGTCCGATGCCGACGCCGACGAGCGCATTGTCAAGGCCATGCGGGCGGGCAAAAGCATGACGGTAAAGTCCATTCCCGCCGATGGCGTGCCGACCGTGGACATCTATTCGCTGAACGGGCTGGTGGCGGCGCTGAAGCGCATTGGCGAGGCCTGCCCCGCCAAATAGCGGCCGATCGTTGGCCTCGCGCATAACCCCATAGCCCAATTACTGCGCATTAAATGGGCTATGGTTCGAAGCTATGCCCTCCCAACTGACTCCATACCGCGGGCCGTTAACACCGGAACAAGCTGCTGAAGGAATCGCTTTAGCGCGTAAAAACGCGACTCGATTGATTGCCGATGCTGAACTCCTCCTTGAAGCGAATCGGTATGCGTCGGCGAGCGCTTTGGCCATTTTGGCTATCGAAGAACTTGGTAAGGTCCAAATCATCAAAACGATTGTTCTGCATGCAAACGATGCGGAT
>JAQSWP010000098.1 GCA_029266575.1 Alphaproteobacteria bacterium | reverse complement strand
GGTGCGGTTAAGCGCCGCGCTGCTCCACGCCCAGCCGGCCTTCCTGAATGGCGTGACAGGCCACCATGCCGCCCTCGATCGGGTAAGGCTGCGGAATCTCGATGCGGCAGCGCTCGTTGGCGAAGGGGCAGCGCGGGTTGAAAGCGCAGCCCGACGGCGGGTTGATCGGGCTGGGCACTTCGCCGCCCACCGGCGTGCGCTGGCGGCCGGTCATCTCCAGATCGGGAATGGTGTCCAGCAGCATGCGCGTATAGGGATGCTTGGGCCGGTAGAACAGGGTCTTGGTGTCGGCCAGCTCGACCAGGCGGCCGAGATACATGACGCCGACCCGGGTCGAGATGTTGTAGACCACGGCGAGGTTGTGCGAGATGAAGAGATAGGTCAGGCCGAACTCGCGCTGCAGATCCTTCATCAGATTGAGGATCTGCGCCTGCACCGAGACGTCGAGCGCCGAAGTCGGCTCGTCGCACACCAGGAATTCCGGCTCCGACGCCAGAGCGCGCGCGATGGAGATGCGCTGGCGCTGGCCGCCGGAGAATTCATGCGGGAATTTCACGCCGTCGGCCGGCGTCAGGCGCACCTGGCGCAGCAGATAGCCGACGCGGTCGGCAATGGCCTGTCTCGAGTTCGCCAGCTTGAAGGCGCGGATCGGCTCGGCGACGATATCGAACACCCGCCAGCGCGGATTGAGGCTGGCGAACGGGTCCTGGAAGATCATCTGCATGCGCCGGCGCAGCCTGGCCATGTCCTGGCGCTTGATCGAGGGGTCGAGCACGCGGCCTTCGAAAGCGATGGTGCCGCCGCTCGGCCGGTAGAGGCCGACGATCAGCCGCGCCACGGTGGACTTGCCGCAGCCCGATTCGCCCACCAGCGACAGGGTTTCGCCCTGGGCGATGTCGAAATCGATGCCATCGACGGCGCGCACGATCTGCTCCGGCTTGCCTTCCAGCACCCGGTTGAGCCAGGGCGGCGAGACGTCGAAATAGCGCTTGAGATCGCGCACCTGCAGCAGCGTCTCGCCGCCGGCGCTGATCTTGCGTTCCGCCCGCTCAGCCATTGACGGCCTCGGGAACTGTTTGCGGCTGGCGCAGCTTGCGGCCGACACCGGCCGCATCGTAGAGCCAGCAGGCGGCGGAGGAGCGTCCCGCCGGCAGCAGATCGGGCCGCTCCACCACGCAGCGCTCGCCCGCCTCGGGACAGCGCGGGTTGAAGGCGCAGCCGGGCGGGATTTCGGTCAGCCGCGGCATCGAACCTTCAATCTGGGTCAGCTTGCCCTGCTCGCCGCCCACCGACGGGATCGAGCCCATCAGGCCGGAGGTATAGGGATGGCGCGCGTTCTTGACCACCTCGCGCACCGGGCCGATCTCGGCGATGCGCCCGGCATACATCACAGCCACCCGATCGGCGGTCTCGGCGATGACGCCCATGTCGTGCGTCACCAGCATCACCGCCGTGCCATGCTCGCGGCACAGCCGCTTGATTAGCGCGATGATCTGCGCCTGGATCGAGACGTCGAGCGCGGTGGTCGGCTCGTCGGCGATGATCAGCTTGGGATTGGCGCACAGCGCAAGCGCGATCACCACGCGCTGGCGCATGCCGCCCGAGAACTGGTGCGGATAATGGTCGATGCGCTGCTCGGCGGCGGGGATGCCAACTTCCTTCAGCAGATCGATGGCGCGGGTCCGCGCCTGCTGCGCCGTGAGTTTGACATGCGTCTGGATGGTCTCGATCAGCTGGCGGCCCACCGTGTAGAGCGGATTGAGGCTGGTCAGCGGATCCTGGAAGATGGCGCCGATCTGTGCCCCGCGCACCTTGCGCATCTCGTCGTAGCTGAGCTGGTCGATGCGCCGCCCCGCCAGCAGGATTTCGCCGCCGGCCACCCGGCCGGGCGGCTCCAGCAGGCCGATGATGGCGGCGCCGGTCAGCGACTTGCCGGCGCCCGATTCGCCCACCACGCCCAGCACCTCGCCTGGCGCGATATGGAAGGAGACGTCGTCCACCGCCAGCAAGGTGCCGCGGCGGGTCGGGAACTCGACCCGCAGGTTGCGGACTTCCAGCAGCGGCTGGTTGGGGATCGCATTCATGCGCTAGCGCAGCTTGGGATTGAGCGCATCGCGCAGCCAATCCCCGAGAAGGTTGACGGACAGCACCAGGATGACCAGCGCGATGGACGGCATGATGGCGATCCACCATTTGCCTTCCTGCAGCATGCGGTTGCCTTCCTCGATCAGCCGCCCCAGCGACGGGGTGGTGGCCGGCAGGCCGACGCCCAGGAACGAGAGAGTGGCTTCGGTGATGATGGCCAGCGCCAGGTTGATGGTGGCGATGACCAGCACCGGCCCCATGACGTTGGGCAGGATGTGGCGGAACAGGATCAGCAGCGGATGCAGCCCGATGACCTTGGCCGCCTGCACGTACTCCTTGTTCTTCTCGACCAGCACCGAGCCGCGCACGGTGCGCGCGTATTGCACCCAGAACGACAGGCCGATGGCGAGGATGACCACGATGATCGCCAGCTCGTCGAAGCGTTCGTTGCCGATGATGCCGCGGGCGATGCCATTGATCAGCAGCGCCACCAGGATGGCGGGAAAGGTCAGCTGCACGTCGGCCGCCCGCATGATCACCGCATCGACCGAGCCGCCGGCATAGCCGCTGATCAAGCCCAGGGTGATGCCCAGCGCCATGGCGAACAGCACCGAGACGAACCCCACGAACAGCGACAGGCGCAAGCCGTAGAAGATCGCCGACAGCATGTCGCGGCCCTGCTCGTCGGTGCCGAGCACGAATTCGGGATTGCCATCGGGATGCCAGGCCGGCGGCAGCAGCCCGTTGGTCAGGTCGATGGTGGCGAGATCGAGCGGATCGAACGGCGAGATCAGCGGCGCGAAGATAGCGATCAGGAACAGCAGCAAGGTGGTGACGCCAGCCACCACCACCACCGGGGAGCGGCGGAAGCTGTAGGCGACGTCGCTGTCCCAGATCTTGTGCAAGGTGGCGCCGACGCGGCTGGTCATCTCAGTGCCCTCCCTTGCTGCCGTCGAAGCGCAGGCGCGGATCGACGGCGTAGTACAGGAGATCGACGCACAGATTGATCACGACGAAGAACAGCGCGATCAGCACCAGGTAGGTCGCCATCACCGGAATATCGACCGACTGCACCGACTGGATGAAGAGCTGGCCCATGCCGGGCCACGAGAACACCGTCTCGGTGATGATCGAGAAGGCGATGATGGCGCCGAGCTGCAGGCCGGTGATGGTGATGACCGGCACCAGCGTGTTCTTCAGCGCATGGCCGAAATTGATGGCGCGGTCGGTCAGGCCGCGGGCGCGGGCGAACTTGATGTAGTCGGTGCGCATCACTTCCAGCATTTCCGAGCGCACCAGGCGCATGATCAAAGTGAGCTGGAACAGGCCCAGGGTGACGGCGGGCAGGATCAGCGCGCGCAGGCCGGTGCTGGTGAAGAAACCGCTGGTCCAGGCGCCGAAGCTCACCACGTCGCCGCGGCCGAAGGACGGCAGCACGCCGAGCCAGACGGCGAACACCAGGATGAGCAGGATGCCGGTCAGGAAGGTGGGCAGCGAGACGCCGATCAGCGACACGGTGAGGAATATTCTACTGAGCGCGGCGCGCGGATAGAGGCCGGTGAACACGCCCATGCCGACGCCCAGCACCAGCGCGATGATGGCGGCGACCAGGCTGAGTTCGACCGTGGCCGGCAGGCGCGAGCCGATCACCCGCATCACCGGCTCGCTCATGCGATAGGACAGGCCGAAATTGCCCTGCACGCCGTTGAGCACGAAGCGGCCGAACTGGATGGGGAACGGATCGTTCAAGCCCAGCTGCTCGCGCAGCTTCTCGCGCTCGTCGAGCGGGGTGTCGATGCCGACCAGGCTGTTGATCGGATCGCCGACGAAATTGAACAGCGAGAACGCCACCAGGCCCACCGCCAGCATGACGATGATACCCTGGAACAAGCGGCGGATAATGAACGCTAGCATCGGGCTGGCAAAAGCGGAATGGCCCGGACTCGCGTCCGGACCATTCCCGATTTTCGAGCGACGGTCTTATTTCATCTTGACGTACATCAGCGGGAAGACGTTGTCCGCCCGCTGCACGACGTCAACGTTCTTGCGCATGGCCCACACCACCGCCTGCTGATGCAGCGGGATATGGCCGACCTCGTCGAGGTGGATCTTCTGCGCTTCCTTCAGCATCGCGTCGCGCTTGGCCTTGTCGGTCTCCTGCTCGATCTTGTCGGACAGCTCATCGACCTTCTTGTTGGAGTAGCCGCCCGGATTGAAGCCGCCCTTCTTGGTGGCGGCGCTCGGCGTCTGGATCAGCTGCTCCAGCACGTTGTGCGCGTCGTAGGTCGAGGCCGGCGACCAGCCCAGCATGAAGAAGCTGGTGTTGCCCGGGCTGTAGTCCGGCTTGCGCAGGATCTCGGCGAAGTACTTGGCGCGCGTCTGCGCGTTCAGGTTCACCTTGACGTTGATGCGGGCCAGCATCGACACCACCGCCTTGCAGATCGCCTCGTCTTGCACGTAGCGGTCGTTCGGGCAGTCCATGCCGACTTCGAAGCCCTGCGGGTAGCCGGCGTCGGCCAGCAGCTTCTTGGCGCCTTCGACGTCCAGCTTCGGCCGCACGTCGAGCTCCTTGAAGTAGCCGTTGATGCCCTGGCCGACCATCAGCGCGGTCGGGAAGGACTGGCCGCGCATGATGGTGCGCTTCATCGCCTCGACGTCGATCGCCGCCATGAACGCCTTGCGCACGCGCACGTCCTTGAACGGGTTCTTGCCCTTGACGTTGGACTTCAGCAGCTCGTTGCGCTCCTGGTCGAAGCCGAGATAGACGACGCGGGTCTCGCGGCCCGCCACCACCTTGGTGTTGGGATCCTTGGACAGCGCGTCTTCGTCCTGCGGCGGCACGGTGTAGACGAAATGCACTTCGCCCGAACGCAGCGCGGCGGTGCGGGTGGCGGCATTGGCGATGCGGTTGAATTCCGCAACGTCGATGTTGCCCGGCATCTTGTCCCACCAGGCGGCGTTCTTCACCAGCACGGTCTTGACGTCCGGCTCGCGGCTTTGCAGCTTGAAGGGGCCGGTGCCGTTGGCGTTGCGGGTGGCGAAGTTGCTCTCGTCCGGCTTGGTCAGGTCGGCGACGCCGGTGGCGTTGTTCTTCTCCGCCCAGGCCTTGGACATGATGAAGATCTGCGCCAGCTTATCGACCATCAGCGGGTCGGGATACTTGGTCTCGAGCACCACGGTCTGCTCGTCGACCTTGCGGATCTCCTTCATCGACACGAAGTAGCCCTTCATGTTCGACGCGCCGGCGTTGGCGCGATTGATCGAGAACACGACGTCGTCGGCGACGAACGGCGTGCCGTCATGGAACTTCACGCCCTGGCGCAGCTTGAACTCCCAGGTCGTCGGCGTGGCGAGCTTCCACGAGGTGGCCAGCGACGGCTCGAGCTTGAGGTTGCCGTCGCGGCGGACCAGGCCTTCGTAGACGTTGTTGAGGAAGGACAGCAGGAAGGTCTCGTTGCGCGCGTACGGGTCCATCGAGTTGACGTCGCCGTCATTGGCCCATTTGAACACCTTGCCCTGGGCAAAGGCTGTTCCCGACGCCATCGACGAAAGCGCAAAGGCGCCTGCCGCCAGGATCAGCGTCCTGAAACCGATTTTCATGGATATCGTCTCCCAGTTTATGTTTGTGCCGTCCTTGAACGGACGGGCTCGGACATGATGGTCAGACCGGCGGAATGCCGGTTTTCCCTTGGCTATCGCGTAGAACACTCCGCCAAGCGAGTCAATCGCGTAGCGCCACCCAACGGCTTTGTTACCTGACAAACCGGCCATCGCCGGTTTCCATCGAGAACCTCTCTGGCCTGAAACGCGCAATCGGCCTACCCTTGCAGGCCCGACATTGCATCGCAGCATAGTCCGCCTCGCCTTCCCAGGAGACCCACGTGACCCACAACGCCCCCAATTCGCTGCAGGCCCGCGACATCGCCTCGGTGGTGCATCCCTATACGCATCTGAAGAAGCATCTCAGCGAAGGCCCGCTGGTGATCGCCCGCGGCCAGGGCGTGCGGGTCTACGACGATTCGGGCAACGACTATCTCGAAGGCATGGCGGGCTTGTGGAGCGCGTCGCTGGGTTTCGACAACGAGCGGCTGGTGCAGGCGGCGCTGAAGCAGATGCGGCAGCTGCCGTTCTATCATGGCTTCGCCAGCAAATCGCACGAGCCGATGATCGAGCTGGCGGAGATGCTGCTCAAGCGCGCGCCGGTGCCGATGGCGCGGGTGTTCTTCGCCAATTCCGGCTCGGAAGCCAATGACAGCGCCCTGAAACTGGTGTGGTACTACAGCAATGCGCTGGGCCGGCCGCACAAGAAGAAGGTGATCTCGCGCATCAAGGGCTATCACGGCGTCACCATCGCCTCGGCCAGCCTCACCGGCCTGCCCAACAACCATCGCGATTTCGATCTGCCGATCGCCAATATCCTGCACACCGACTGCCCGCATTTCTACCGCTTCGGCCAGGAGGGCGAGAGCGAAGAGCAGTTCGCCACGCGTCTGGCTGATTCGCTGGACACGATGATCCAGAAGGAAGGCCCGGAGACGGTCGCCGCCTTCATCGCCGAGCCGGTGATGGGCGCCGGCGGCGTCATCGTGCCGCCGGTTGGCTATTACGAGAAGATCCAGGCGGTGCTGAAGAAGCACGACGTGCTGTTCATCGCCGACGAGGTCATTTGCGGCTTCGGCCGCACCGGCAATTACTGGGGCTGCCAGACGTTCGACATCAAGCCCGACATCGTCACCTGCGCCAAGGCGCTCTCCGCTTCCTTCCTGCCGATCTCGGCGGTGATGGTGAACGAGAAAGTGTGGCAGGCGATGCTGGTCGAGAGCGAGAAGATCGGCACCTTCGGCCACGGCTACACCTATTCGGGCCACCCGGTGCCGGCCGCCGTCGCGGTCGAGACCCTGAAGATCTACGACGAGATCGACCTGGTCGGCCATGTGCGCAAAGTGGGTCCGGTGATGCAGGCAGGTTTGCGCAAGCTCGGCAACCATGCGCTGGTCGGCGAAGTGCGCGGCATCGGCATGATCGGCGCCATCGAGCTGGTCAAGGACAAGAAGACCAAGGAGGCTTTCCCCGGAATCGGCAGCGCCGGCGGCCTGGTCGCCAAGCATGCCCAGAACAACGGCCTGATCCAGCGCAACATGGGCGACTCCATCGCCTTCTCGCCGCCTTTGGTAATGACCGAGACCGACATCGCCGACATGTTCGCCCGCGTCACCACGGCGCTCGACCTGACGCTCGCCGATCTGCGCAGCGCCGGAGAGTTCAAGGGGTAGAGCGTCCTCTAGCAAGTTATGCCCTTCTCCCGCTTGCGGGAGAAGGTGCCCGAAGGGCGGATGAGGGTGTGCTGCGTCAGCTACGAGCAGGCCATCCATTCCCTTCATCCTGAGCCCGGCGAAGGATGAAGCGCGCATGAAGGAAGCGGTCGGCGTCTGCCGGGTTGGAACAACACCCTCAGCCGGGCTTCGCCCACCTTCTCCCGCAGGCGGGAGAAGGGCATTGTGAGGTTGCCGCCTTTAAGACCGATGCCCCCACAGTCCCGACCGCAGCCGCAGGAACAGCAGCAGCGCCAGCATGATGAGCGCTGGCGGGATGCAGGCGGTGTGGACGTCGGTGAGTCCGGCGAGAGCGCCGATCAGCAAGGTGCCGACCGGCGCGCCGCCCATGAAGCCCAGTTGGAATAGAGAAAGAATGCGGGCGCGATGCGACGGCGGCGCCGCCATCTGCACGATGGTGCGGCCTTGCGTCATGTTGATGCCGGCGCTGATGCCCCAGATCGCGCACAGCGCGCCCAGGCCATAGAACGGCAGCGGCAAGGCCATGGCGATCAGCACGAAGGCCGACAGCACCAGCGAGACCAGCATGGCGCGGCCGGGATGCTTCAACTGGCCGATGCGCACCTGGGCGAAGATCGACACCAGCGCCCCGCCCCAGAAGAAGAAATTGACCGTGGCGATCTCCCGCGCGCCGCCGCCGTAATCGTCGCGCACCATCACCGGCAGCAGCACGTTGAACGAGCCGATGTAGAAGATGCCGATGCCCAGCATGGCGACGATCACCGGCCAGATGCTGGGGGTGGAGAAAGCCTCGCGCATGCCCTCGACGATTGCCGCGAAGCGGCTGCCCTCGGCGCTGGCCTTGTTGGCCGGCGCGGGCAGGAGCTTCCAGCACGCCACCGCCCCCAGCGCCATGATCGCGGCCTGGATCGCCAGCAGCACCGGCGCGCCCACCGCTTCCGCCTGGCTGGCGCCCACCATGCCGATGAGCTGGGCCAGGAACTGTACGCCGGTGACGATGGCGACGCCGCGCGCGATATTGGCGCCGGCGACATGGGCCAGCAGCGCATCGCGCGCCGGCATGGCGAAAGCGCCCAGCGTGCCCATCGCCAGGCCGAACACCACCAGGGCGATGTAACTCAGATTGCCCGAGCCGATCACGGCGGCCAGGGCGAGCGGCGGGATGGCGGAAAACAGATGGTAGCGGATCAGCAGCCGGCGGCCGTCATTGCGGTCGGCCACCGCGCCGCCCAGCAGGATGAACACGATGGACGGCGCCATCAGCGCGGTCTGGGCGATGCCGACCAGATGCGGCGGCGCTTCCAGCACCACCGCCACCAGCCAGGGGAACATCACCAGTTGCAGGCCAAGCCCGGTGAACCAGGCGCCTAAACTGCCGAGATAGAAGGGGAATTGCCCGCGCACCGGGGTATTATCGGCAATTCCGGCGGGCATGGGCGTGTCCATTTCCTGGGCGCTGCCATGCGGCAATGCGCCACCGTGAGGGGCAAAACTTCTTGATATAAATCAAGGGCTACGGGGGTTTCATTGGCGGTGCGGCCGGGTCGGTCGCGCCGCATTGGAATGGACATGGATTACCAGAGTTTCTTCCGCCAGGCGCTTGAGGATCTGCAGGCCGAAGGCCGCTACCGCGTCTTCGCCGATCTCGAGCGCGAGGCCGGACAATTCCCCTTCGCCCGCAACCACCGCGACGGCAAGACCGAGCGGGTCACCGTGTGGTGCTCCAACGACTATCTCGGCATGGGCCAGCACGAGGTGGTGCTCGACGCCATGCGCGCAGCGCTCGACGCGGCGGGCGCCGGGGCCGGCGGCACGCGCAACATCTCCGGCACCAACCACAACCATGTCCTGCTCGAGCGCGAGCTGGCCGACCTGCACGGCAAGGATGCGGCGCTGGTGTTCACCTCGGGCTATGTCGCCAACGAGACCGCGCTGATGACCTTGGGCAGCAGATTGCCCGACTGCAACATCTTCTCCGACTCGCTGAACCATGCCTCGATGATCGCCGGCATCCGCCACTCCGGCGCCAGGCGGCACATCTTCCGCCACAACGACGTCGCCGATCTGGAGCGCAAGCTGCGCGACGCCGATCCCAACGCCGCCAGGATCGTGGCCTTCGAATCTGTGTACTCGATGGACGGTGACATCGCGCCGATCGGCGAGATCTGCGACGTGGCGCATAAATACGGCGCGCTGACCTATCTCGACGAGGTGCATGCGGTCGGCATGTATGGCGCGCAAGGGGCCGGCGTCGCCGAGCGCGACGGCGTGCAGGGCAAGGTCGATGTCGTGCAGGGCACGCTGGCCAAGGCCTTCGGCGTCATCGGCGGCTATGTCGCCTCCTCGCCGGAGCTGGTCGATTTCATCCGCAGCTTCGGTGCGGGCTTCATCTTCACCTCCGCCCTGCCGCCCTCGATCGCCGCCGGGGCGCTGGCCAGCGTGCGCCACCTGCGCCGCCACCCCGAGATCCGCGCCCGCCACCAGGAGCGCGCCGCCACGCTCAAGGGCAAACTGCTGGCCGCCGGCCTGCCGGTGATGGCGTCCGACAGCCATATCGTGCCGCTGTTCGTGGGCGATGCCGAACGCTGCAAGCGCGCGTCCGATCTGCTGTTGCAGCAGCACCGCATCTACGTGCAGCCGATCAACTATCCCACCGTGCCGCGCGGCGCGGAGCGGCTGCGGCTGACGCCCACACCATTGCATGACGATGCGATGATAAACGATCTCATTCGCGCCCTGCTCGACGTGTGGAGCCGGCTGGGCCTGCTGCGTGCGGCGGCCGAATAGGCTTATTCACAAGCATACTGCTTGCAAGCGAATCGGGATCGGGCAAACTGGCGCCAGGTTCAATTCTCCACGCCGTTCGTTTCCATGGCGCTCAACCGGCAGCAATTGGCGAAAATCCTCGAACTCATGGGCTCGGTCCATGACGGCGAAGCGCTGGCCGCCGCGCGGCGGGCGACGCTGCTGGTGAGGAATTCCGGCGTGTCGTGGGAAACCCTGCTCGGCGCCCAGTCCGTGACCTTGCCGGTGAACGGCGTTCACGCCGCCGCCGCGCCCCGGCCGGAGCGGCCGCGTCCCGGCACCGGCCATGGCCGCGAGCTGACCAGCTACGAGATGCTCTATGCCCTGCTGCACTCCAACCGCACCCCGGTGCCGGTCAAGCGGCGGCTGAAGCCGATGGAGACCAGGCTGGAGGACGGCGACGTCGGCGAAGACGAGCTGATCGAGCTGCGCGCCCTGTTCAAGCGCTACGTGGTCGCCGCCGCCGAGGCGTAAGCTGCCTCATGTGCGGACGCTTCACCTACGACTACACCTGGGATGAGATTTACGAGCTCTACCAGCTCACCCTGCCCTACCTGCAAAGCAATTTGCAGCCGAGCTGGAACGTCTGCCCGACGCAGATCATCCCCATCATCCGGCGCAAGAAGGAGGGCGGGCGGGTGGCGGAGATGGCGCGCTGGGGCCTGATCCCGCCCTGGACCCGCGACCTGAAGGAGATGAAGCTCACCACCATCAACGCCAAGGCCGAAACGCTGCGAGATTCCAAGCTCTATGCCCAGCCCTTCGCCACCCGCCGCTGCATCGTGCCGGCGAGCCACTGGTACGAGTGGAAGGTGCTGGGGCCGAAGCAGAAGCAGCCCTATGCCATGCAGGTCGATGGCGACAAGATGGGTTTCGCCGGTCTGTGGAATCTGTGGACCGCGCCCGACGGCGCCAAGGTGCAGAACTTCACCATCGTCACCACCGACGCAGCACCCGAACTGCGCGACATCCACAACCGCATGCCGCGCGTGCTGACGCCGGACGAGTTCGAGACCTGGCTGCAGCCCGATCCCGAGAAAGCCGCCGAACTGCTGGCGCCGTCACAGGCGGCGTTC
>JAQSWP010000277.1 GCA_029266575.1 Alphaproteobacteria bacterium | reverse complement strand
ATGGGCGGGCCACCAGGGCCGCCCCTCCAACCCAAGAAGGGGATATATAAGGGGGAGAGTGTGTGCGTCGGGGTTTGACACGGTTTGACGGGGTGGTTGTCGGGGGGATTGACAGGGGGTTTGTCACTCCTGCCCGAGGGTTTGTCGGGGGGTTTGTCACCCCTGCCCCGGCTCCGACAGAATGGATTCCATGACACGCGGCACCGCCGGCACCTTGACCATCGATCTCGACGCCATCGCCGCCAACTGGCGGCTGCTGGCGGAGCGGGCGAAGCCGGCGCAATGCGCGGCGGTGGTGAAGGCCAATGGCTACGGGCTGGGCGCGGGCGAAGTGGCGCGCCGCTTGCAGGCCGAAGGTTGCCGCTGGTTCTTCGTGGCGCATCTGGAAGAAGCCGTGCGGCTGCGCGAGACCGTCCCCGAACTGCCCATCGTGGCGCTCAATGGCCCGCTGCCCGGGCTTGAGCGCAACTTCGTCGAGCACAACGTGCTGCCGGCGCTGAACGATCTCGGCCAGATCGAAGCCTGGCAGGCTTTGGCGAAAAGGCTGGGACGCAAGCTCGACGCCGTAGTGCATATCGACACCGGCATGAACCGGCTGGGGCTGAATGCCAGCGAAGTGCAGGCGCTGGCGCAGGACAAATCGCGGCTGGACGGATTGAAGCCGTTTTTATGGATGAGCCATCTCGCCTGCGCCGATCTGGAGAACCATAAGCTCAATCTCGACCAGCGCGATCGCTTCCTGTCGGCGCTGGCGCAACTGCCCAAGGCCACCGCCTCGCTGGCCAATTCGTCGGGCATCTTTCTGGGCTCGGCCTGGCATCACGACCTGGTGCGCCCGGGTGCGGCGCTGTACGGTATCAATCCGGTGCCGTGGGCTGCCAATCCGATGCAATCCGTCGTCACCTTGACCGGAAAAATCCTGCAAATTCATAGCGTTGACACTGGAATTGGCGTTGGATACGGTGCCGAATGGCTGGCCAGAAGGCCCAGCCGCATCGCCACCGTGGGGGTCGGCTATGCCGATGGCTATTTGCGGTCGCTGAAGGAGCGGAGCGTCGTGTTTTTCAAGGGCCAGCCCCTGCCGGTCGTGGGCCGCATTTCCATGGACCTGATCACCGTCGATGCCACCGAGGCAGCCCAACAAATGCGGCCGGGCGACGAGGTCGAATTGCTCGGCCCGCATATCGGCGCCGACGAGCTGGGCGAGCGCGGCGGCACGATCGGCTACGAGATCCTGACCCAGCTCGGCGCCCGCTATCACCACCGCTATATCGGCGCCGTCGCGTGAACCTGCCCATCCTCACCGGCGTCGGCCGCACCGTGCTGAATTTCCTGCAGGGCGCCGGCAGCCTCACCATGTTCGCCCTGGAAGGCGTGTCGCACTGTTTCCGCCCGCCCTTCTACTGGCGGCACATCCTGCGGCAGATGATCGAGATCGGGTACTACTCGCTGCCGGTCGTCGGCCTGACCGCGATCTTCACCGGCATGGTGCTGGCGCTGCAGAGCTACACTGGCTTCTCCCGCTTCGCCGCCGAGAGCGCCATCCCCAACGTGGTGATCGTGTCGCTGACGCGCGAGCTGGGACCGGTGCTGGCCGGGTTGATGGTGGCGGGCCGCATTGGCGCTGCCATGGCGGCCGAGATCGGCACCATGCGCGTGACCGAGCAGATCGACGCGCTGACCACGCTCGCCACCGATCCGTTCAAGTATCTCGTGGCGCCGCGGCTGATCGCCGGCACGCTGACCCTGCCCGTGCTGGTGCTGGTGGCCGACATCATCGGCGTCATGGGCGGCTGGATCGTCGGCGTCGCCAAGCTCGATTTCAATTCCACCGCCTATCTGCGCAACACCTGGGACTTCCTGCAATTCGAGGACGTGTTCTCCGGCCTGGTGAAAGCGGCCGCCTTCGGCTTCATCATCTCGCTGATGGGCTGCTACAACGGCTACCGCTCCAAGGGCGGCGCGCAGGGCGTCGGCCAGGCCACCACCAATGCCGTGGTTTCGGCCTCGATCCTGATCCTGACCTTCAACTATCTCATCACCGAAATGTTCTTCGCGCGCTAGCCATGGCCCCCAAGATCGAGATCCGCAGCCTCTACAAATCCTTCGGGCCGAAGAAGGTGCTGAACGGCATCGACCTCGATATCGGCGTGCAGGAATCGGTGGTCATCATCGGCGGCTCGGGCACCGGCAAGTCGGTGCTGCTGAAATGCATATTGGGGCTGCTGCAGCCCGACAGCGGTTCGATCAGGATCGACGGCCAGGAAGTCACCACCATGTCGCGGCACGAGCGGCAGCAGATCATGCGCAAGTTCGGCATGCTGTTCCAGGGCGGCGCGCTGTTCGATTCGCTGCCGGTGTGGGAGAACGTGGCCTTCGGTCCCATACAGGCCGACGGCATGGCGCGGTCAGAGGCCAAGAAAATCGCGCTGGCCAAGCTGGCGGCCGTCGGCCTCAACGCCGAAGTCGCCGAGCTGTCGCCGGCCGAACTCTCGGGCGGCATGCAAAAGCGCGTGTCGCTGGCACGGGCGATCGCGCGCGAACCGGAAATCATCTTTTTCGACGAGCCGACCACCGGCCTGGATCCCATCATGTCGGACGTCATCAACGATCTGATCGTGAAATCGGTGAAGGGACTTGGCGCCACCGCCGTCTCGATCACCCACGACATGATCAGCGCCCGCAAGATCGCCGACCGCATCGCCATGATTTTCGGCGGCAAGATCATCTGGCAGGGCGCGACCGGCGAGATCGACCGCTCCGGCAATCCGCATGTCGATCAATTCATCCATGGCCGCGCCGAGGGGCCGATCCAGATGCAAGTGCGGCGGCTATAAGCCATGGCCAAGCCGCAAAAGAGCTTCGTCTGCCAGCAATGTGGCGCTGCGACCACCAAGTGGAGCGGCAAGTGCGAATCCTGCGGCGCGTGGAACTCGATCGTCGAGGAAGCGCCGAAAGCATCCGCCGTCTCCGGTCCCTTGCGCGGCTTGTCGAGCGGCAAGAGCCGCAAAATCGAGCTCAGCCCGCTCTCCGGCACTTCGGCCGAGTTGCCGCGCCGGCGCACCGGCATCGGCGAATTCGATAGAGTCTGCGGCGGCGGGCTGGTGCCCGGTTCCGCAGTGCTGGTGGGCGGCGATCCGGGCATCGGCAAATCGACGCTGTTGCTGCAGGC
>JAQSWP010000097.1 GCA_029266575.1 Alphaproteobacteria bacterium | reverse complement strand
CAGCCCACGCCGCTGCAATTCCGGCACCACCAGGCGAACGAAATCCTCATAGGCGCCCGGCATGTGCGTCGCGCCCAGCACGAAGCCGTCGCAGGCGCCACCATTGAACCATTCTTCCATCTGGTCGGCGATGGATGAGGCAGTGCCGACGAAAGTCGGCACTTCGCGGATCGTGCCGCGGCCGGAAAACTGTACGAAATCGCGCGTCGTGGGATTGGGCTTGCCGCTCAACTGGATGACGCGATCGCGCATGGCCTGCAGGCCGGAGATCGACTTCAGCTCGTCGTCGGTGAACGGCTCGTCGATCGGCTTGCTGGCGAAATCGAAGTTCAGCACTTCCGATAGCAGCGCCAGCGCATCCATCGGATGGGCCAGACTGTCGATCAGCGCCACCTTGTCCTCGGCAATGGCTTTGGTCTCGCCCGGCACGGCATAGATCAGCGGCGCCAGCTTCACCTTGTCGGGATCGCGGCCGGCTAGCGACACCTGCTGCTTGAAATCGGCGTAGGTTTTCTTGCCGATCGCCAGATTGGCGAAAATCATGAAGATCAGTTCGCCCCAGCGCGACGCGAAGGTCTTGCCGCGCCCGCTCTGGCCCGCCTGGATGAGGACGGGATGACCCTGCGCCGAGCGTGGCACGGTGAACGGCCCCCGCGAGCGGAAGAATTTTCCGTCGTGATCGAGACGATGGACCTTCTTGGGATCGGCAAAGATGCCCTTCTCGCGATCGAGCTGGATCGCATCCTTGTCCCAGGTGTTCCAGTGTCCCAGCACCACTTCCATGAATTCGTCGGCGCGGTCGTAGCGCAGATCGTGCTCCAGATGCTCCGTCTGGCTGAAATTCATCGCCTCGGAATTGTTCAGCGACGTAACCACGTTCCAGGCGGCGCGGCCGCCGATCATCAGATCGAGCGTGGCGAAAACCCGCGCCACGTGGAACGGCTCGTAATAGGTCGTCGAATAGGTGCCGCCGATGCCCAGACGTTGCGTCGCCAAACCCATGGCCGTCATGATGGAAACCAGATCCATCTTCACGACGCGAATGCCATGGCGCACGGCTTCCTCGAAGTCGTCATCGTAACGGTCAGGCAGCGCCAAGCGATCGTCGAAGAACGCCAGGTCGAACTTGCCCTCTTCCAGCGTGCGGGCGATGCGCTGGTAATATTGCGGCGTCAGGAAGTCGGGCATGGTCTGTGGATGCCGCCACGACGCGGAATAGTTGGAACAGTTCTGCGCCTGCAGGAACGCAACCAGCGTCATTTGTCTTTTCTGCTCGCCCATCGCTTCCGCTTCCTTCCCCGATTTCCTCAGACGACGCCGCGTGTTTTTAGCTCGGCAAGCTTTGCCGCCGTCAATCCCAGCAACTCGCCGTAGACGTCGTTGGTATTTTCCCCATGCCGCCGTCCCAGATGCGCCACGCGTCCCGGGGTTTTCGACAAACGCGGCAGTACCGACGGTATCACCACCTCACCGACTTCCGGATGCGGCAGAGTGGTCATGCTGCCGCGCGCGGCAAAATGCGGATCGGCGAAAATATCCGCGATGCTGTTGACCGGCCCGCAGGGGATATCCTTGTCGAGACAGATAGCCATCAGTTCATCGCGCGTCTTGCTGCCGATCCAGGCGCTGACGATGCCGTTGATGAAATCCCGGTTGTCAACGCGCGCTTGCATGGTCTCGTAGCTTCCAGGCTGCACCAGGTCGGACCGGCCCATGGCATGCGCCAGCTTCTCGAAGATCTTGTCGCTGGAGCAGGCCAGCGCCACCCATTGCCCATCGCCGCACTGGTAATGGCTGTGCGGCACGATGGTGGAGGTATCGGCGCCCATGCGCTGGCGCACGAAGCCGAACTTCGCGAAGGCCGGCGCCAGTTCGTCCAGCATGCGGAATGTCGATTCATAGAGCGCCACGTCGATGTACTGCCCCTCGCCCGTCTGGTCGCGATGGCGCAACGCCATCAGGGCGCCGAGCGCGCCATAGAGGCCGGAGATGTAATCGCCCAGCGACGTCGATCCTGGAATGACCGGCGGTCCGTCAGCCTCGCCGGCGAGATATGTCAGGCCGCTGAAAGCATGCCCAATGCGGGCGAACCCCGGACGATTCTTGTACGGGCCATCCTGGCCATAGGCTGTAATGCGCACCATGACGATGTCGGGCTTGACCGCCGCCAGATCCTTGTAGCCCAACCCCCATTTTTCCATGGTGCCGGGGCGGAAGTTCTCGACCACCACGTCGCTTTGCGCCACCAGACGCTTGAAAAGCTCGGCCCCCTCCGGCTTGCCGAGATTGAGCGTCACTGTCTTCTTGTTGCGCCCTTCGCTCAGGAAAGTCAGCGAATCGCCGGTTTCCGCCTTCATACCGATATTGCGCATCGGATCGGGAAAATCGGGATGCTCGACCTTGATCACCTCGGCGCCGAACTCGGAGAAGATCGCCGCGCAAAACGGGCCGGCGAGGAACGTCGCTGCATCCAGCACCCGCATGCCCGCCAGCGGCAGTGTGGCTTCGTCCGCCATGTCAGCGCCGCCTGGCATCAATCAGTGCCTGCCGCTCGAGCAGCGCGTCGGCGAGTTTAATATGCGCCAGATCGACCAGCCGGCCATCCATCTGAATGGCGCCATTGCCGCCGGATTTCGCCATCGCTTCTTTAATCGCCCGAGCGCGGACGATGTCTTCCGGCCCCGGGGCGAAGACATCGTTGGCAAGTTCCACCTGCGAAGGATGGATCGCCCATTTGCCTTCATAACCCAGCGCCGATGCGCGCTCGGCCGAGGATCGAAACGCCTCGGCATCCTTGAAATCGACGAACGGCCCATCGATCGGCCGCAGGCCGAAAGCACGGCAGGTGGTGGCGATTTTCGCCAGGGCGAAATGCCACGGATCGCTCCAGCTGCGCTCGACACCACCCGTCTCGTCGCGTCCGAACATGCGATAGCGCGGATTGGACTGGCCGGTGAAAGGATCGCGCGCACGCATCGACACCGTGAAATCGCCGATGCCGAAGATCATCGCTTCCAGCCGCTCCGAGGCTTGCGCTATCTCCTCGACATTGGCCAGGCCCGCCGCGGTCTCGATCAGCACTTCGATGCCGATCTGCGTCTTGCGGCCGATCGTGGCTTCGATGCCGTTGAGGAGCTGCTCGACCACGTAGACGTCGGCTGCGATGCCGCATTTGGGCAGCAGGATCATGTCCAGCCGCTTGCAGCGCTCGGCAACTGCCACGATGTCGCGATAGGCCCATGGCGTGTCGAGCGCATTGACCCGCACCGCCATGATTTTCTCGCCCCAGTCGATGTCGTTCAGCGCCTGCACCGCCAGTTCGCGCGCCTTGTCCTTCAGCTCCGGCACCACGGCGTCTTCCAGGTCCAGGAACACCGCATCGGCCGGGCCTTTGGCCGCCTTCTCGAAGAATTTTTCCGAGCTGGCCGGGACCGCCAGCTCGGAGCGCTGCAGGCGCGGCTGGCGCAAATCTCTGGGGCGATAGAACACCTTAAGCACCTCGATAACGAAGTTGGTTCTGTTGGACATTCAGCGCAGATGGCTTTGATTAAGCAATCGAAAATATGCTATTCGTTCTTTTATGGATCGGATCAATATCGGGCCGGATGAGCTCGAAACCTTTATCGCCGTTTCGGAGCTGGGCAGCTTCCGTCGCGCTGCCGAAAAGCTTGGGATATCGCAACCTTCCGTCACCAGCCGGGTGCAGCGGCTGGAGAACGTGCTGGGCGTCAAGCTGCTCAATCGCACCACCCGCCGCGTCACTACCACCGAGGCTGGAGAACGGCTACGGTTGCGGGCGGAGCATACCGTTACCGAGCTGCGCTCGCTGGTGCAGGAGTTCCGCAACGAAGCCACCTTGCAGCGCGGCCGCGTCGCCATCGCCGCAGCACCCAGTGTCGCTGCTTCCGTGCTGCCGCCGATCATCCGCCAGTTCTCGCAGGCCAATCCCGGCGTTGCTATCACCCTGACCGACGAATTCGTCGGCACGGTGCTGCACTATGTCAGCAACGCCACGGCCGATCTCGCCGTGGTGCCGTTCAGCGGCAAGAGCGCCGAATACGATTTCGAGCCGCTGTTCGACGACGAATTCCTGGTGGTGGCGCCGCGCAACCATCCCATTGCTCTCAAGGAGGTGGTCGAGTTCGAGCAGGTCAGCCGCTATCCTCTGCTGATGCTGCCCAAGGAATCGGCGATCTGGTACACGGTCCGAGATGAATTCGAGCGCCGCGGGTTGAAATTCCAGCCCGCCTTCCAGGCCTACAATTTGTTCACGCTGGTGGGTCTGGTGGAAGCCGGCCTAGGCCTGTCGCTGCTGCCGCAGATCATCGTGCCGCGGCTCAATCTCAACACCGTGACCACAGTACGGGTGAGTGGCGGCATTCGCCGGCATATCGGCATCGTGACCTTGCGCGGTAGAGCCTTGCCGCCGGCGGTCAATGCCTTCATCCGCAGCCTGCGCAGCTTGCGCGCCGCGGACAGCGTGCCGCCTGCCCTGCGGCGCCTACGCATGGCAAAAGCCTTGCCATAGCGGCAGCGCTGGCTGACGATTGGAGCAAAACAGCGATTAGGAAACGCCATGAACAAGCCAGCCATCGTCCAGCAGCGGAAAATCCGCGACCAGGTCAGCGACGCGGAGTGGCGCATGCGGGTCGATCTCGCCGCCTGCTACCGGCTGGTCGCCAAATACGGCATGACCGACCTGATCTACAATCACATCACCGCCCGCGTGCCGGGCGGCGACGAGCATCTGCTGATCAACGCCTATGGCTATCTCTATCCCGAGATCACCGCCTCGAACCTGCACAAGATCGACCTGGCCGGCAACATCGTGTTGCGCGCCGAGACCGACTACGGCATCAACCAGGCGGGCTACGTCATCCATGGCGCCATCCACGAAGCGCGCCACGACGTGACTTGCGTCATTCACACCCATACCCGCGCCGGCATGGCGGTGTCGGCAATGAAATGCGGCCTGCTGCCGCTGACCCAAACGTCGATGCGCTTCTACCAACGGATCGGCTATCACGACTACGAAAGCGTCGCCATCGATCCCAACGAGCAGCCGCATCTGGTGCGCGATTTAGGCAAGTATGACGCGCTGATCCTGCGCAATCACGGGCTGCTGACCTGCGGCCGCACCATCCCCGAAACGTTCAACCTGATGTACTGGCTGGAAATGGCCTGCAAGGCGCAGGTCGATGCGTTGGCCAGCCGTACCGAACTGACCATGCCCAGCGCGGAGATCGGCGAGAAGACCGCCCGCCTCTACGATCCCGGCACCAGGCGCGTGTTTGGCGAGCTGGAATGGGCTGCCATGCTGCGTCAGCTGGATCGCGACGACCCCTCGTACCGGGACTAGGCAGTAGCGTTGAGTTCGGAGGAAGAATGAAAAGCGCCTTCACCGTCGAGCATCCCGCAGAGACGCCGCAAACCCGTGACAAACGCATCCCGCCCCGCGATCAGGTCGTCACGCGCGCAGCGCTGGAAAAATGGAACCGCGAATGCCCGGACAAGGTCTGGGCCAAGTTCGCCGACAACGGCGAGGAATGGACGTACGCCCAGTTCTACGAAAAGATCGTGCAGATGGCCTTGGGCCTGCAGCAGCTCGGCGTGAAACAGGGTGAGCACGTTCTGGTTTGGCTCCCCAACGGGCGCGAGAACCTGCTGGCGTTCTTCGCCATCAACTATCTCGGCGCCGTCTATGTCTGCATCAACACTGCCTACAAGGGCCAGTTGCTGGCGCATGTGGTGGAGAATTCCGATGCCAGGCTGGCCATCGTGCATTCCGATCTGGCGCCGCGTATTGCCGACATCAGGCTGGCGAAGCTGACCGATGCGGTGATGGTGGGCGAGCGCATCTCCTGCCCCGGCTTGAAGACGCATTTCTACGCCGACACCCTATTGCCCGAAGGCGGCACGCTTAAAGCGCCGGACCGGGTGATCGAGCCGTGGGATCCGATGGCGATCATCTACACTTCAGGCACCACCGGCCCGTCAAAGGGCGTACTGGCCTCGTATCTGCACATCTTGAGCAATATGGGTCCGGAGACCTGGCACAACGTGCATGGCGGCGACCGCTATATGATCAACATGCCGCTGTTCCATATCGGCGGTTCGGGCATCGTCTATGCCATGCTGGTGCGCGGCGGCTCGATCGCATTCACCGAACGCTTCAACACCCAAACCTTCCTGGCCGAAGCCCGCAGCACCGGCAGCACGGTCGTGTTCCTGCTCGGCGTCATGGCCGGTTTCCTCGAAAAGCTCGAAGCTCGGCCTGACGATGCCGACAATCCCCTCCGCGTGGCCTTCATGGTGCCGCTGGCCGGAGACATCCAGGCTTTCTCCAAGCGCTTCGGCCTGGACGTCTACACCATCTTCAACATGACGGAGATTTCCACGCCGATCTTCTCCGATCCCAATCCGCTCAAGCGCGGCACCTGCGGGCTGAAGCGCCAAGGCGTCGATGTGCGGCTGGTCGACGACAACGATTGCGAGGTGCCGATCGGCGCCATCGGCGAGATGATGGTGCGTACCGACCGGCCATGGGGCATGAACAGCGGCTACTACAGGAACCCGGAAGCCACGGCCAGGGCTTGGCGCAACGGCTGGTTCCATACTGGCGATGCCTTCCGCAAGGACGAGGACGGTTACTTCTATTTCGTCGACCGCATCAAGGACGCCATCCGCCGGCGCGGCGAGAACATCTCCTCCTTCGAGGTCGAGGCCGAAGTCGTGGCCTATCCCGACATCCAGGAAGTGGCGGCGATCGGCGTGCCCAACGAGCTGAGCGAAGACGACGTGATGGTGGTGATCGCGCCCATCGCCGGCCGCACCGTCGATCCGGTGGCGCTGATCGAGTTCCTGCGCCCGCGCATGGCGCATTTCATGATCCCGCGTTACGTGCGTATTGTCGACGAACTGCCCAAGACGCCGACCACCAAGGTCCAGAAGGCGGAATTGCGCAAGCAGGGCATCACCACCGATACCTGGGACCGGGAACAAGCCGGCATCAGCGTCAAGATCGACCGCTTTACCGGCTCCGGCCGGGCGGCGGAATGATCCGATGAACAGGCGCAGCGTCATCCTCGGAGGCGCTGCCGCCCTCGCCTTGCCATTCGTGCGGGCAAGAGCCGCAGGACCCAATTTCACCGCCAACCCGTTCAGCCTCGGCATCGCGTCGGGCTGTCCGACGCAAGAGGGCTGCGTGCTGTGGACCCGGCTGGCGCCCGATCCGCTGAATGGCGGCGGCCTGGACCAGACGCCGGTCGAAGTCGGCTGGGAAATCGCCGAAGACGAAGCTTTCACGCGCATCGTCCAGCGCGGCACGGCCCAGGCCATCGCCGACGAAGCGCATTCCGTCCATGTCGAGTTGCGCGGATTGCAGCCGCATCGCTGGTATTGGTATCGCTTCGCAGCCGGCAGCGCCATCAGCCCGATCGGCCGCACCCGCACCGCCGCGGCGGCCGGCATGATGCCGCTGCGCCTGGCGCTGGCCTCCTGCCAGCAATACGAGCAGGGCTATTTCTCCGCCTATCGCCATATGGCGCGCGAGGATCTCGATCTGGTCGTGCATGTCGGCGACTATATCTACGAGCTGTCCTGGGGCCGCCAGCAGATCCGCCGCCACCTCACCGGCATTCCGACGACGCTACTGGAATATCGCAATCGCTATGCGCTGTATAAGGGCGAGGCCGATCTGCAGGCCGCGCACGCAGCCTTTCCCTGGCTGGTGACATGGGACGATCACGAAGTCGCCGACGATTACACCAACGATCGTTCCCCTTTCCAGGCCGATGCCGAGAGCTTCAAGCGCCTGCGGGCCGCCGCCTATCGCGCTTTCTGGGAGCATATGCCGCTGCCGATGTCGGCGAAGCCCAGCGGCTCCGATGCGATCATTTACGGTGGCTGGCGCTTCGGAAACCTGGCCGAAATCATCGTGCTCGACGATCGCCAGTATCGCAGCCGCCATGCCTGCTTCGAAGGCAAGCGTGGCGCCGGGCTGACAGGCGATTGCGCCGAGCGGCTGTCGCCGGACCGCACCATGTTCGGCGCCACGCAGGAACGCTGGCTCGATCAGCGCCTGGCGCAGCGCAACGGGCGCTGGACCGTCATCGCGCAGCAGACGCTGATGGCCGAACTCGATCGCGGCCGCGACGCGCCGGCCTATTGGATGGACGGCTGGGGCGGTTATCCCGCCGCACGGCAGCGACTGCTCGATGGCATCGCCGGTCATCGCGTCGAGAACCCGCTGGTGCTGGGCGGCGACGTACATTCCTATTGGGTGACGGATCTCAAACGCGATGCCCGCCATTCGGACTCGCCCACGGTGGCGTCCGAGATCGTCGGCACCTCAATCACATCGGACGGACCCAATCCGCAGTATCTCGAACGGCTGCTGGCGAAGAACCCGCACGTGAAATACGCCCGTGCCGACAAACGCGGCTATACGACAGTCCGCCTTGGCGAACAGAAGGCCGAGATTGTCTTCCGCGCCATTGACAACGTCGTCGATGCCAATACCGGCATCGCCGATCTCGCCCGCTTCACCATCGAGAACGGCCGGCCGGGAGCGTGGCCGAGCTAGAGCGCCGGATTTCGCCGCGAGGCTGTGCTACAACACGGCCATGACGTCTGCCGATATAACCAAGCTGATCCTGCGCACCGCGATGAAGGATCGCGCCGCCTTCGACCAGCTCTATCGCAGCACCAGTGCGAAACTATTCGGGGTCTGCCTGCGTATCTTGAACAATCGCGCGGAAGCGGAGGAGGCTTTGCAGGAGGTCTTCTTCAAAATCTGGACCAAGGCCGACCGCTTTGCCGTGTCGGAACTCAGCCCCATCACCTGGCTGGTGGCGGTCGCGCGACATCATGCCATCGACCGTGTCCGGTCACGGCATCCAGCGGCGCTGGAACTGGACGTAGCGCTTGGAGCCGCTGATCCAGCGCCGGATCCCGAAAAATCGGTTCTCGCCGCCAGTCAGAAGGCGCAGATCGACCGATGCCTCGACGAACTTGACACGGAACGGCGTATGGCGGTGCGCGGCGCCTATCTTGACAGTCTCAGCTACGCCGAGCTGGCTGCGCGCCACGATGTGCCGCTCAATACCATGCGAACCTGGCTGCGCCGCAGCCTGATGAAACTGAAGGATTGCCTGGAGCGATGACGCCTGCAGACGAATACGAGCGGGAACCCGACGGCGACGACGCGCTTGCCGCTGAGTATGTTCTCGGCGTGCTGCAGGCGGTGGAGCGGCAGGAAGCGGCGCGCAGGATCGACTCCGACACCGAATTCCGGCGGCTCGTCACGCAGTGGGAGGAGCGGCTGGCGCCGCTGTCGGCCAGCTATGCCGAGCGGAATCCGCCAGCCTCCGTCAAGCAAGCGCTGGATCGGCGCCTGTTTGCCGACGAGCCGCGGGACCGCCCCGCCCTGTCGCGGCTGTGGCGCAGCCTGGCGCTGTGGCGCGGCCTTGCCGCCGCGGCAACGGTTGCACTGGCTCTCTTCATCGCCGTTTCCGTGCTGCGTCCCCCTGTCGAAACGCAGCCGGTCCGGTTCGTGGCGTCGCTGGCGGCCCCCGGCAGCGACGTGCGCTATCTCGCGGTTTACGATGTGGCGCATAATCGCGTCGGCCTGTCGCACGTTTCGGGCCCCAGGGCATCCAATCGCGATTTCGAACTGTGGATCATCAAGCCCGGCAGCGCGCCAGTGTCCTTGGGCATCATTCCGGTCGGCGCCACGGTGCACCTGCCCTCTGAAAAGGCCGGAGGGCTGCCGGATCAGGGCGCTGCTCTGGCGATCAGCCTGGAGCCGGCCGGAGGCTCTCCCACGGGCCAGCCGACCGGCCCGGTGGTCGCGGCTGGCGATCTGAGAAAAATCTAAAGACCGGCTTCTGAAACTTTCAGGGTTCGCCTGCCGTAGCTCCTCGTTGTCGTACCAAACAACCGTCGAGGAGAAACGCTATGACTGCACGCAAGCAGACCGCATCGCTTTATGCCGCTGCCGCCGCCCTGTCCATGATCGCCACCAGCGCCTGCGCCGACAATCCGATGGTCGGCGGCGCACCGATGTATGCCAGCAAGAACATCGTCGAGAACGCCGTCAACTCGAAAGACCATACGACTCTTGTCGCCGCCGTGAAGGCCGCGGGCTTGGTCCCGACGCTTTCCGGTGCCGGCCCTTTTACGGTTCTGGCGCCGACCAATGCCGCTTTCGCCAAGCTTCCGGCCGGTACGGTCGACAATCTGCTGAAGCCGGAAAACAAGGCGCAGCTCACCAAGATCCTGACCTGCCATGTGGTCGGCGCCGAAGCCTTTTCGAAGGACATCAGGAAGATGGTTGACGACGACAAGGGTGCGCACCCGGTCAAGACCGTCGGGGGCTGCACTTTGACCGCCCGGTATAACGGCAACAAGGTGACGATCCAGGACGAGAATGGCAACGTCGCCAACGTCACGATCGCCGATGTCGACCAGTCCAACGGCGTCATCCACGTGATCGACACGGTTCTGCTGCCGAAGATGTAAGTCGGCTGCGACGAAGGAGAAATGGGCCATGGCGACTGTCCGGCGCACCGGCGCCGCACAGACGCCATGGCCGCCTTAAGACCCCGCAATGCTCGACCGACGCGAATGCCGGCTCGATCGGTTGGTTTGCGCATTGCCGA
Organism: Alphaproteobacteria bacterium; assembly: GCA_029266575.1. Taxonomy (GTDB): domain Bacteria; phylum Pseudomonadota; class Alphaproteobacteria; order Reyranellales; family JAQSWP01; genus JAQSWP01. Next base: position 661 of record JAQSWP010000097.1, on the reverse strand, counting down.
GCGGGCACAGCCCGCAAGGAAGTTCTTCAGCGCAGCAGATCGTCGGTAACGGTCATGGTCAATATCGGCGTGGGCGCCGCATCCATGATGGCATCGACGAACGCCTGACGGGTTTCCGGATCGTTGTACGCCATCTTGGCGTCGAAAGCGCGCCGCCAGGTCTGCTCGTCGGGCCATTGCGCATAGGCAACGAAGCGGCCGTCGGCCTCGCGATGCAGGCGCGAGCCCAGACCGCCGTAAATCCGTCCGATATGCTCGGTGCCACGCCGCCAGGCGCTGCGGAACTGCTCTTCCTTGCCGGGATGGACGCGCCACCAGTAGACCGCCACGAACATGGTTCGCCCTCCTGCCGCTTTGTCGGGATGCCGACAATGTAACGGCGCGCGGCGGGCTGCAGCGCCGATAAAGGAGCTTTATATTTCGAGGGGCCAGATTTAGCGCCTTCGGCGCTGTCCTGCGCGCTGTCGCGCTTGGACGGAACGGTCATCTCATTCACCGACCCCATAACCAAATCCCCCAGCACCCGGTGGGCGCTGAGGGGATTTGGTTGCGGGGGCCCGCCCCCACCTATTCCGAACAAGACTTTTAGCCTCGAATTTAGACACTTTCATACAACTTTCCCAAGTACCAGTAAGTAGCTGTTGATTTCCAGCCCAAACGG
>JAQSWP010000096.1 GCA_029266575.1 Alphaproteobacteria bacterium | reverse complement strand
AGCGAATGGCCCAGCCAGCGCCAGCCGTCGCGAAACTCCTCGTCGAGCGCCAGCGCCTGGTGTTGCGCCTGTGCCGCCTCATCCAGCAGGTCCAGCCGGTGGGCGGCGATGCCCAGCCAATGCCAGGCATGCTTGTCCTGCGGCGCCCGCGCTGCCGCCTCGCGCGCCGCTGCCAGCGCCTCTTTGCGACGGTCGAGATCGAGCAGAAAGCGCGCGAGGCTCAGCCAGGCATCGGCGTAATCGGGCCGCAGCACCACCGCGCGTTCGAAACTGGCCAGCGCTTCTTCATGCTGTCCGGCGCTCGCCTGCGCCAGCGCGAGCGTGCGCAGCCGCACCGGATCGTCGCCCGCCTGTGCCGCGAGCGCGTTCAGATGCTTTTCTTCGAGTGAAATCCCGGCGGTCGCCATGAAGGCGCATTGTGGGCGGCGGCTGGCGAGCGATCAAGTCAGCGGAAAACCACCGTCTTGTGGCCGTTCAGCAGCACGCGATGCTCGACATGCAGCTTGATGGCGCGCGCCAGCACCACGTTCTCGATGTCCCGCCCGATCGCAACCATGGCGTCCGGCGTCTGGGTGTGGTCGATGCGCTCCACCGCCTGCTCGATAATCGGGCCTTCGTCGAGATCGGTGGTGACGTAGTGCGCGGTGGCGCCGATCAGCTTGACGCCGCGGGCATGCGCCTGGTGATAGGGCCGCGCGCCCTTGAAGCTGGGCAGGAAGGAATGGTGGATATTGATCGCCCGGCCGGCGAGCTTGTGGCACAGCGCCGGCGAGAGGATCTGCATGTAGCGCGCCAGCACCACCAGATCGACCTTGTCCTGCTCGATCAGCGCCAGCAGCCGGTCCTCGACCGCTTGTTTATCGCCGTCCTCAGCCGGCCAGTACTGGAACGGGATGCCGTGCCATTCCACCAGCTTTTGGAAATCCTCATGGTTGGAGACCACGGCGGCGATCTCCACCGGCAGCGCGCCGGTGCGGTAGCGATAGAGCAGATCGTTCAGGCAATGGCCGAATTTCGACACCAGCACCACCAGCCGCGCCTTGCGCTGCGCATCATGCAGATGCCATTCCATGCCGAAGCGGCGCGCGATGATCTCGAACTGCTCCTCCAGCGTGTTGCGTGAAGGCTTGGCGCCGTCGGTGCGGAACACGGTGCGCTGGAAGAAGCGGCCGCTCAGTGGATCGCCGAAATCGGCGCTCTCGGTGATGAAGCAGTCGCTCTGCGCCAGAAATCCGGATACCGCCGCGACGATGCCGCGCCGGTCGGGACAGGACAGGCTGAGGATGTAGGTGGAGCTGTCGGGCATGCGTCGTAACAATAAATGACAAGCGCGCCCAAGCGGCGCGCGTGCTAGTCCTATAGCCTCATTCGCCAGCTTACAAGCGCGCCATGGACGCCAGCCTGCCGACGACGATTGCCTTTGCCGCCCCGGCCCTGATCGCACGCCCGGGCTTTGCCGTGCTGCGCCATGCTGACGGTGCCTGCGAAACGCTGTCGCCTGCGGCTGCCGTGCAATTAGCGCGTGGGCGCAATGTGCTGGTCTGCCATGCGCCGGCCAGTTTCGCGCGGCTGAACGACGAAGGCTTTGCCGTCCGCGACGTGCTGGAGCTGTGGGCCTTCGTGCGCCCGGCCCGCTTCTGCCTGCCGACCCCGCGCGGGCTGGCCGAAGCATTGAATTTGCCATTGCCGCGAACGCCGGAAGAAGAAGCCGGCACTCTGGTCGAAGGCGCGGCGCGATTGCTCGCCGAACTGGAGGATCAGGAAAACGATCCGACTCTGCTGGCGTTGGCCGCAACCATGACCAAAGCGGGCTGGAGCTGGCGCGAGGATGTGGCGCGCGCGCTGTCGCAGGCCAATGTCGGCCCACGCGGCGGCAGCGGCCTCGATGTCTGGCGCCAATTGCCGGTGTGGGAGGAAACCGCGCCGGAAGCGCCGCCGGGCTCGCAAGGCGTCGACCCGATGGAATCGCGCCGGCGGCTGGCCGAGTTGCTGGGCGCTGGCGCCGAAACGCGCCCCAGCCAGGCCGATTATGCGTCGGCCGTCACCGCAGCCTTCCAGCCGCGCGAGAAGGAGAACGAGCCCAACGTGGTGCTGGCCGAGGCCGGCACCGGCGTGGGCAAGACCATGGGCTATGTCGCGCCGGCCAGCCTGTGGGCCGAACGCAACGCCGGACCGGTGTGGATCTCGACCTTCACCCGCAACCTGCAGCGCCAGATCGACACCGAACTCGACCGGCTTTATCCCGATGCCGAGCGCAAGCGGCGCAAGGTAGTGATCCGCAAAGGCCGCGAGAACTATCTCTGCCTGCTGAATTTCGAGGAAGCCGTGGGCCGCGTGCCGATCGCGCCGGGGAACGGAATCGGCCTGGCCCTGCTGGCGCGCTGGGCCTTGGCCAGCCGCGACGGCGATCTGCAGGGCGGCGACCTGCCGTCCTGGCTGTCCGACATGATCGGACGCAACCGCGTGCAGCGGCTGGCCGACCAGCGCGGCGAATGCATCTATGCCGCCTGCCAGCATTACACGCGCTGCTTCGTCGAGCGCACCATCCGCCGTGCGCGGCGCGCCGACATCGTCATCGCCAACCACGCGCTGGTCATGGCCCATGCCGCCACCGGCGGGCTGGACGACGATTCGCGGCCCACGCGTTTCGTGTTCGACGAGGGCCATCATGTGTTCGATGCCGCCGATTCCGCTTTCGCTGCGCACCTGACCGGCGTCGAGGCGTCTGAGCTACGGCGCTGGCTGCTGGGCGCCGAGGGCCGGCGCGGCAGCCGCGCACGCGGCATCGAGCGGCGCATCGGCGATCTGATCGCCGATGACGAAAATGCCCAGCGTCCCTTGCGCTCGGTGCTGGCCGCCGCGCGCGAGCTGCCTAGCACCGGCTGGCAGACCCGCATAGCCGATGGCACCGCACTAGGCGCGGCGGAAGAATTCCTGGCGCTGGTCCGCCAGCAAGTGCTGGCGCGCGCCGCCAGCGGCACCGCGGGCGACAGCGGCCACGGGCTGGAATGCAGCCCGCTGCCGCTCAATCCCGGCATCGAGGACGCGGCGCTGGAACTGGCGGCGCAGCTGGAAAAACTCCTGAAACCGCTCGCCGAACTGCGCGCCATCCTGACGTCCAAGCTCGATGCGGAAACCACCGAGCTCGACACCGCCACGCGCAACCGCATCGAAGCGCTGTGCCGCTCGCTGCAGCGCCGGGCGGAGATGCCGGCGCGGGCCTGGCGCGACATGCTGCGCGCATTGCCGGAACAGGCCGACGCGCTGGCCGGCAACGACAATGACGCCTTCGTCGACTGGTTCGCGCTGGAGCGTTTCGACGGGCGTGAATACGATGTCGGCTTCTACCGCCACTGGCGCGACCCGACGTTGCCCTTCGCGCGTGCCGTGGTGCGGCCCTCGCATGGCGCGGTGATCACCTCGGCTTCGCTGCGCGATTCGACCGACGATGCCGAATCCGACTGGCGCGCGGCGGAAGAACGCACCGGTGCGCCGCATCTCGATCTGCCGGCGATCCGCGCCGCCCTGCCCTCGCCGTTCGACTACGCCAGCCAGACCAAAGTTTTCATCGTCACCGACGTCAAGCGCGATGCGCCCGACCAGGTCGCCGCCGCCTATCGCGAGCTGTTCCTGGCCTCGAGTGGCGGCGGCTTGGGCCTGTTCACCGCCATCCGCCGCCTGAAGGAAGTGCAAGCCCGCCTCGCCCGGCCGTTGGAAGACGCCGGCCTGCCTCTCTATGCCCAGCATGTCGATGGCATGGATACCGCGACACTCGTTGACATCTTCCGCGCCGAGGAAAATGCCTGCCTGCTGGGCACCGACGCGGTGCGCGACGGCGTCGATGTGCCCGGCCGCTCGCTGCGGCTGATCGTGTTCGACCGCGTGCCGTGGCCGCGGCCCGACATCTTGCACAAGGCCCGCCGCGAGGTGTTCCGCAAGGATGCCGGCGGCGGCCGCGGCAACGACCGCTACGACGACATGATCACCCGCTTCCGGCTGAAGCAGGCCTATGGCCGTCTGATCCGCCGCGCCGACGACCGCGGCGTCTTCGTGCTGCTGGATTCACGCACACCAACTCGCCTGCTGCGCGCTTTCCCGGCCGGCGTGACGATCGAGCGCACCGGCATTGCGCAGGCCGTTGCCGGTGTGAGGGAATTTCTGTCGTCATAGGACAGCAATGTCCGTTTCGCTATAGTGCGCTTCCCAATAAGCGAAGGAGGAAATCATGGCCATCGAAGGCGGCTGCCATTGCGGCGCCATCCGCTATCGCATCGAAGGCGATCCGATCGTTCATGCGCTGTGTCACTGCAGCGATTGCAGGCGCAGCAGCGGCGCGCCCATGGTCGGCTGGACGATGTATCCGGCAGCGGCCTTGAAAGTGACCAGGGGCACGCCGAAAATCTACAAATCGTCCGAGCAAGGTCGGCGTCATTTTTGCGCCGAATGCAGCACCGGCCTGTTCTATTTCAACGACCAGATGCTGCCGGGAATCGTCGACGTTCAGAGCGCCACCTACGACGATCCCAATGCCGTTCCGCCACAGGCGCATATTCAGGTCGCCGAGCGCCTTGGCTGGATGGAGAGCGCGCACAAGCTGCCAACCTTCGACCGCTACCCGCCGCAAAGCTGATCGACGACGATGAAATCCGATTTCTCCGGCGTCTTTCCCTATCTGGTGTCGCCGGTCAAGGCCGACGGCTCGGTCGATGACAAGGTTCTGTCGCGCCTGTGCGACGACCTTATCAAGGCCGGCGTGCATGGCCTGACGCCATTGGGCTCGACCGGCGAGTTCGCCTATCTCGACCGTCAGCAGAAAGAGCGCGTGGTCGAGATCGTGGTCGAGGCCGCGGCAGGCCGCGTGCCGGTGGTGGCGGGCGTTGCGGCGACCACCATCGCCGACGCGGTCTCGCAGGCCAAAGCCATGCAGCGGCTGAAGGCGGACGGCATTCTCGCCGTGCTGGAAGCCTATTTCCCGCTGCCCGATGCCGGCGTCGTGGAGTATTTCAGCGCCATCGCTGGCGCGACGGCGCTGCCGGTGGTGCTCTACACCAATCCAAATTTCCAGCGCGCCGATCTCACTCTGCCGGCCATCGAGAAGCTGGCGGCCATAGACAACATCGTCGGGCTGAAGGACGCCTCCAACAATACCGGCCGCCTGCTGACCATCATGAACCGGGTCGGCGAGAAACTCGCGATCTACAGCGCCTCGGCCCATATCCCGGCGGCGGTCATGCTGATCGGCGGCAAGGGCTGGATGGCGGGGCCAGCCTGCGTCATTCCGCGCCAGAGCGTGCAGCTCTACGAGCTGTGCCGGGCGAAAAAATGGGACGAGGCCATGGTTTTGCAGCGCCGCCTCTGGACATTGAATGAGTGCTTCGCCAAATACAATTTGGCCGCCTGCATCAAGGGCGGCCTGCGCCTGCAGGGCTACGAGGTGGGAAATCCACTGCCGCCGCAGGCGCCGCTCTCGGCGGCCGGAACCGAAGAGGTCGGCGCGGCGTTGCGGGCGTTGGGCGCACTGACGTGAAGCGACTGACGGGGACGCGATAATCCATGGAATTCATGCATCTGCTGTCTGACCCGGACGCCTGGGCCAGTCTTCTGACGCTGACCCTGCTCGAGATCGTCCTGGGCGTCGACAACCTGGTCTTCCTCGCCATTCTGGCCGCCCGCCTGCCGCCCGCGCAGCAGCCGCTGGCGCGGCGCCTGGGCCTGGGCTTTGCTCTCCTCACCCGCCTGGCGCTGCTGCTGACCTTGGCCTGGATCATCACCCTGACCCAGCCGCTGTTCACGGTCATGGGCCATGGCATCTCCTGGCGCGACATCATCCTACTGGCCGGCGGCGCCTTCCTGATCTTCAAGGCGACGCATGAAATCCATGCCAGCCTCGAAGGCGACGAGCACGCCGAAGGCGGCGCCAAGCGCGCCACTGCGTCCTTCGTCGCGGTGGTGATTCAGATCGGCATCATCGATATCGTGTTCTCGCTCGATTCGGTGATCACCGCCGTCGGCATGGCGCAGCATCTGTCGATCATGGTCACCGCCGTGGTGATCTCGATGATCGTCATGCTGATCGCCGCCGGTCCGCTGTCCAACTTCGTCAGCGCCCACCCGACGGTGAAGATGCTGGCCCTGGCCTTCCTGCTGCTGATCGGCACCACGCTGGTGGCCGAAGGCGCCGGCTTCCATTTTCCCAAGGGCTATATTTACGCCGCCATGGCCTTCTCGGTGCTGGTCGAGGGGCTCAATCTCTTCGCGCGCCGGCGGCGTAGCAAGCCGGTCAAGCTGCGCACGCCGCCGCCGTAATCGCGGCCCGGTATTCCGTGGCGATGCGCCACTGAAACTCTAGTGATCATTCGGACGACAGGTTGCGCAAAGCGCCCGCGACGTGCGCTTTGCCGTCGAACGCGGCGTCGGTCGAAGGTAGGATGCGGCCATTGGGGTGGTTGCAACGGCATTATGGTTTCACGAAATTTGCCGGCGCCGATCGAGCGGCTGAACGACACAAGACGGCGGATCAATCGCGTCATCGATTTCATCGACGAGCATCTCGATCATGAGATGCTGCTGGCAGAACTTGCCGACATCGCCTGCCTCTCGCCCTTCCATTTCCAGCGCCTTTACGCGCGCATGGTCGGGCGCACGCCGTCCGAGACCATCCGCGGCCTGCGGCTATTGCGGGCGCGCGACCAGATCGTGTTCGATGCCGCCAGTCCACAGGAGGCGGCGCACCGGGCGGGTTATGCCAGCCTGACGTCGTTCGCCCGCGCCTATTGGCGCGAGTTCGACCGCAGCCCCGCCGAAATCCGCCCGGAGCCCAAGCCGACCCCGCGTCCGCTGCCGCTGCGCCGCTTCACCATCGTCGAATTGCAGGCGCAGACGATGGCCGCGACGTCCTATTCAGGCCAGCGCCTCGCGATGGACCCGCTCACGGTCGATACTCAAGCCTATGCCAGCCACCTGGGTATTCCGGCGAACGGCAAAGCTCTGGCGATTTATCACGACGATTTTCTTACGCCTTACGATCAGGCTTTCCGCTGCGATCTCTGTTTCCCCGCCGATCACGGCAAGCTGCCCGACGTCGCCTGCTTCGCCGATGTGGTGGTGCCTGGCGGCCTCTACGCATGTGTCGAACAGCGCGGCCTGCTGTTCGATCTGGCGCCGCATTGGGCTGGATTCGTCGGCGGTCCGCTGGCGCAATCGGGATGGCGGCCGCGCCCCGGCCCGGTGCTCCGTTGGTTCTTCTCCGACCGGGCCATCACGCCGCCCTCGCAGCGGCTGGCCTATCTTTATATCCCGGTCGAGCAGCCGCTGCGGCACTAGGGCAGAGCAGGCCGTAGCATCACCTTGCATTGCCGCTTGTCGCCGCGCAGTGCGTCGAACGCAGCGGGAAACTGGGCGAACCCGACCTGATCGGTCAACATCGCCGAGGCATCGATGCGGCCGCGATCCAGCATTTCGATGGCCAGCGCGAAATCCTTGCGCCCGTACATATAGACGTAGGAGACCGTCAGCTCCTTGGTGATCGCCTTCACCGGCACGATGCGGTCGGGTTGCATGCACACCCCCGCCACCACGATGCGGCCGTTGGTCGGCGCGTAGTCCATCGCCATCTGCTGGCTGCCGGGCACGCCGACGCAATCGAACACCACGTCGGGACGCGCGCCGCTCAGCCGCTTGAAGCGTTCGACCACGTTCTCAGTTCGCGCATCGATGCCGTCGGTGGCGCCGCAGCCTGCGGCCAGCGCCAGCCGTTCGGGCGCCAGATCGCTGACGATGACATGGCGCGCGCCGAACTGGCGGCACCACAGCGCCACCGAAAGTCCCACCGGGCCGGCGCCGACGACCAGCACCGCATCTCCCGGCCGCAGCCGCGCCGCTTCGACCGCATGCAGGCCGACGGCCAGCGGCTCGACCATGGCGCCCGCTTCCCACGACACGCCGTCGGGCAGCGCCAGGGTTTCGATGCCGCCGACGCGCACGTATTCGGCATAGCCGCCGGTGACGCTGCCCATGCCGAGATACTGCACCGACCCGCAGCGATGGCCCTGCCCGGTCAGGCACGGGGCGCAGGCGCCGCAACCGATGAACGGCAAGGCCGTCACGCGCTGGCCGATCCGCCATTTGCCTTTGGCATTGGCGCCAAGCTCGACGATCTCGCCGCAGAACTCATGGCCCATCACCGCGCCGGCCGGCAGCGGTTTCATGCCGCCTGTCGTGTCGCAAACTTCGCTCATGTGCAGGTCGGAGCCGCAAATGCCGCAAGCCTTGACCTGCAGGATCAGATCGTCCGGTCCCGGTTTGGGATCGGCGACCGTTGCAATGGCGAGTTTCTCGCCGGGCGCCTGGAACACGGCAGCGCGCATTTCTCCTCCTACCCGATATTCAGCAGCACGATCAGTCCACTCAAGGTGAATACCGACATCACGGTGCTGATCAGGATGATACCCGAGGCGCGGGCCATGAAGAGATCGTATTGGCGCGCCAGCACGAAGGCATTGGCGGCGGTGGGCAATGCCGCCAGCAGGATGGCGGCGTTGAACCACAGGCTGCCCGGCTCGAGGAACACAAGCGCCAGCAGCCAGGTGACGGCCGGCTGCAGCACCATCTTCACCAGCACCGCCAGGCCAACCTCGCCCGCGCCACGGGTGACCGACTGGCCGACCAGGAACAGGCCGATGGCGAACAGCGCGCAAGGCGCCGCCGCCTGGCCGATCAGATCGAGAAAATTCACCAGCGGCACGGGCAGGGTCAGGCCGAAGCCCGCCACCGCCATGCCCAGCGCGGCGGCGATCAGCAGCGGATTGCGCAGGATGGCGCGGGTCACCTTCCATAGCGATTTCCAGATGCCGCTGCCGGCCTGCAGATCGATCTCCACCAGGATCACCGACAGCGCCATCATCACCGTCGAGCCGAACACCGCAGCGATGGTGGCGGGCAGCGCGCCTTCGGGGCCGAACGCGGTGATGCACAATGGAATGCCCATATAGCCGACATTGCCGAAGCCGGCGGCGATGCCATGCAGCGACAGTTCCGCCAGCCGCCCGTTGGTGGCGATGGCGGCCAGCGCCATCGACAGGAAATAGGTGAAAGCGAAAGCGCCGCCATAGACGATGATGAACGGCAGGTTGAACATGTCGTCGAACGGCACGCGCGCCAACGACAGGAAGAACAGCGCCGGCAGGGCGAACCACCAGACAAAAGCATTCAGGGCCGCCGTAGAATCCTCGCGGAGCACACCGACACGGCCTGCGAAATAGCCGCAGCCGATCAGGGCGAAAATCGGCAAAGCGACGTTGACGATGGCGTCCATGGCGGCGCGCACCATAAAGCGCACACCGGGCGGCGTCGAGCCTGCCTTGACCCTTCCTCATTGCGAGGCTTAAGTGCCGGAAAGGATATAGCCGGAGGATTTTAGAGTGACGCCGCAGGACGGAATTGTTTACACCATGGTGCTGGTTTCCGCCGCCGACCGGAACATGACCGATATGGAGCTGGAGCGCCTGCGCGGGCTGGTCGATCGGCTGCCGGTGTTCAAGCGCTACAGCCAGAAGAAGCTCGCCGATGCCGCGGAAGCCTGCGCCAAGCTGCTGGGCGGCAAGAATGGTCTGGACCGCTGCCTGGCAGCGATCAAGAAGGAGGTGCCCAAGCGGCTTGCGACCACAGCCTATGCGCTGGCCTGCGACATCGCCGCCGCCGAGGGCTCGGTCAAGATCGAGGAGATGCAGCTGCTCGACCTGCTGGCCGATACGCTGGATATCGGCCGGCTGGAGCAGGAAGCAATCCACTTCGCAGCCGGCGCGCGCTATCGCAAGGCGTGAACGATGACGGAGACCATCCCCTTCTACATCGACTTCAAAAGCCCCTATGCCTATCTGGCGATCGCGCCAACGCGGCTGCTGGAACGCGACTTCGACGTCACGCTCGACTGGATGCCACTCACGCTGCACATCCCAAATTATCTCGATGCGGTGGACGGACGCAGCGCGCATAACTGGCGCAAGGTGCGCTACGCCTATATGGACGCGCGTCGGCTGGCCAATCGCGTCGGCCTCACCATCCGCGGGCCACAGAAAATCTTCGACACCCGCATCGCCTCGATCGCGCTGATGTACGCCAAGGGCAAGCCGGGCTTCGACCGTTTCGTCGATCTGGGCTTCGAGCGGTTTTTCAAGCGCGAACTCGACGTCGAGAACGAACAGGTCATGGCGGCGCTGCTGCAGGAAGCCGGCATCGATGCCGCGGGTTTTGCTGCCTATCTGCACGGGCCGGGCGGCCGGCGGCATGATGCCGATCGCGTAAAAACCGAAGATTCAGGCGTGTTCGGCGTGCCGTCGCTGGCGATCCGCGGCGAGATTTTCTGGGGCGGCGACCGCATCGATCTGGTGCGCGAACGGCTGAACGAATACGGGCTGCAGCGCAAGGCGGCGTGATGGATCCCAAGCGCGACAACGACAACTGGTTCCAGCGCCTGCATCGCTGGCGCGAGCGCAATGCCGGCTCGGTGTACCTGGTACTGCTGAGCCTGGTGGCGCTGCTCTATGCGCTGAGCTATCTGCGCTCGAATTGAGGGAGGGCTTTATGTCCATTCTACAGGGCAAGATGCTGGTCGACACGGCATGGCTCGCCGCCAACCTGACGGCGCCCAGCCTGCGTCTTTACGACTGCACCACGCATCTCAAGCCCGATCCGGTGCGCGTCTATCGCGCCGAGAACGCGCGCCCCCAATACGAAGCCGAACACATTCTTGGCGCCGCCTATATCGACCTCCAGGAGGAATTCTCCGACCGCAGCAGCGCTCTGCGCTTCACCCTGCAGCAGCCGCAGGATTTCGCCGCGTCGGCCGGCACGCTGGGCATCGGCGACGAGACCGACGTCGTGCTCTACAGTGCCAGTTCCGCCATGTGGGCCACCCGCGTCTGGTGGATGCTGCGCGCCATGGGTTTCGACCGCGTCGCCGTACTGGATGGCGGGCTGGCAAAATGGAAAGCCGAAGGCCGGCCATTGGAGAGCGGCGGCAGGCGTTATCCGCCGGCGAAATTCACGCCGCAGCCGCGTCCGCATCTGATTGCCGACAAGCACGAGGTCACGGCGGCGATCGACGACGGCTCCGCCCGCATCCTCAACGCACTGTCGCGCGGCCAGCACAGCGGCGATCCGAAATCGGTGAATTACGGCCGGCCCGGCCGCATCGCCGGCAGCGTCTGCGTGCCGGCCATGGGGCTAACGCGCGAGGACGGTACGCTGCGCAATGCCGCAGAGCTGCGGCAGTCTTTCCAGCAAGCCGGCATCGTCCCCGAAAACAAGGTGGTAGCCTATTGCGGC
>JAQSWP010000095.1 GCA_029266575.1 Alphaproteobacteria bacterium | reverse complement strand
GGGCGATCTCGATCACGTCTTCTACACCAACTCCGGTTCCGAAGCGGTCGACACGGCGCTGAAGATCGCGCTGGCCTATCACCGCGCCAAGGGCGAGGGACAGCGTACGCGCCTGATCGGCCGGGAGCGCGGCTATCACGGCGTCGGCTTTGGCGGCATCTCGGTCGGCGGCATCGTGTCCAACCGGAAGGTATTCGGCCCGATGCTGGCCGGCGTCGATCACCTGCCGCACACGCATCTGCCGGAGAAGAACCGCTTCACCCGCGGCCAGCCCGAGCATGGCGCGTACCTGGCCGACGATCTGGAGCGCATCATCGCCCTGCACGATGCGTCGACCATCGCCGCCGTCATCGTCGAGCCGGTGGCCGGCTCGACCGGCGTGCTGATCCCGCCCAAGGGCTATCTGCAGAAGCTGCGCCAGATCTGCGACAAGCACGGCATATTGCTGATCTTCGACGAGGTCATCTGCGGCTTCGGCCGGCTGGGCAGCCCCTTCGCCGCCGATCATTTCAACGTGCTGCCCGATCTGATGACTGTAGCCAAGGGCATCTCCAACGGCACGGTGCCGATGGGCGCGGTGTTCGCGCGCAAATTCATCTACGACGCCTTCATGCACGGGCCGGAACACATGATCGAGCTGTTCCACGGTTATACCTATTCGGCCCATCCGCTGGCCTGCGCCGCCTCGCTGGCGACGCTCGACGTCTATCAGGAGGAGGGCCTGTTCCAGCGCGCCGCCGATCTGTCGCCGTACTGGGAGGACGCCATCCATTCGCTGAAGGGCGTGCGCGGCGTCGTCGATCTGCGCAACATGGGCATGGTAGCGGCGATCGAGATGGAGCCGTTCCCCGACAAGCCGACCTTGCGCGCCTACGAGTGCCTGGTGAAGTGCTACGAGAAGGGCGTGCTGATCCGCACCACCGCCGACACCATCGCGCTGTCGCCGCCGCTCATCATCGAGAAGGCGCAGATCGACGAGCTGGTCGGCACCGTCACCGACGTCATCAAGAGCGTGCATTGATGCGAAGCTGGAAACTCGTTCTGGCGGCCGGCCTGATGCTGGCCGTCGCCGCCTGCGGCAAGCCGACCAAGGAAGCGATGCTGCAGAAGGTTGGCGATCCCAAGAAGAAGGCCGAAGTGGTGGCGCTTCTCGGGCAGCCCGACGAGATCGGCAAACTGGGACCGATCGAGATGTGGACCTATCGCGCATCGAACGGTAGCGTCGTCTTCACCATGCTGGCCGATAACGTCACGCTGATCGCCACCATGGAAAAGAACAAGAAATAGCGATGAAAGTCGTCATCACCGGCGGCGCCGGCTTCCTCGGCAAGAAACTGGCGCAGCGCCTGCTTGATCGAGGCACGCTGGTCGGGCCATCGGGCAAGCAGGAGAAGATCGACGAGCTGGTGCTGTTCGACGTGGTGCAGTCGCCGGTCGGCAAAGGCGATGCGCGGGTCAGTCCGATCGCGGGCGATATTGCCGACAGGGCGCAAGTCAATCTGCTGATCGGCAACGACACCGATTCGGTGTTCCATCTCGCCGGCATCGTCAGCGCCGGGGCGGAGGCCGATTTCGATCTCGGCTGGCGGGTCAATCTCGACGGCACGCGCCATGTGCTGGAAGCCTGTCGCGCGCTGCCGCGACCGGCGCGGCTGGTCTTTACCTCGTCGATCGCGGTCTATGGCGGCGAGCTGCCCAACCCCGTCACCGACGCCACCATCCTGACGCCGCGCACCTCCTACGGCGCGCAGAAGACGGCGTGCGAATTGCTGATCAACGATTATACGCGCAAGGGCTATCTCGACGGTCGCGCCTTGCGCCTGCCCACCATCACCGTGCGCACCGGCAAGCCCAACAAGGCGGCCTCGACCTGGGCCAGTTCGATCATCCGCGAGCCGCTGTCGGGTATCGATGCCGTCTGCCCGGTGCGTCCCGATTCGTCGATGGCTTGCCTGTCGCCGCGACGGACCATCGACGCTTTCATCCGCGCCCATGATTTGCCGGGCGAGGCGCTGGGCGCCTATCGCTCGCTGCTGCTGTCGGGCATTGCGGTGACTGCTGCGGAGATGGAAGCTGCAATGCAGCGCCATGCCGGCAACCGCAAGACCGGCAAGGTGCTGTGGCAGGCCGAGGCGCCAACCCAGGCCATCGTCGATGGCTGGCCCAAAGCCTCGCGCGGCAGTCGCGCCGATGCCTTGGGCTTCACCGTCGATGCCTCGATCGACGAAATCGTGCAGGCCTTCATCGCCGACGATCTGGATGAGCAGATCAGGGGATTGGGTTAGCCGCGCCGTAGCAGGTTATGCCCTTCTCCCGCTTGCGGGAGAAGGTGGGCGAAGCCCGGATGAGGGTGTTTCGCGCAACGACCACAGCCGGTCGCATTCGCAGTCTCGGCACACCCTCATCCGCCCTTCGGGCACCTTCTCCCGCAAGCGGGAGAAGGGTGTAATTAATTTAAGCCTCGACCAGAATCTCGAACCCGCCATAGGCCATGCGCTTCATGTCGAAGGGCATTTCCATATGCTCCATGCCCTGGCTGAGGCGCTTGTCCGCCATCACCTTGGCATTGACCTTGTCGCGATCCTTGCGCGACTTGTAGACGATCCAGGAGAACACGATGGTCTCGCTGGGCTTGGCCTTGGCCAGCTTGGGGAAGGGCAGGCCGAACTTCACCTTCATGTCCTCGCCCACGCACTCGCGATATTCCAGCGCCCCGTGTTCGCGCCAGATCTTGCCCGCTTTCTTCGCCATCTTCTTGTAGGCCTCGATCTTCTTCTTGGGCACCACCAGCACGAAGCCATCGACGTATTTGGCCATGTCGTCCTCCTCTTTGGTTATCGGACCGTGAAAGCGAAAAAGTGTCACGAGTTGGGCTCCCTGGGCGGCTGCAATTTGTCGCGCAGCAGCAAAGTCACGCCAGCCGCCGCCAGCACGAAGAGCCCGCACAGTATGCACAGCACGATGAAGCCATGGACATAGGCCGCGCGTGCCGCATCGCTCAGCATCGCTTGCAGCTGCGGCGGCAGGCTAGGCGCCACGCTCAATGCGCCGCCCAAAGTGCTGCGCGCGCTCTCGATCACCGCCGGCGGCCAATCGGCCGGCAGCACGCCCGCCATGGCGTTGCGATAGATCACCGTCAGCACCGATCCCAGGACGGCAATGCCCAGCGCGCCATGGAACTCGATGGTGGTCTCGGATATGGCCGACGCCGCTCCGGCGCGCTCCGCCGGCACGGCGGCCACGATCAGGTCGGTGGCCAGCGCCACCACCGGCGTCATGCCCAGCGACATGATGACGATGCCGCCTATCAGCAGCAGGATCGAGTTGGGCCCGCCGACCTGCGTCATCAGCGCAAAGCCCAGCACCACCACCAGCAATCCGGCCGCCGTCACGTAAGGCGCGCGGAAGCGATGGGCGATCAGGGGCGCGATGGAGGAGCCAATGACGAAAGCTATTCCCGAGGGCGCGGTCCACAATCCCGCTTCCAGCGGCCCCATGCCGAGCACGAACTGCAGATATTGCGAGACGAACAGGAAAATGCCGAACATGGCGAAGAAGGCCAGCGCGTTGACCGCCAGCGCGCCGGAAAAGGCGGGCGAGCGAAACAGTTTCAGATCGATCAGCGGATCGGCCAGATGCGTCTGGCGATGGACGAACAGGGAACCGAACGCCAGCCCGGCAATAGCCGAGGCCAGCGCCCACCAGTCGCCGCCATATTCCGCCAGCCGCTTGACCGCATAGATCAGCGCCAGCACCGCGACGATGGAGAGCGCCGCGCTTTGGATGTCGAGCTTGCCGGCATTGGGATCGCGATATTCGGGCAGCAGGAAGGGTCCCACCGCCAGCAGCATCGCCATAATGGGGACGGCGACCAGGAACACCGCGCTCCAGTGGAAATGCTCCAGCAGCACGCCGCCGACCAGCGGCCCCAGCGCGCCGCCGGCGGAAAAGCTGGCGATCCACACCCCGATCGCCACCGTGCGCTGGCGATCGTCGAGGAACATGTTGCGGATCAGCGACAGGGTCGCAGGCGCCAGGGTCGCGCCGGCCACCCCCAGCAGCGCGCGGGCGGCAATCAGCGTCTCGGCGCTGCGGGCGAAGGCCGCCAGCACCGACGCCGCGCCGAACGCGGCAGCGCCGATCAGCAGCAATTTGCGCCGGCCGATGCGATCGCCCAGGGTGCCCATGGTGATCAGCCAGCCGGCCAGCAGGAAGCCGTAGATGTCGACGATCCACAGCAGCTGCGAGGCGGTCGGCTTCAAGTCGGCGACGATGGAGGGGACGGCGAGATTGAGCACCGTCAGATCCATCGAATAGAGCAGGCAGGGCAGCGCGATGACGGCCAGCCCGATCCATTCGCGGCGTGTCGCTCTGCCCGCACTCTCAACAACGCTCATGGAAAACTCCGCGCCGTTTTACGGCGGTTGTGTCTGCTGAGGCGGGTATCTAGCGCCGTCGCGCGGTCTTGCCCCGACGTTTGGGCTTGTCCGGTTCGCTTTCGACAAACGCCGCCAGCCGGTCGAGGCTGTCGGACCAGAATTTGGCGTAACGCTCCAGCCATTCGCTGGCCTCGCGCATCGGCGCCGCCTCGAGCTTGCACGGCCGCCACTGCGCCTCGCGCCCACGGGCGATCAATCCGGCGTTCTCCAGCACCTTGAGATGCTTGGAAACCGCCGGCAGGCTCATGTCGAACGGGGCGGCCAGTTCGGTAACGCTAGCTTCGCCCGAGACCAGCCGGGCCAGAATCGCCCGGCGGGTGGGATCGGCGAGGGCCGCAAAGGTGGTGCTGAGAGCGTCGGTGTTCATGGCATTGCCTGAGGTTAGAAAACCTTATGGTTAAATAGAGAGGCAGAAGTGGAAAGTCAATTGATCAGTGACCATTCGGTGATCGTGATCTCAGTCCAGCTGCCTTGCGTTGCGCCGTAACGTGCTGTCGTCAAAATTGCATTAGGAAACGAAATCTGCGACCTGCGGATGAGGGCATCTTGCTGAAAACGACAGCCCGCTGGCTGCGGAGCCGCCTTAGCTTGCTGGCTCATGACGCCGTGCAGAATTATCTTCCGGCCTGGCCGGTGGCGCTGCGCAAGCTCAAGCGCAGCGGCTTCCGCCCGCGCACCGTGTTCGATATCGGCGTCGCCGACGGCACGCCCGATCTCTACGCCGCTTTTCCCGACGCGCAATACTATCTGGTCGATCCGACGCTGGAATCGCTGCCGCACATGCAGCGCATCGCCCGCCAGCTCGATGCGAAAATCCTCAACATCGCCATGGGTGCGACGGAAGCCGAAATGACGATCGGCGTGCGGCCCGACGATATCGCGGGCTCCACCTTCTACGAGGAGATCGGCCCGCTCGAAGGCGTGAAGCGCTACCCGGTGGTGGTGCGCCGCTTCGACCAGGTGGTCAACGGCTTCGCTCGCCCGGCTCTGTGCAAGATCGACGTACAGGGCAGCGAGCTCGACGTGCTGCGCGGCATCGGCGAGCGCATCCACGATATCGACGTGATCATCTGCGAAACCAGCGTCATCGCCACCATCAAGGACGGGCCGGAAGTGGCCGACATTGTCGCCTATTTGAGCGACAAGGGATTTGCCCTGCACGACATGCTGGGCAGCACGCGCCGCCCGCTCGACAATGCGCTGGCCCAGCTCGACCTGATGTTCGTGAAGTCCGATTCGCCCTTCCGCGCCGACCGACGCTGGTCGGCCTAGCGTCTTCTCCTTCATCCTGAGCCTGGCGAAGGATGAGGAGCTCAGACGACTGCATGCATCACATCCTTCGCCAGGCTCAGGATGAAGATTGCAGGGCTAAGGCCGCATCTGGAAACTGGCCTTGCCTGTAGCGCGCAGCGGTGCCGAAACGTTGGCGAACTCGACCAGCAATTTCCGCGTCTCGCGCGGGTCGATGATCTCCTCGATCCAGAACGTCTCGGCCGAGCGGAAGGGCGAGCGCAGTTTGTTCAGCCGCTCCTCGATCTCGGCCAGCTTGGCTTTGGGATCGGCCGCCGCATCGAGATCGGCGCGATAGGCTGCCTCGATGCCGCCTTCCAGCGGCAGCGAGCCCCAATAGCCCGACGGCCAGGCATAGCGAAAATTGGCGCGGCCGTTATTGGCGTGGGCGGCGCCGGCGACGCCAAAGACATTGCGGATCAGGATCGAGCACCACGGCATGGTGGCCTGGCAGATCGCCGACATGGCGCGCACGCCGTGGCGGATGACGCCCGATTTCTCGGCGTCGAGGCCGATGAGAAAGCCCGGGCAATCGACCAGGTAGACCACCGGCAGATGGAAGGTCTCGGCCAGATCGACGAAGCGGGTGATCTTCTGGCAGGCATCTGCCGTCCAGCCGCCGCCGTAGAAATAGGGATCGCTCGCCATCACCGCGACTGGCCAGCCGTCGATGCGGGCGAGGCCGGTGATCATGGCGCGGCCAAACATCTTGCCCATCTCGAAGAAGCTGCCTTGGTCGACCACGCTCTCGACGATCGGGCGCATGCGATAGACCTTGCGGCGATCGCGCGGGATGACGCTCAACAGTTTGGCGTCGCGGCGTGCGGGATCGTCGGTGATCGGCCCGCGCGCTGGCACATCGAAGACAGAGCTTGGCAGATAGGAGAGGAAGCGGCGCGTCATCGCGAAAGCTTCCTCCTCGCTCTCCGCCGCATCGTCCACAGCACCAGCCGCTAACTGGATCTGCCAGCCGCCCAACTCGTTCTTGGTCAGCTTCTGCCCCAGCCGCTCGACCACCGGCGGGCCGGCCACGAACATGGCCGACAGCTCCTTGACCATGACCGAGTAATGGCTGGCGGCAAGCCTTGCGGCACCGAGCCCGGCAACCGAGCCCAGGCCCAGCGCCACAACGGGGATCGTGCCCATGTTCATGACGCACTGGTCCCAGCCCTTGACCTGCGGGACGTTGGCGCGGCCGGTGGTCTCGATGGTCTTGACCGAGCCGCCGCCCCCGGAGCCTTCGATCAGGCGCACCATGGGCAGGCGGAACTGCGCCGCCATCTGTTCGGCCTGCAGATATTTCTCGCGGATGGTGGCGTCGGCCGAACCGCCGCGCACGGTGAAGTCGTCGCCGCACACCATGACGCGCCGGCCGTCGATGTCGCCGCGTCCCATGACGCAGTTGGACGGCACCAGCTCGCGCAGATTGTGTTCCTTGTCGTACTCGGCCTTGCCGGCGATCATGCCCAGCTCGTGGAACGTGCCGGCATCGAGCAGCCGCTCGATGCGCTCGCGCACGGTCAGCCGGCCGCCATCGTGCTGGCGCTTGACCTTGTCGGCGCCGCCCATTTGCGCGGCGAATGCCTTGCGCTGCTCCAGCTCGTCGAGTTCCGTCTGCCAGCTCATCCTATGTCCTTTATCCCCGCTCGCAGCTTGCGCCAGTCGGACTCCAATAGTCCGTACATCATCAGGCTGCGATAGCTATCGCCGTTGCGCAGTCGGTCACGCATCGGCCCGCCTTCGCACACGAAGCCCATCGATCGGGCGATGCCGCGCGAGGCGCCGTTGTCCGGCTCGATGGTCGCTTCGATGCGATGGGTCTGCAGCCCGTCGAAACAATAATCGAGAAACGGCGGCAGGGCTTCGCCCATCACGCCGGTTCGCCAGACGGAACGATGCGCCATGTAGCCGATCTCCAGCCGCTGGTTCCATGGCTGACGCGCGAAGTAGTTGACGAGGCCGATCATGCGTTGATCCGCGCTGCGCACGATGGCGAACATCACATGCGCCTGCGGCGGCGACGTCACCGACCAGTTCAGCCGCGTCTTCGTCTCCTCGATATCGCGTGTTGGCGGCCGGTCCCAGAAGCGCATGGTTTCGGCATCGGAGAACATCTCGTGCAACCCCGTCACGTCGTCAGCCGCGATCGGGCGCAGGGTGAGGCGCCTGGTATGAAGCGTCGGCGGGGCGTCCATGGCGATGTCCGTAGAGCAGTGCGAGAAGGCCTATCTTATACACCTCGCCCCGGTTTAGCGGGGAGAGGGAGGGGCCCATTGCGACAGCAATGGGAGGGTGAGGGGCCAATGCCGGTTGAGAGATGCCCCTCACCTTCCCACCGCTAACGCGGCGGGCCCCTTCCTCTCCCCGTTTCACGGGGAGAGGTGATTTAAGTGCGCCCCAGCGCATCCACCATGCCGTCGATCAAGTTGGCGCTGCCCAGCGCCTCGACATCGATGCCACCCGGTGGTCGCGCCGGGGCAAGAGCAGAGAGCAGGCGCTTGAACGTTTCCTCCTGCTGGCGGCGTAGCGTCTCCGCCTGCGCCACGTCGATGGCGGCAAAGCGCAGGCGCTGGCCCGGCATCATCTGGCCCAGCCGCGGCAGGTCGGCCGATGCGACTGTAGCGATCTTGGGATAGCCGCCGATGGTCTGGTGATCGGCCAAGAGTACGATCGGCGTACCGGCGCCCGGGACCTGGATGCAGCCCGTGGCGATGCCGTCTGAGACGATATCTGCGCCCTTGCTGTGCGCCAGGACCGGACCGTCCAGCCGCATGCCCATGCGGTCGGTCTCCTTGGTCACGACATACTCGCTCGCCAGCAGTGTCTCGAAAGCCCCATCGGTGAAGTAATCCGCCTGCGGTCCCTTGACGATTTTGATCGCACCGTCGCCATAGGGCAGGGCCTGCGCGCAGGTCAGATCGCGCTTTGGGCTGGCCGCCTGGCGCACCGGCAGCACATCGCCGGCTTCGAGCTTGCGACCGTTGTATCCGCCCAGTCCGGCACGGGTATAGGTCGAGAGCGAGTCCATGAAACGCGGCAGCTCGAAGCCGCCTGCGACGGCGCAATAGGCGTAGGCAGCGCCACTGACGAAGCCGATCTTCACGATCTGTCCGCGCTTCAGCGTATGCGAGCGGCTGGTCGCCAACGGCTTCTCCGGCGCATCGTCACCGTTCTGGATCGTCGCCTGCACCGCGCCGACGAAGGCGATGCGCGCGCTATCGGCCTGCACCTCAAGCGTCGGCCCCATGAAGCCGATCTCCAGCGCGCCTTCGTTCTCTTTGTTGCCGGCAAGCGCATTGGCCAGTCGCAGCGCCAGCGGATCGATGGCGCCCGCCACCGGCATGCCCAAAGCCTGCGCGCCGAAGCGGCCCAGATCCTGCACCGTGGTGAACAGGCCGGGCTGGCGCACCAGCAAAGCGCTCATCGGCGCACCTCGAGCTTCGTATGGTCGAACGATCCCTTGGCGACCTGGGCCGCGATGCCATCATGCGTGGCGCGATCGACGTGGGCGAACCGCACCTCATCGCCGGCGCCCCACAATATCGGCTGTTCGCGGCGCAGATCGAACAGGGCAATGGGCGTGCGGCCGATCAGGTGCCAGCCGCCCGGGCTCTCCCACGGGTAGATCGCCGTCATCTCGCCGGCGATGGCGACCGAGTTCTGCGGCACGCGCACGCGCGGCTCCTTGCGGCGCGGCAGGGCGAGCTCGTTCGGCAGCCCACCGAGATAGGCGAAGCCCGGCATGAAGCCCAGCACATAGGCGAAATAGGTGGCGCCTGAATGCAGCGCGATCACCCGATCGGCGCTGAGTTTCGTGCGCTTGGCCACCTCGGCCAGATCGGGCGCGAATTCGCCTTCGTAGCAGACCGGCAGGCGCCACAGCTTGCCCGCCGCCACCTGTTCGCTCCTGCTGCCGGCCAGCGCCAGCACTTGCGGCTCCAGTTCGGCGCGCGTAGTGGTCAGCGGATCGTAGAACACCATCAGCGAACGGAAGGTCGGCAGGGTTTCGACGATTCCGGGAAGACTGGCGCCTTTGATGGCGCGATGCAGTTCCATGACTTTGGCGTTGAGCGCGCGATCGATGGTGGCGCCGAACTCGACGACAAAGGCCGTGTCGCCCGCCGTCAGGGTGCGCAGAGGTGGGTTGTCGATCGACACCGATGCCATGCCGCCATCCTAACCGCGCCATCCCCAGGTTGGAACGCGATTGACGTTGTTGGCGCGACGATAGTTTTGCTAAAGAGCATGCGAGCCTGTCGAGGGGGGGAGTCGGCGATGAGACTTTGGCCTGCTGTATTCGTTGCCGTGCTGTTTCTGTCGCCACTTGCCCTGCACGCTGAAACGCCGCTCGAGCGCGGCGCCTATCTGGTCAACTCGATCATGGCCTGCGGCAACTGCCATACGCCGATGGGACCGAACGGACCGCTGCCGGGCATGGATCTGGCCGGCGGCAATGTCTTCGAGGAGAAGCCGTTCACCGCCCGCGCGCCCAACATCACCCAGGACAGGGAAACCGGCATCGGCTCATGGACCGACGCGCAGATCGCCAGGGCCATACGCGAGGGCATTCGTCCGGACGGAACGCTGATCGGCCCGCCCATGCCGATCGAACTTTATCGCGGGGTGTCCGATACCGACCTGGCCGCCACCGTCGCCTATCTGCGCACGGTCAAGCCGGTCGCCAACAAGATCGCCAAGTCGGAATACCGCATGCCGCTGCCGCCGGCGTATGGTCCTCCGGTCGTCTCGGTGCCGGACGTGCCGCGCGGCGACAAGGTGAAATACGGCGCCTATCTCGCCGGGCCGCTGGGCCACTGCATCGAATGCCACACGCCGATGAGCGGCCCGGGCCAGCGCGACTTCGCCAATTCGACCGGCGCCGGCGGCTTCGAATTGCGCGGCCCCTGGGGCCTGGCGATCACCGCCAACATCACGCCGCATCGCGACACCGGCATCGGCAAATGGAGCGATGCGCAGGTCAAGCGCGCCATCACGCAAGCCATTCGCGCCGACGGCACGCCGCTCAATCCGCCCATGGGCTATGCCTACTATGCCCGCATGACCACTGCCGACCTCGACGCGCTGGTGGCCTATTTGCGGTCCTTGAAGCCGGTGAAGAACGCTGTACGCTAGGCGCTTCGCAACCGGCGAGGCGTCATGGCGCGCAGCATCAACCTCAATTCCGATCTCGGCGAAAGCTTCGGCGCCTGGCCGATGGGCAACGATGCCGCCATGCTTTCGATCGTGAAGTCCGCCAACGTGGCGTGCGGCTTCCATGCCGGCGATCCCTCCGTAATGAGCGAGACGGTGAAGTTAGCGCGGGAGAAGGGCGTTTCGATCGGCGCACACCCGTCCTTTCCCGATCTGCAGGGCTTCGGCCGGCGGCAGATGAAATTGAGCAACGCCGAGCTCGAGGCGCTGATCGCCTACCAGACCGGCGCGCTGATGGGCGTGGCGGCATCGCAAGGCCACAAGGTCACGCATGTCAAACCGCATGGCGCCTTGAGCAACATGGCGTCGGTCGATGCGTCGATGGCCGAGGCCATCGCGCGCGCCATCAAGGCGGTCGATGCCAGGCTGATCTTTCTCGCTACCGCTGGTTCGGAAATGGCCAAGGCCGGCCGCAAGCACGG
>JAQSWP010000276.1 GCA_029266575.1 Alphaproteobacteria bacterium | reverse complement strand
CCGGCGCCATTGCCGCGCTGGGCACCCTGGCGCAGGAGGCGCGCGAGCCCTACGCGACCCTGGCCCGGCTGCGCCAGGCGGCGCTGATGGCCGAGGCCGGCGACAAGGCGGCCGCCGCCACCTTCGCCGATGCCGCCGCCAAGAGCGAGGATCCGCTGGTCAAGGAATACGCCGAGCTGATGGCGGTGGTGCAAAGCATCGGTACCGAATCGCCGGACGCGGTGATCAGCCGGCTCGAGCCGATGGCCGGCGCCGGCAAAACCTGGCGCAATCTGGCGCGCGACTATCTGGGGTTCGTCGCCTTCAAGAAAGGCGATCTGCCGCTGGCGCGCCGGGTCTGGGACGAGATCCTCAAGGACGATCACGCCGCGCCCAGCCAGAAGGCGCGCGCCAACGAACTTCTCACCGCCACGGCTCCTGCCGCGTCCGACAATAAAGGCACTCAATGATGCGTTCGTTCAAAAGCGGTTTCGGCGCTCTCCTGCTGGCTGGCCTGGTTTCCGGCTGCGGCACTCTCGATACGGTCGGCGGCTGGTTCGGCTTCGGCGGTTCGGAAGCGCCTTTGCCGGGCGAACGCATCGCGGTGCTGCAGGGCGAGCGCTCGCTGCAGCCTGACGATGCGCTGGCGACGCGCGAAGTGCTGCTGCCGCGCCCGTTCGTCAATCCCGACTGGCCGCAATCGGGCGGCTATCCTTCCTTCGCCATGCATCACCTCGAGACCTCCGACCTGCCGCAGGTCGCCTGGCGGGTCTCTGTCGGCGAAGGCTCCGGCAGCGACCGGCAGGTCATCGCGCCGCCGGTGGTGGCCCAGGGCCGGGTGTTCCTCAAGGATGCCGCGAGCGGCGTCAGCGCCGTCGATGCCGAGACCGGCAAGCTGATCTGGCGCGCCGACGTCTCGCGCAAGAACAGCCGCGACCGCGAAGGCTTCGGCGGCGGCGTGGCGTTCTTCGGCGGCCGGCTGTTCGTCAGCACCGGCTCGGCCCAGGTGCTGGCGCTCGATCCCGCCGACGGCAAGGAGATCTGGCGCGCCAACGTCTCGGGCCCGGTGCGCGGCGCGCCGACCGTGTTCGCCGACCGCGTCTTCGTGGTCAGCATCGACAACCAGACCCATGCGCTCAATGCCGTCGACGGCAACGATCTGTGGACCCATACCGGCCTGACCGAGGCCGCCGGCCTCCTGGGCGGCACCAGCCCGGCGGCCGCCGCCGATATCGTGGTGGCGCCCTACAGCTCGGGCGAACTGACGGCGCTGCGGCTGGAGACCGGCCGCGTGCTGTGGTCGGAAAACCTGATCACCGCGCGGCGCGCCGATTCGGTCTCCAACCTGGCCGACATTTCCGGCCGGCCGGTGATCGATCGCGGCAGAGTCATCGCCATCGGCAATGCCGGCGTCATGACGGCGATCGACCAGCGCTCCGGCACGCGGCTGTGGGACAAGCCGATCGGCGGCACCCAGACGCCGTGGGTGGCGGGCGACTGGATCTACGTGCTGTCCAACAATGCCGAAGTCGTGGCGCTGTCGCGCGAGGATGGCCGCATCCGTTGGGTCACCGCCCTGCAGCGCTACCGCAACGAGGAGCGCAAGCGCGATCCGCTGCGCTGGCTGGGGCCGGTGCTGGCGGGCGACCGCCTGCTGGTCGCCGGCGCTTCGGGTCAGATGCTGGCGCTGTCGCCCTATGACGGGCGCATCATCGGCACGCTCAATATCGGCACCGACCTCACCATGCCGCCGATCGTCGCCAACCGGACGATCTATCTGCTGACCAACAACGCCGATCTCATCGCCCTGCGCTAGAGCAGGGGGCGGCGGAAAACAAGATGTCCTTTCGCGTCGCCATCGTCGGCCGGCCCAATGTCGGCAAGTCGACCCTGTTCAACCGTCTTGCCGGCCGCAAGATGGCGATCGTCGACGACACGCCAGGCGTCACCCGCGACCGGCGCGAAGCCGAGGCCAGCCTGGGCGATCTGGATTTCACCGTCATCGATACCGCCGGGCTGGAAGAGGCCGCGCCCAAGACGCTCGAGAACCGCATGCGCAAGCAGACGGAACAGGCCGTGCGCGAGGCTACGGTGGCGCTGTTCCTGATCGACGCCCGCGCCGGCGTCACCGCGCTCGACAAGCATTTCGCCTCCTGGCTGCGCAGCACCGGCAAGCCCATCGTGCTGGTCGCCAACAAATGCGAAGGCAAGGCCGGCCAAAGCGGGCTGGGCGAGGCGTTCGGGCTGGGCCTGGGCGAGCCGATCCCGGTCTCCGCCGAACACGGCGAGGGCCTGTCCGATCTGTTCGATGTGCTGCGCTCCCATGCGCCTTCAGCCGACGCGAAGGATGCCGATGCCGCACCGGAAGACGACGAGAACAAGCCGCTGCAGCTTGCCATCATCGGTCGCCCCAATGTCGGCAAGTCGACCCTGATCAACCGGCTCCTGGGCGAGGAGCGCATGCTGACCGGCCCCGAGGCCGGCATCACGCGCGATGCCATCGCCATCGACTGGCAGTGGAAAGGCACGCCGATCCGCCTGATCGACACCGCCGGCATGCGGCGCAAGGCCAACGTGGTCGAGAAGATCGAATACATGTCGGTCGGCGAGACGCTGCGCGCGGTGCGCTTCGCCGACGTCGTGGTGCTGGTGCTGGACGGCGAGATGATGCTGGAGAAGCAGGATCTGGCGCTGGCCCGCATGGTGGTGGAAGAGGGCCGCGCGCTGGTCATCGGCGTCAACAAATGGGATGCGGTGAAGGACAAGAAGCAGGCGGTGAAGAAACTCACCGACCGGCTGGAAGCCTCGCTGGCGCAGATCCGCGGCATTCCCATCGCGGTGTTTTCCGCCGGCACGGGCCAGGGCGTGGACAAGCTAATGCCGACGGTGCTGGAAGCCTACAAGCTGTGGAACACCCGCATCTCGACCGGCGCGCTCAATCGCTGGCTGGAGCCTATCGTCGAGGATCATCCGCCGCCGTTGAACAAGGGCCGCCGCATCAAGATCCGCTACATGACGCAGGTCAAGGCGCGCCCGCCGACCTTCGCCATCTTCGCCAGCCAGCCCGAGGCGATGCCCGAATCCTATCTGCGCTACCTGGTCAACGGCCTGCGCCAGCGCTTCGGGCTCGAGGGCGTGCCGATCCGCATGCTGATGCGCGGCCAGAAGAATCCCTACGTCGACGACAAGGACTGACTCTCGGTATTTACGCCCTTCTCCCGC
>JAQSWP010000094.1 GCA_029266575.1 Alphaproteobacteria bacterium | reverse complement strand
GGATCGGGCGGCTCGTCGGCGGCACGCAACCCGGCGGGCGCAGCCAGAAGCGTCAGCAGGACAGCGGCCGCGATGACAGGAAGCAAGCGCATATGCCATCATAGCAAAGCGGCGGCCGCGGTTCGAGCCGCACCATTCATGCGGCTCCTGTCCTTGCGCCAATTCCTCCTCGCTTTGCCGGTTTCGCTGCTGCTGCTGGGCAGCGGCCCGCCGGCGCATGCCGGCTACAACGAAGGCCTGGCCGCCTACAAGAAGGGCGAGATGGCGTTGGCCCTGAAGGAATTCCTGCCGCTGGCGCAGGCAGGCAACGCCCAGTCCCAGATCATGGTGGCGCAGATCCTGATGAACGGCGGCAAGGGGGTCGCCAAGGACACCAAGACCGGCATGCAATGGGTGCGCCGCGCCGCCGAAGCCAACAACGTCGATGCGCAGGTGTTTCTGGCCCAGGCCCTGCTGCAGGGCGAGCATGGCGAGCCGAAGGATATGACCGGCGCGGCAAAATGGTACGAGCGTGCAGCGCAAGCCGGCGACAAGCGCGCCGTGCTGCCGCTGGCGCAGATGAAGATGCAGGGGCTGGGCATGCCAGCCGATCCCGAAGGTGCAGTGCCGTGGCTGGAGAAGCTTGTGGCGGACAACAACGTGGTCGCCCATGAGCTGCTTGGCACCATGGCGGTGCAGGGCAAGGGCATGGCGCAGGATTACGCCAGGGGGGCAGGCCATCTTGAAATCGCCGCGCGGCAGGGAAGCATGTCCGCTGCCTTCGTTCTGGGCCAGCTCTACATCAAGGGGCTGGGCATGGCCAAGGACAGTGACGTCGGCCTGCGGCTAATCAGCCAAAGCGCCAATGCAGGGAACTACCAGGCGATGACGACGCTCGCCTCGCTGCTTGCCAATGGCCAGGAGGTGCCGCAGGACAGCCAGCAGGCCTATAAATGGATCACCATCGTGCTGAACCGGGCGCCGCAGGGCGACCTGTTCTATAGCGCCTCCGGGATCGAGACCCAGATACGCCCCCGCCTGTCGAACCGTCAGATCGAGGCAGCGCAAGCCGAGGCCAGCCGCTTTGTTGCCACGCCCATGAAAGCGGCTGGCAAGTAATCTAACGCCCGGAAAACAGGCATTTTTCTGCCGATTTGCAAAGCTTGCCAAAGCCCCGCCTGGCTTGGTATCGGAAGCAGGGGCTGGCTCTCCGCCGGGCCCCAAGTTGTCGCCCGCGTCCGGGCAGAGGTCAGAGCCAATGCCCAGCAAGGACAAACCGCTCGTCATCGTCACCCGCAAGCTGCCGGACGTGATCGAGACACGCATGATGGAGCTGTTCCAGACGCGGCTGAACGTCGAGGACAAGCCGATGAATTCGGCGCAGCTGGCCGAGGCGGTGAAGACCGCCCATGTGCTGGTGCCAACCGTCACCGACCGCATCGACGGCAAGATCCTGGCCCAGGCCGGCCCCCAGCTGCGCCTGATCGCCTCCTTCGGCACCGGCGTCGATCACATCGATCTCGACTCCGCCCGCCAGCGCGGCATTACCGTCACCAACACGCCGGGCGTGCTGACCGAAGACACCGCCGACATGACCATGGCGCTGATCCTGGCCACCGCCCGCCGGCTGGCCGAAGGCGAGCGCCTGGTGCGCGCCGACAAATGGGGCGGCTGGGCGCCGACGGCGATGCTGGGCCGGCGCATCTGGGGCAAGCGGCTGGGCATCATCGGCATGGGCCGCATCGGCCAGGCGTTGGCGCGCCGCGCGCGCGGCTTTGGCCTGGCCATCCACTATCACAACCGCAAGCGCCTGCACCCGGAGATCGAGCGCGAGTTGGAGGCCACCTACTGGGAGAGCCTCGACCAGATGCTGGCGCGCATGGAC
This sequence comes from Alphaproteobacteria bacterium, assembly GCA_029266575.1. Taxonomy (GTDB): domain Bacteria; phylum Pseudomonadota; class Alphaproteobacteria; order Reyranellales; family JAQSWP01; genus JAQSWP01. The sequence continues at coordinate 14,493 of JAQSWP010000094.1, read as the reverse complement.
GTGGTGTCGGTCAATTGCCCGCATACGCCGGCAACCTACCATTTGCTCTCGGCCCGTCGCCTGAAGCTGCTGCAGCCTTCGGCCATCGTGGTGAATACGGCGCGCGGCGAGGTGGTGGACGAGAACGCGCTGACCAGGATGCTGCGCAATCGCGAGCTGGCCGGCGCCGGGCTCGACGTATTCGAGCACGAGCCGGCGATAAACCCCAAGCTGCGCGAACTGGACAACGTGGTGCTGCTGCCGCATATGGGGTCGGCCACCATCGAAGGCCGCATCGACATGGGCGAGAAGGTCATCATCAACATCAAGACCTTCGCCGACGGGCACAAGCCGCCCGATCGGGTGCTGGCGGCGATGTTCTGATCGGAGCCGGGGCGATGAGCGAGCAGGAAAAGAAACCCGCCGCCTCCCGCCCCAGACTGCGCGTCGCCGCCGAACGGCGCGATTACGACAACACCTTCGCGCTGGACCCCGAGAAGCCCGAACAGCGCGCCATGCTGATGACGCGGCTGCGCCATCATCCCGATGCCGAAGTCCGTTACCTCGCCGCCGCCATGCTGCGCGGCGAGCCGGTGCTGGCCGAGGTGGCGCTGGGCGATGCCGATCCGCGCGTGCGCCGCGCCGCCATCTTGCATCTGGGCGATGCCGATCTGTGGGTGCTGGGCCCGGTGCTGGCGCGCGATCCCGATGCCGATGTCGCCATGCTGGCGCTGGCTTGCGTGCGGGCCGAAACGCCGGCGGGCGAAGCGCTGCTGGCGCGCACGGTCCTCTCCCATCCGGTGGCGGCGATCAGGCTCGAGGCGCTCTTGAAGAAGCGCTGGGACCGCGAAGCGCTGGCTATCCGCCTGCTGCGGAGCGAACCCGATCACGACACCGCCATCAAGGCACTGCGCGAGGTGCGCGAGCGCAAGGCGCTGCAGAAATTGGCCGAGACCATGCCGAGCGCCGCTTTGCGTGCGGCAGCGGCACGGCGCGTGGCGCTGCTGGACGAGATGAAGGCGCGCGACGGCAAGCCGCCCAGGGACAAGGCTTAGGCCGGGGCTGGATATGCGGCCCTGGATCGTTCTCGCCGCATTATTCTTCGCCCGCCTCAGCCTGGGGTATCAATTCCAACTCGTCGCTTCCGCCACGCCGCAGCTTCAGTCGGCATTCGATTATTCCTATACCGAGATCGGCACGCTGATCGGCCTTTACATGCTGCCGGGCTTCGCGCTGGCGCTGCCGGCAAGCTGGCTGGGGGCGCGCTTCGGCGAGCGCCGCCTGGTCGCGATCGGCCTGGCCATGATGGTGTTGGGCACACTGTGGAGCGCGGCAGCCCCCGATAGCTGGCACATGACGGGCGGACGGCTGTTCTCGGGCTTCGGCGCGATCTTGATGAACGTGCTGATGACTAAGCTGGTGGTCGACTGGTTCGCCAGCGGCCGGCTGGTGCTGGCGATGGCGATCTTCGTCAATTCCTGGCCGGTGGGCGTCGGGCTGGCGCTGCTGATCCAGGCGCCGTTCGCGGTGGCGTGGGGCTGGCCGGCGGCATTCCTCTCGGGCAGCGTGCTCGCCGCGCTGGGGCTGACCGTTTTTCTCGCCATCCATCGCAATGCGCCCGGGACGACCGGCACCGGCCATGCCGCCTGGCCAGCGGCCGCGCAATGGCCGGGGCTAACGCTGATCTCGTTGAACTGGTCGTTGTTCAACATCGCCTTCGCCGTCGTGTTCAGCTTCGGCCCGCTGCTGTTGCTGGCGCGCGGCGCCAACCCGGTGAGCGCGGCCTCGCTGGTCAGCCTAGTGGTGTGGATCTCCGCCATCGCCATTCCGCTGGCGGCAGCGGCGGTGCAACGCATCGACCGGGGCCGGTTGACCGCGCCCATCGCAGGCCTTGCCTATGCCGCAGCGATTGGCTGGTTCGCCTGGGGCGATGCTTCGTTTGCCGTCTTCGCAGCTCTTGCCGCCATGGGGTCGGTGCCGCCTGGCGCCATGATGGCGCTGCTGCCGCGCTTTCTCTCGCCGCGCACCCGCACTCTGGGCACCGGCATTTTCTATGCCGTTTATTATCTCGGCATGGCGGTGGGCCCGGCCATCGCCGGCTGGGCCGTCGATGAGAGCGGCACGCCGGCCACCGCGCTTTATCTTGCCGCCGGTGCCGCCGCACTGGCGGCGCTAACCCATTTCACCGCCTGGCTGCTGCCACCGCGTAACACGTGAAACTCTAGCGCAGATGGGTGATGGAATTGGCGTAGTAGCGCAGCAGGTCGGCCTCTGCCGGCACGATGGCGAATACGCCGTCGTTCTCTTCGACCAGATGGCGCAGCGCCAGCATGCGCAAGCCGACTTCGATGGCGTAGTCCTCATCGCCGCGCGGCAGGTAGACATGCGCCCCCGCCGCGCGCAGCCGTTCCATCTCCTCCTGGCATTCCGCCTTCAACTCCAGCAGCGATAGCGGCGCCGAAGCTTGCAGCAGCACCCGGGCCATCAAGGGCACCGGCAGCACCGGCACCACGGACGCCACCGCGCCCATCAGATCGTTGGCCAGATGTTGCACTGCCTCGAAGCGCTCCTCCCGGGTCAGGCCGCGCAGATCGCCGTGGAGCGTGCGCGCCATCCACTCGCGGGTCGAAAGCGGCGTGCCGAAATTGACGCAGGCATAGCCGAAGCGGAACCAGCGGCCGCGCAGCAGCAGCCAGAACTGGCGGGCGAAGAAGCCGAGCGTCTTGCGGGTGGCGAAGACGGCGCCCTTGCGCGGCGCTTTTTGCGCCGCCAGCAATTGCGAGCGGTCCTCGACCACGCGGTCGTAATTGATGCCGACGGGAACGAACACCACGTCGCGCTTGCCGTGCGGATCGAAGCTTTTCAGCATGTAGTCGAGCAGGCCGGTGCGCGGGGCCGACAAAGTGCCATCGCGCGTCAGCCCACCTTCGGGGTAGACCGCCTGCGCCACGCCCGCTTCGGTCGCCATGTGCACGTAGCGCTCCAGCACCTTGCGATAGAGCGGGTTGTTGGAATTGCGCCGCACGAAATAGGCGCCCATCGACTTGATCAGGCTCTGCAGCGGCCAGATGCGCGCCCATTCGCCCACCGCGTAGGACAGCGCGGTGCGATCGGCAGCGAGGAAGGCCACCAGCACGTAATCCATGTTGGAGCGGTGGTTCATCACGAACACCACCGTCGAATCGGGGCTGACCTTGCTCAAGCCCTCCGCATCCATCCAGCCCAGCCGCACGCGGTAGAAGCTGCGCGCCAGCGCCCGCGCCAGCGCGTAGCCGATACGAAAATAGATGTAGGCATTGAAGGCCGGCACGATCTCGTGCGCATAGCGATAGACTTCCGACAGCGCCGCCTCGCGCGGGATCTTCTGCTCGGCGGCGTGCGCATTGGCGGCGGCGACGATATCGGGATCGTAGATCAGCCGGTCGATCAGCACCTGCCGCTTGGTGAGTTGGAAGGGCTGGATTCCTATTTGAAGCCGGCGATTGACCTGCTCGATCAGCCGGTTCAGCCGCCGCCGCACGATCCAGCGCCCCGACGGGATCACCAGCCGGTCGAACAGCGACCACGCCGCGAACAGCGCGATCGGGATGAACAGCCAGAGCGGGACGGAGACCGGCTCGTCCATCGCCCTGGATCCCGTCGCCGCTAGACGCCGAGGCCGCGGAACCAGACCAGGATCAGCAGTATCGCCTCGACCAGCAGGATCACCAGGGTCAAGGTGGCGCCGCCGGCGCGTCCGAAATTGGGCGAGCGCCGGTTCATGCCATAGGCGTGTAGCAAACGCGCCACCACAAGTGCTATGCCCAGCACGTGCAAGATGACGGCGCCGTGCTTGGTGACTTCCAGCAGGTACATGCCGATCAAGGCCAGTGGCACGTATTCGATGAAATTGGCGTGGGTGCGCATGCGCTTGAGCATGTCTTCGTTGGCGCCGTCGCCCAGGCCCACCTTGTTGGACCAGCGTCCGCGCACGACGTAAAGCGAGAGCACCACCAGCATCACCAGCAGGATGCCTGTATAGAGTGCGGTTACGTTCAGCATGTTTCCCCCAAAGCGACGATTTACAGCACGCTTGGCTGCGCCCCCGCCGGCAGGGCGTTGTAGAACGTCACCAGCCCGGCAATCTCGATCTTTACGTCGTTGCGCAGATCATTCGCCGCCAGCCCCATGGTCCGCAAGCCCATTTCGCAGGCGATGAACCTGGCCCCAAGGGCGGCGCAGGCTTCCAACAATTCCTCGAGCCCCGCGACTCCCGCCGCCACGCGGGCGCTGTCCTGCGCCGTGGCCGGCTGGCCCAGGGGGTTCTCGCCCAGCCGCTGCCAGCCGTCGCGGCCCGCCAGGGCCAAAAGCGCGCCATTGGTGAAGAACAACACGGCCGGCCGGTTCACCGCCAATGCCGACGCCGCCATGGCCAGTCCGTAATGCACCCGCTCGTAAGTGCCATCGAGCAGGATCAGGCCCAGGGGCGCGCTTTCAGCCATGCCGGCCTCCGCAGAGCGGGCAGGACGGGTTCTTTGCCAACGCCATTTCGTTGACGCTGCCATCCAGCGCATCGAACAGCACCAGCCGTCCCGACAGCGAGCGGCCGATGCCCAAAATCTCTTTCACCACCTCGCCGGCCTGCCACGAGCCCATGGTGCCGGCCAGCGCCCCCAGCACGCCGGCGGCGGCGCAGCTTGGCACCTGGTCGGGCGGCGGCGGTGCCGGAAACAGGCAGCGTGCGCAAGGATGCGCCTCGCCCTGCCAGGCTTTGAAAGTGGTGAGCTGGCCCTCGAAGCGCAGGATGGCGGCGGAGACCAGGATCTTCTGCGCGCCATAGCAGGCATCGTTGAGCAGATAGCGCGTGGCGAAATTGTCGCTGCCATCGGCCACGACATCGTAGCCGGCGATCAGGCGCGCGACATTGGCTTCGGTCAGCCGCTCGTTGTGGCGGATCAGCGTCACGTCGGGATTGATCGCGGCGACGGCACGCTGGGCGCTATCGACCTTGGCGACGCCGATATCGGAACTGCGATGGATCACCTGGCGCTGCAGGTTGGAGAGATCGACCTGATCGTCGTCAACCACGCCCAGCGTGCCAATGCCGGCGGCCGCAAGATACTGCAGCAGCGGCGCACCCAGGCCGCCGGCGCCGATCACCAGCACACGGGCGGCGAGCAGCGTCTCCTGCCCCTCGCCCCCGATCTCGCTCAGGATGATGTGGCGGGCGTAGCGCCTGATCTGGTCTTCGCGCAGGGACGACATGGCCCCCTTATAGCACGGTGTCTTAAAGACCCTCGAACAGGGCGGTCGAAAGATAGCGTTCGGCGAAGGAGGGGATGATGGCGACGATGCGCTTGCCCTCCATGCCCGGCCGCTTGCCGATCTCCAGCGCCGCGGCGAGTGCCGCACCGGAGGAAATGCCGACCGGCACGCCCTCTACGGCGGCAAGTTTGCGCGCCGTGGTAAAGGCCGAATCGTTGGAGACGCGCACGATCTCGTCGATCAGGCTCTTGTCGAGAATGTCCGGCACGAAGCCGGCGCCAATGCCCTGGATCTTGTGCGGACCGGGCTGGCCGCCGGACAGCACCGGCGAATCCTCGGGTTCCACCGCCACGATCTTCAGATCGGGCAGGCGCGGTTTCAGCACTTCGGCAACGCCGGTGATGGTGCCGCCGGTGCCGATGCCGGAAACGAACACGTCGAGCTGGCCGCCGGTGTCGCGCCAGATCTCCTCCGCCGTTGTGCTGCGATGGATGGCGGGGTTGGCGGTGTTCCTGAACTGCTGCGGCATGAAGGCATCATTGTGCGAACGGATGATCTCTTCGGCCTTGGCGATGGCGCCTTTCATGCCTTGCGCGGCCGGCGTCAGTTCGAGCTCGGCGCCGAGCAGCTTCAGCATCTTGCGCCGCTCGATCGACATGCTCTCCGGCATGGTCAGGATCAGCCGGTAGCCCTTGGCGGCGGCGACGAAGGCGAGCGCGATGCCGGTATTGCCCGAGGTCGGCTCGACCAGCACCGTCTCGCCCGGCCTGATCTTGCCAGCCTGTTCGGCCGCCTCGATCATCGCCAGCCCGATGCGGTCCTTGACCGAGGCCAGCGGGTTGAAGAATTCCAGCTTGCCGATGATTTCGGCCTTCACGCCATAGGCGTCGGCCAGTTTCTGGAACCGCACCAGCGGCGTGGCGCCGATGGTCTCGACGATGTTCTGATAGATTTTGCCGCGGAATTCGGCCGGTTTGTCGCTGCCGCCGGCTTCGGCCCTGGCTGCCAGACTCATGGCGCCCTCCTTTTTACATACTTTTTTGTTCTTTGCGGCGAATTAACGCCCTGACCAGAGATTAAGCCTGGCGGGGCCGAATTCAAGCGATCAAGCCGCAGCTTCGCCGAACTGCCAGTCGCGGCCCGGGGCGGCGGCAAACAGCGCCTTGGTGTAGTCGTGCTGCGGGTCGGCGAACATGTCGGCCGCCAAACCGTATTCCACGACCTTGCCGTTTTGCATCACCGCCACCCGATCGCAGATCTGCGCCGCCACGCGCAGATCGTGGGTGATGAACAGCATCGCGAGATTCAGGCGCAGGCGAATGTCATCCAGCAGATCCAGCACCTGCGCCTGCACCGAAACGTCGAGCGCCGACACTGCCTCGTCGGCGATCAGCAATTCCGGCTCCATGGCGAGCGCGCGCGCAATGCAGATGCGCTGGCGCTGGCCGCCGGAGAATTGATGCGGGAAGCGGTCGAGCGCATTGGGATCGAGCCGCACCAGCTCCATCAGCTTGCGCGCCCGCTCCAGGGACTCGGCGCGCGAGAGACCGTAATTCATCGGCCCCTCGACGATCGAGGCGCCCACGGTGCGGCGCGGATTGAGCGAGCGATAAGGATCCTGGAAGATGATCTGGATACGCCGGCGATGCTTGCGCAGGCGGCGAGGCGAAAGACGGCCGATCTCGTCGCCGCCCAGGTAGATGCTGCCGCCGGTGGGATCGATCAGCCGCGCAATGCAGCGCGCCACGGTAGATTTGCCCGAGCCCGACTCGCCCACGATGCCCAGCGTCTCGCCGCGGCGCACCTCGATCGTGACCTCGTCGGCGGCGCGCACGGCGCGGCTTTTCTGGAAGAAGCCGCCGCCGGAATAGACCTTGGTCAGGCCCTCGGCGCGCAGCACCAGTTCGGATTTGGAGCGGTCTTCGCGATGGCGCGGATGGATCGAAGGCACGGCGGCCATCAGCATCTTGGTGTAGGGATGCTGCGGGCGGGTCAGCAACTGCCTGGTCTGTCCCATCTCGACCAGCTCGCCATAGCGCAGCACCGCCACGCGATCGGCGATCTCGGCGACGACGCCGAAATCGTGCGTAATGAAGAGCACGCCCGTGCCCTGCCGTTCCTGCAATTCCTTTATGAGCTGCAGGATCTGCGCCTGGGTCGTCACGTCCAGCGCCGTGGTCGGCTCGTCGGCGATCAGCAGCGCCGGATCCAGTACCAGCGCCATGGCGATCATGATGCGCTGGCGCTGGCCGCCGGAAAGCTGGTGCGGATAGGAATCGTAGATGCGCGCCGGCTCGGGCAGACGCACCTGTTCCAGCATGGCGATGATGCGGCGCCGACGTTCGGCGGGATCGAATTTGGTGTGGGTCTCCAGCACCTCGTCGATCTGTTCGCCGCAGGTGATGACGGGATTGAGCGCCGTCATCGGCTCCTGGAAGATCATCGACATGCGCGTGCAGCGCAATTCGCGCAGGCGCTGCTCGCTGGCGGTGAGAATGTCCTCGCCCTGCAGCAGGATCTGGCCGCCAGTCGGCGTCAGCGCCTTGGGCAGCAGCCCCATGGTGGCGAAGGCAGTGACCGATTTGCCCGAACCCGATTCGCCCACCAGGCAGACGATCTCGCGCGGGTTGACGGTGAAGCTGATGCGCTGCACCGCATTGGGCCGGTCGGCGCCACCGGGCAGGGCAACGGTGAGATCGCGAACCTCGAGAACCGGGACGTTGTTGATTGGAGGGGCGCTCATCAGCCGGTCCGCTTGGCCATCTTGGGATCGAGCGTATCGCGCAGGCCGTCGCCCATGATGTTCACCGCCAGCACCGTCAACGCCAGGAAGATGCCGGGGAAGAGAATGTTGTGCGGGTAGATGCGGAAGAACTGGCGACCTTCGGCCATGATGTTGCCCCAGGTCGGCGTCGTGGTCGGGATGCCGACGCCCAGGAAGGACAGGATGGCCTCGATCAGGATCGCCGAGGCGCAGATATAGGTCGCCTGCACGATCAGCGGCGCCACGGTGTTGGGCAGGATGTGGAAGACCAGAATGCGCGGCAGGCGCGTGCCGGCGGCGATGGCGGCCTCGACGTACGGCTCCTCGCGGATCGACAGCACCAGCGCCCGCACCAGGCGCACCACGCGCGGCACTTCCGGCACCACGATGGCCAGGATCACCGTGACCAGGCCCGAGCCCCACAGCGAGACCAGCGCGATCGCCAGCAGGATGGCGGGGATCGCCATCAGCCCGTCCATCACCCGCATGACGATGCCGTCGAGCCAGCGTATGTAGCCCGAGACCAGGCCGATCAGCAGGCCGATTGCGATGGAAATCACCGACACCGAAACGCCGACGATCACCGAAACGCGCACGCCATAGAGCACGCGCGAATGCACGTCGCGCCCCAGCGAATCGGTGCCCATCCAGGCGGTGTGGCCGACGACGCTGCCGTCGTCCAGCCGCATCGTGACTTCGGCGCCGGGGATTTTGTTGCGGTTTGACGGGTTGATCTGCGACGGGTCCATGGTATCGAGCAGCGGCGCCAAAAGGCCCAGCAACAGGATCAGCGCCAGCACGGCGGCGCCGGCAACCACGGACGTGTTGTGCGACAGCTGCCGCCACAACGGCAGGCGACGGACGACGGGGGCGGCGTCGGCTATGACGACGCTGTCGTCGGAGAGCGCGCTCAATAGCGTATCCTCGGATCGAACAGCGTATAGGCGATGTCGATCACCAGATTGATCATCACATACACGAAAGAGAACATCAGGATCACGGCCTGGATGGTGGGATAGTCGCGGCCCAGTACGGCATCGACCGTCAGCCGTCCCAGTCCCGGAATGGCGAATACCGATTCGGTCACCACCACCCCGCCGATCAGAAGCGCGATGCCGATGCCGATCACGGTCACGATCGGCACCGCGGCGTTGCGCAGCGCATGGCGGATCAGCACCTTGCGCTCCTCCAGCCCCTTGGCGCGGGCGGTGCGGATGTAATCCTCGCCCAGCACCTCAAGCACGGAGGCGCGGGTGATGCGGGCGATCAGCGCGATATAGATCACGCTCAAGGTGATGGCGGGCAGGATCAGCCGCTCGATGAAGGGCAGGAATCCTTCGGCGATGCGGGTATAGCCCTGCACCGGCAGCCAGCCCAGCTTGACGGCGAAGATATAGATCAGCAGATAGCCGATGACGAATACCGGAACGGAAAATCCCATCACCGAGCAGCGCCAAAGTAGGCTCCAGCCGTTGCTGGATCAGTTCGGCCACGGTGCGCTTGAAGAAGAAGCTCTCGCCGAAATCGCCCTGCAGCGCGCGGCCGGCCCAGATGAAGAACTGCTCCACCAGCGGCCGGGTCAGGCCAAGCTTCTCGCGGATCTCGTCGATCTGCTGGTTGTTGGCGTAGTCGCCGGCGATCACCGCCGCCGGATCGCCCGGCGTCAGGCGCAGCATGAGGAAGACGAAGATCGCCACCATCCCGATCACCGGGATGGTGGCGAACAGCCGTCGTGCGATGAAAATCAGCACGCTATTGGCTTTTCTGCGGCGAGCGATGCGCGTGCATCGCTCACTGCTTGGTCATGTTCCAGAACACCGGCGCCGGCGCCGCCAGCCAGCCGCTGACCTTGTCGCTGTGCACGCCCGAGCTGTACCACTGGCCCAGCGGGATGTGCGTCACGACCTTCATGGCTTCGACCTGCGCCTGCTGGGCGATGGCCTTCTGCTTGACCGGATCGGTCTCGCGCGAGAACTGGTCGCGCAATTTCTCGACCTCTTCCGAGCAGGACCAGCCGAACATGGCCTTGTCGCAGGACGAATTCATGAACCCGATCATCACGGGATTCAGGATGTCGGCCGACACCCACGACGTCAGCATGGCGTGCCAGCCGCCGGCATTGGCCGGATCCTTCTTGGCGCGGCGGGCGACCACGGTCTGCCAGTCCATCGACTGCATGTCGACCTTGAAGCCGCCGCGAGTGAGCAGATCGCGCGCCACGGGAGCAAGGTTGGTCAGCACTTCCAGATCGGTGGAATGCAGCAGCACGATCGGCGTGCCGTCATAGCCCGCCTCCTGCAAAAGCTTCTTCGACTGGTCGAACTTCGACTCCAGCACGTTCTCGAAGCCGACATTGGTCGCCATCGGCGTGCCCTTGGGATAGAAGGACTTGTAGACGTCGTAGTACTTCTTCTCGCCGTGCACGGCCTTCAGGAAGTCTTCCTGATTGAGCGCGTAGGTCACGGCCTGGCGCACCTTCTGGTTGTCGAACGGCTTCTGCGTCCAGTTCAGCCGCATGGTGTACTGGTTGCCCAGCACGTTCCAATTGAAGAACTTGACCTTCTTCTCGGCCTCCAGGATCGGATTGAGATCCGATTTCGGCGCTTCGATCAGGTCGATTTCGCCGTTGATCAGAGCGTTGACGGAGGTTTGCGGGTCGGAGATCGCCAGCCACTCGACTCTGTCGAAATTGACCACCTTGCCGCCCGACAGGCCCGATGCCTTCTCGCTGCGCGGCTTGTATTTGTCGAACTTCACGTACACGACCTTCTCGCCGGGCTTCCACTCGTCCTGCTTGAAGACGAAGGGGCCGGAGCCGACGAACTCCTTGATCTGCTGGTCGCCCGGCGTGTCGGCGACGCGCTTGGGCATCATGAAGGGCACGTAGGAGGACGGTTTGCCCAGCGAATCGATCACCAGGCCGTACGGCTCCTTCAGCACCAGCTTGAACGTCTTGTCGTTGACCTTCTCGAGATCCTTGACGAAGGACATCAGCTTCTGGCCCATCGAATCGCGGCCGCCCCAGCGCTTGATCGAGGCAATGCAGTCGTCCGACGTCACCGGCTGGCCGTCATGCCACAGCAGCCCGTCGCGCAGGGTGAAGGTGTAGGTCAGCTTGTCGGCGCTGACATCGTACTTGTCCACCATCTGCGGCTGGACGACCCATTTGTCGTCCACCGAGAACAGCGTGTCGTAAACCATGTAACCGTGATTGCGCACGATATAGGCGGTGGTCCAGATCGGATCGAGAATCTTCAGATCCGAATGCATCACCGCTTTCAGGGTCTTGCCCTGGGCCAGCGCCTGGCCGGCGGCCATGCTCAGCGGCAGCGCCACCAGCGCAGCCATCGTCCCCTGCCACAAAGTCCGTCTGCTCATCATTTTCTTGTCCCTCCTCGTCTCAACCTTGATGTTTCGCAACGCCTCAGTCTGTCAAGCCGTCGACGCTTCTTCAGGCGTCGAGCGGATAGGCCGGCCGCTCCAGCTTCTCGAAGCGGAAGCGGCCGTAATCGGATGTGGTAACGCCCTCGCCGTCGCATTCGACGATGGCCTTGGCGATCGGCTTGAAGCCGGCGCGATAGTGTATGCGCGATTTCAGCAGCACATAGCGTTTGTTGGTCGGCTCGACGCCCAGCGAGCGCAGGCAACCCAGATCGAACGGCTCGTGATGGCGCTCGATGACGGCGATGTCGATGCCGTCGACATGCAGAACGCCGGCGCGGCCCATGAAGGCTTGCGTGCCGGTGCCCATCGGCCCGGTAACGAGGTAATTGCCGTCGGTCAGCGCGCGGACCATGCCGGTGATCTCCAGCGGCTCGCCCTTGGCGCCGATGCTTGGCATGTCGGTCTTGCCGCCCAGCTTCAAGGTGATGCGGTTGCCGACGCCGGCCTTGGCCATCTCCTCGACCGCCTGCGGGTCGCAGATGGCGAAGACGGCCATATCCTTCAGACCCTGCTTCAGCGCTTCGCGCAGCACCGCCACGGTGTCCTGCGTACCGCCCGAGGCGCAATTATCGGCATGGTCGATCAGCAGCACCGGGCCATCGCCCATCTGCTTGGCCCGCGCGATGGAATCTTTCAGCTTCTCGGAGTGGTAGACGAACTCGGCCCGCCGCGCCCAGCCGGTTTCCAGAATGCTCTCGACCGCGCTCTGGGTCAGTTCGAGATTGGCGCGCTCGCGAGCGTTGGCCATGCCGACCACCGACAGGCCGGGCCGCGCGATATCGACCAGCGGAAAGCCGCCGAATACCGACATGGCCAGCGCGCCAGAGGCTTCCGCCGCGCGCGCCTGGGCGATCAGGCTGCGCATGGGCTCATCGTCATGGCCCATCCGCAAGGTGTGCGGCAGCATCGGCTTGCGGCCCCAGACGATTTTGGGATCGATCTCGCCATCCAGCGCGCGCATCAGAATGTCGCCGGCCAGCCGGCCGGTCTCGTACATGTCGACGTGAGGGTAGGTCTTGTAGCCGGTCAGCACGGTGCAATTGTCGACGATCTGTGGCGTCAGATTGGCATGCAAATCCAACGCCACGGCGATCGGCAGGTTGGGTTTGAGCTTGCGGATACGGCTGAGCAGCTCGCCTTCGCCATCGTCGCTGTCTTGGGTGACCATGGCGCCGTGCAGGTCGAGCATTGCCGCATCGCAACCCTTGTCGACCGCTTCCAGTATGGCATTGGCCATCTTCTCAAACGCGTCGCGATGGACCGGGCCGCTGGGCGAGGCGTTGCCGGCGACCGGCGTTGCAACGGAAGCGCCGCGCTTCTCGGCAATGTCGAGATAGGCCGCGAACGGATTATTGGTGCCGCGCAAATTCTCCGCAGCCGAATTGCCGAAATCGGGCCCGGCGGCGCCGAAGCGCGCTAAGGGCGTGGGCACCGGCGAGAAGGTGTTGGTCTCGTGTCTCATCATGGCGACGACGAGGCGCACTCAAATCCCTCCGTTAAGCGAACATGACAGCGAAACGATCTTTCACGACGCCGCACAAGCGAGTCAACCGACTGCGACAGCGAATCGCGAAAAAAAGCGGCGCTGCGAGCAGGACTTGCTGCAATTGCGAGCGGTTTGCGGATTGCCGGGCACGGATTTGCGCGCGTGCCGGGCATCGGCTGCAGCAATGCGCCACCTACCAGCGCTAGTGGGTGCGGTCGCGATATGTCAGATGATGAAATCGAGCCGGGTCGGATCGTCCTGGCCGACGCGCTTCTCGCGCGCCTGGGCATGCAGATCGTCGATGCTGATGCCGTCGAGCGTGCTCATCAAAGTGCGCTCGGCCTCGGCCAGAGCCGGGCCGATCACCAGCTGCTGCAGCGGCGACACGCTTTGCGGCTCGTCTATGCCTTCGACGGCCGAAACAATGCGTACGATCTCGCCCAGGCTGATGCGCCGGCGCTCGCGGGCGAGCTTGTAGCCGCCGCGGGGCCCGCGCACGCCCACCATCACGCCTTCGCGCACCAGCGCCTGCAACACCGGCTCCAGGTAACGCTGCGGCACGTTCTGGCGCTGCGTGATCTCGCCGGAGCGAACCGTCCGGTCGACCGCGTTGAGCGCCACGTACAGCACCGCTTCGATCGCCAGGGCGGCTTTGCGGCTGATGGCAGGCATGGTCAGCGCCCTTTCACGGCGGTGCCGGTGGAGCCGAAGCCGCCCGCGCCACGCGCCGTCTGGTCCAGGGTTTCGACTTGCTGCCAGCGCGCCTGGGCGTGGCGGGCGATCACCATCTGGGCGATGCGCATGCCGCGGGTCACGGTAAAGGCCTGCGGTCCGTGGTTGATCAGGATGACCGCGATCTCGCCGCGATAATCGGCATCGATGGTGCCGGGCGAATTCAGCACCGTGACGCCATTCTTGGCCGCCAGGCCCGAGCGCGGCCTGACCTGGGCCTCGAAGCCCTCGGGAAGGGCGATCGCCAGCCCGGTCGGCACCATGGCGTGCTGGCCCCGCTCCAGCACCAGATCGTTGCCGATCGCCGCCATCAGATCCATGCCGGCGCTGTGGACGGTGGCATAGGCGGGCAGCGGCAGATCGGCGGCATGCGGCAGCTTCACCACCGCGACCTGGGGCGTGTCGCTCATTCCGCAGCCTGTTCTTTGGCGGGCCGGGCGAAATGGTCGGCAATGCGCTGCGCCAGCTGTTCCGCCACTTCCTGCTTGCTCATGGTCGGCCAGGAATCGATGCCGGCATCGGACAGCAGATGCACGGTGTTGTTGTCGGAGCCGAATGTGCCGATCGACGGCGAGACATCGTTGGCTACGATCCAGTCGCAGCCCTTGCGCTTGCGCTTGGCCTGGGCGTTGTCGAGCATGGCTTCGGTCTCGGCGGCGAAACCCACCACCAGTTTCGGCCGCGCCACCTCGCCCTTGCAGATCGTGGCCAGAATGTCGGGATTGGGCACCAGCTCGAAGCGCGGCGGCGGGCCGTAAAGCGATTTCTTGATCTTGGCGTGGGCCTGCTGCGCCACTCGCCAGTCGGCGACGGCGGCGGCGCAGACGGCGATATCGGCCGGCAG
>JAQSWP010000275.1 GCA_029266575.1 Alphaproteobacteria bacterium | reverse complement strand
AAGCCCGGCGACGAAATCATGCTGTCAACCTTGGAGCATCATTCCAACATAGTGCCTTGGCAATTGCTGGCCGAGCGTGCTGGCTTGGCATTGCGCGTGTTGCCTCCGACCGAGGACGGCCGTATCGATGTGACCGCACTGCCACGCCTGATCTCGCCCAAGACGCGGTTGATAGCGCTAGCGCACGCCTCGAATGTTACCGGCTCCGTGCTCGATGTGGCTTCCGTGGTCGGCGAGGCGGCCAAAGTGGGTGCGCGGGTGCTGCTGGACGGAGCGCAGCGTATTCCGCAGGGTCCGCTCGATCTCAAGGCGCTGGGCGTCGATTTCTACGTCTTCTCCGGTCACAAGGCCTATGGGCCCAACGGCATCGGCGTGCTGTGGGCTCGCTCTGAAATTCTGGAAGCCATGCCGCCTTTTCTGGGCGGCGGCTCGATGATCGGCCGGGTCGATTTCGCCGGCACCACCTACGCGCCGCCGCCGCGCCGCTTCGAGGCTGGCACGCCACCGATCGCCCAAGCCGTGGGGCTGGGCGCTGCCATCGCATTCATGCAGAAACTCGACTGGGCCGGTGTCGAAGCGCATGAGATGGGGCTGACGCAGCGGCTGATGGACGGGCTGGGCCGCATTGACGGCGCGCGCATCGTCGGGCCGCGCGGGTTGCAGGGCAGGGTGCCGGTCGTGTCCTTCATAGTCGAGGGCATCCATCCGCACGATCTGGCGCAGATTCTCGACCAGAACGGCGTGGCGATTCGTGGCGGGCATCATTGCGCCCAGCCGCTGATGGAGCATTTCGACCTGTCAGGCACGGCGCGCGCCAGCATCGCGGCCTACAACGATGCCTCCGATATCGATGCGCTGCTGGATGGCGTTGCCCTGGCGCGACGCAAGCTCGCATGAGCGAGGATCTCTACCAGCAGGCGATCGTGGCGCTGGCGCGCGATCGCAGCCGCGCCGGCACGCTCGAGCATGCTGAGGCCAGCGTGTTGCGCGAAAATCCGCTGTGCGGCGACCGCGTGTCGTTAACCGGCCGGTTTGCCTCCGACGGCACCCTGTCCGAAATCCGCCACAAAACCCGCGGCTGTCTGCTGTGCGAGGCCGGTGCCGCACTGGTTGCGGCCAATGCGCAAGGCCTCGATGCCGCAAGGGCGGAACAGAAAGGCACGGAAATTCGTGCCTATCTTGCAGGCGGTTCAAACGAGGCGCCCTGGCACAGCGCTGCAGCTTTTGCGCCAGTACGCGAGAAGAAATCGCGTCATGATTGCGTCATATTGGCCTTCGATGCTTTGGCCGGGTTATTTCACACGCGTCCCTGATCCGGAGACTTTCCATGTTATCCCGTTCGCTTGCCGCTGCCGCGCTCTTCACCGCGGTCGCCTTGCCCGCTGCCGCGCAGGAACTTTCGCTCAAACGAGTGATGTTGTCTTCAGGCGGCATCGGCTATTTCGAGCACGAGGCCGAGGTCGACGGCAATGCCGAGCTGAAGCTGAACGTCCGACTCGATCAGGTCGACGACGTGCTGAAGAGCCTGGTCGTCTATGACGATAGGGGTGGCATCGGCGGCGTCAGCCTGCCGGGCAAAGAGCCGCTGACGGAAGCGTTTCGCGGCCTGCCGTTCAGCCAGGAAGCCCTTGGTTCGCTGGCAACCCTGGTCCAGGCATTACAAGGCGCGGAGATCACCGTCTCCGGTCCGCGCGTGCTGAGCGGTCGCGTGGTTGCCGTCACGCCCGAAATCACGACCTCCGGCAACGGCCTGGAAACCCGCCAGCGTCATCGCGTTTCGGTTCTGACGGTAGACGGCGTCATGCAGCAATTCGTGCTGGAGGAGGCGCAGGACCTGCAATTCAACGATCCTGCGTTGCGCCGACAGATCGGCGAGGCGCTGGCCGCCGTGCGCGAGAACCGCGCGCGCGATTCGCGCACTGTGACAGTCAGCTTGCGCGGCACCGGCAAGCGCATCGTGCGCGCTGCCTACGTGGTGTCGGTGCCGGTCTGGAAGGCGGCCTATCGCGTGACTCTGCCGGCTGACGTCGGGGCGACCAGGGCCGGCATGCAGGGCTGGGCGGTGTTGGAGAACATGACCGGTGCCGATTGGAGCAACGTCGAGCTGACTCTCGTCTCTGGCAGCCCGGTGACCTTCCGCCAGGCGCTGTACGAGGCCTACTACGTCAATCGCCCGGAAGTGCCGGTGGAAGTGGTGGGGCGCATCCTGCCGCGCCCCGATCAGGGCGGCGTTCTTGCCGACATGGTGGCGCAAGAGCAGGACCAAAGGCGGCAGCGTGGCGGTCCGATGCCGCCTCCCGCCGCGCCGCCTCCGGCAGGCGCCTTCGCCAAAGGCGAAGCCATGGCGAGCCGTGCTCCGCTTCCCGCTCAGGTGGCGGGCGCTGTCGATGTCGCGGCTTCCGCCGAATCCTTCACTCAGGTGTCCTTCAGGTTTCCGCAGCCGATCAGCATCGGCGCCGGACGCACGCTCTCCGTGCCGATTATCGACCGCGAGCTGCCGGTACGCCGGCTGGCCCTATATCAGCCTGAAACCAATGCACGCCATCCATTGGCCGCTATCGAGCTGCGCAACGACGGCACGACCGGCCTGCCGCCTGGCGTGCTCACCATTTACGAACGCGGCGCGGCGACCGGGCAGGCGGCCTATGTCGGCGATGCTCGGCTTTCAGGTCTCCCGGTGGGAGATAAACGTCTGCTGAGCTATGCGCTCGACACTCGCACCATTGTCGAGCGCGAAGTCGATCAGACCCGACGCATCGCCAAGGGCAGCATCCTCAACGGCGTGTTCCGCTACACCACGGCCCTGACCCAGACCGTGAGCTGGCGCGTCAAGCCACCCGCCAACGAGGGGCGCAACATGCTGTTCGAACATGCCGGCGCTGCCGGCTGGACCGTGCTGCGGCCTGATCCCAAGATCGTCGAGATCAGCGAGAACCGCTTTAGGGTGCCGGCGACGATCCCCGCCGGCACGCAGACCAAGGTGGAGCTCGTGATGGAGCGGCCCGTGGAGGAGTCCATCAGCCTGGTCTCCGCGGCGTCGGAAATCATCGCCGCCTTCGCCCGCAACACCGAACTCGACAAGCCGACCCGCGATGCATTCGCCCGCATCGTGACCTTGCAGAACGACGTCGCGCGCCATCAGCAGCGCCTGACGCAACTCGACAACGAGCGCAAAACCATCGTCTCCGACCAGGAGCGGCTGCGCGGCA
>JAQSWP010000274.1 GCA_029266575.1 Alphaproteobacteria bacterium | reverse complement strand
CCGGCCTTCTTGGCATGCCGGGTCAGGCTGATGGCCTCGGCAGTCGAGTTCGAGCCCGTGCCGGCGATTACCGGCACGCGGCCCTTGGCGACCTCGATGCACATCTCGACCACACGATGATGCTCGTCATGGCTCATGGTCGGCGATTCGCCGGTGGTGCCGCAGGGCACCAGCCCGTGCGTGCCTTCGGTGATCTGCCAGTCGCAGAAGGATTTGAACGCAGCCTCATCCACGCCGCCGTTCTTGAACGGGGTGATGAGCGCCACGATCGATCCCTTGAACATTTGCCGCCTCCTGCGCCGGGACGAGACTACCGCAGCCCCGTGCCGATTTCGCCGGACCATAAAGGCTCCACCGCTTGTCGGCAAGCCGAGCAACCATACACAGGGTTACATGGACGGCGCGGCGGAAAACGATTATCTTGGCGACATCCAAAGCGTTAACAGGATTACCTGCGATGGCGTATCAGGCGCGCAACCGCACCCTCTGCCATAACCTCGGCATCGCCGCCTTGGGCGTTGCGCTGGGCCTTGCCGCGCCGGCCTTCGCGCAAACGGCGCAACCCGCGCCAAAACCCGCCGCCGCCAAACCCAGTGCTGCCAAGCCTGCAGCGAGCGCTCCCGTACCGGCGGCGAAACCGGCGCCGAAACCGGCCGCCAAACCCGCCGTGGCGCGCCCGACGATCACGCCGGCGCAAGGCAGCGACCTGCAGGTCGCCCTGCAGCAGGCCGATCGCGGGCAGTGGACCGAAGCCCGCGTAGCGGCGCAGCGCACTGGTCATCCGGTGGCGGTCAAATACATCGACTGGCTGATCTATCGCGACGGCGGCATGCCCGTAACCTTCGCCGAAGTGGCGAATTTCGTCGCCAACAGTTCCGGCTGGCCAGACATGGTCCGCGTGCGGCGCACCGCCGAAGAGCGCCTGGGCATCGACGTGCCGCTGGCCCAAATCAGCGCCTTCTTCGCCAGCGGCGATGCCGTCAGCGGCAACGGCGCCGTGCGCCATATCGAGGCGCTGTCGGCAACCGCCGGCCCGGATGCCGCGCGCAACAAGGCGCGGCAGTACTGGCTGGAGCTGGAATTCGACGACAACACGCAACCGGCCTTCCTCTCGGCGGTCGGCACCATGCTTGGAAGTGCCGATCACGTGGCGCGGCTGGACCGCATGCTGTGGGCCGGCCGCACCAACGAAGCCCGCCGCATGCTGCCGCTGATGGACGGCGACCGGCGGGTTTGGGCCGAGGCGAGGCTGGCGCTGGCCGACCGCGCCGGCGATGCCGAGTCGCGCCTGGCCGCCGTGCCTGGCAGCTTGCGCAATGAAAGCGGGTTGCTATTCGACCAGGCCAAGTATTTGCGCCGATCGGGGCGCGACGGCGAAGCGCAAAACCTGCTGCTGGGTTCGCGCTCGGAGGCGGCCAATCTCGACCAATGGTGGATCGAGCGCGGCTATCACGCCCGCGAATTGCTGCAGCAAGGCAATCATCAACAGGCCTACGACATCGCCCGCGCCCATGACGGCGCGCGCGGCGCAGGCTTTGCCGAACTCGAGTTCCTCTCCGGCTGGATCGCGCTGCGCTATCTGAAGCAGCCCGAAGCGGCCGTGCGCCACTTCCAGGCGCTGCACGCCGGCGTCAGTTTTCCGATCTCCAAGGGCCGCGGCGCCTACTGGACCGGCCGCGCCTACGAAGCGTTGGGCAACGCCGCCGAAAGCAGCAAGTGGTATCGCCAGGCGACGCGGTTTGGCGACACGTATTACGGCCAGAAGGCGGCGCAGAAGCTGGGCGACAAGCAGCTCACTCTGCCGGCCGATCCCGCGGTCAGCCCTGCCCAGCGCCAGGCGTTCGAGAACCACGAGATCGTGCAGCTGACGCGGCTGCTGGCCAGCGCCGGCGAAGAGCGGCGGGCGCGCCAGTTCCTGGTGCGGCTGGCGATCGACGGCAATGAGGTGGAGCGGCGGCTGGCGGGCGATCTGGCCTTGCAGATGAACCGGCCCGACATTTCCCTGCAGGTCGCCAAGAAAGCGGTCGAAGGCGGCACCTTGCTGCAGGAAGCCTCCTTCCCCAACGTGCGCATCGAGGGCGACCTGCCGGTCGAGCATGCCATTGCGCTCGGCCTGGCGCGGCAGGAGAGCCAGTTCGACAATCGCGCGCAATCGTCGGCCGGCGCGCTCGGCCTGATGCAGCTGATGCCGGGCACGGCGCAGAAAGTCGCCAAGAGTATCGGCCAGCCCTACGTGCAATCGCGGCTGACTTCCGATGCCGCCTATAACGCGCGCCTGGGAAGCGCCTATCTCTCCGACATGCTGGCGCAGTTCGGCGCGCTGGAATTGGCGCTGGCGGCCTACAATGCCGGGCCGCATCGCGTGTCGCGCTGGCTGGACGAGAACGGCGATCCGCGCGGCGCCAGCGTCGACATGATCGACTGGGTCGAACTAATCCCCTATCGCGAAACGCGCAACTACGTGCAGCGCGTGATGGAAGGGGTCAACGTCTATCGCCAGATCCAGGCCGGTCCGCCGCGACGCACCGTGACGCCTGCCATGCGATAAGTGCGGCTGGCCCCCTTTTCCCTCGATTGACTTCCCGGGGCGGCGATCCGATCCTGCCGCCGCAATGACCGCACCCCGACTTTCCGGCATTTCCGTCTGCGTCTTCGACGCCTATGGCACGCTGTTCGACGTCAACGCCGCCGTGGCGCGCTGCCGCGACCAGATCGGGCCCAAGGCCGATTTGATGGCCGAGCTGTGGCGCGCCAAGCAGCTGCAATATTCCTGGCTGCGCAGCCTGATGCGCCGGCATGTCGATTTCTGGCAGGTCACCGGCCAGGCGCTCGATTTCGCCATGGCGGCGGTCGGGTTGAACGATCCCGTGCTGCGGGCGCGGCTGATGGATCTCTATCAGACGCTCGACGCCTACGACGATGCCGCGCCGTGCCTGCAGCGGCTGAAGGCAGCCGGATTGAAGACGGCCATTCTTTCCAACGGCAGCAAAGCCATGCTGGCGTCCGCCGTGGACAGCGCGCATCTGACCTCGCTGCTCGATGCCGTGCTCAGCGTCGATGAGGTCGGCATTTGCAGCCTAGCGCCGTCTGTTTCGTGTCGTCGAACGGCTGGGACGCCCATGCCGCCGCCGATTTCGGCTTCCAGGTCGCCTGGGCCAACCGCACCCGCCAGCCGCGCGAGCATCTGCCGGGCGCGCTGGCGGCGGAAGTCGGCTCGCTGGCCGAGCTGCCCGCTCTTCTCGGACTTTGACCGCAAAGGATCTGCCATGGCTCTGCCCGCGCCCGATTTCGCCGATGTCGCCGCCGCCAACATGCGCATCCGCCCGCTGGCCTGGCGCACGCCGCTGCTGGAGAACCAGAGGGTTAACGATCTGCTGGGCGGCAAGCTCTATATCAAGGCCGAGACCTTGCAGCGCACCGGCTCGTTCAAGTTTCGCGGCGCGCTGAACTTCATCCTGCAGCTCGATGCCGAGCAGAAGAAGCGCGGCGTCGTCGCCTGGTCGTCGGGCAACCACGCGCAGGGCACGGCCGAAGCGGCTCGCCTGATGGGCGTGCCGGCCGCCATCATCATGCCGGCCGATGCGCCGGCGCTGAAGATCGCCAACACCAGAGCCTCGGGCGCCGAGGTGATCCTGTACGACCGGGTCAAGCAAAGCCGCGAGGAGATCGCGCGCAAGCTGGCGAGCGAACGCGGCGCCGCCACCATGCCGCCGTTCGACCATCCTTGGATCATCGCCGGCCAGGGCACCGTCGGCATCGAGATCTGCGAGGCGACGGCGGGACTTGCGATCGACGATGTCATTGCCCCCTGCTCCGGCGGCGGGCTGGCCACCGGCATCGCGCTGGCGCTGGCGGAACTTTCGCCCAAGACGCGCATGCATACCGGCGAGCCTGCCGGCTTCGACGACATGGCGCGCTCGCTGAAAAGCGGCAAGCGCGAGACCAATGCCGCAATGTCGGGCTCGATCTGTGACGCGCTGATGTCGCCGTCGCCGGGCGAGATCACCTTCGCCATCGCCCAGCAGAAAGTTGCCTCGGGCTTCGCCGTGACCGACGA
>JAQSWP010000273.1 GCA_029266575.1 Alphaproteobacteria bacterium | reverse complement strand
CTGCGCGCGCTCGACTTGATCTGCGTCGCCATGGCCGCCTGCAATTCTGCCCGGCGACAGGATAGCACGAGGCCACCATGCCGGCCATCGGAACTAGAACGCCGGCGGGGTGAAGCCGACGGCCTGCAGGTTGGCGGCGATCTCCTGCTTGAGGCGGGCGAGCGCGGCGGGGTCGCGGGCTTCGGCGCGCGCGACCAGGACCGCCTGGGTGTTGGAGGCGCGCAGCAGCCACCAGCCGTCGTCGGTGTTGACCCGCACGCCGTCGATGGTGCTGACATCGGCATTCTGCTTTTTCAGGTAGTCGCGCACCTTGTCGACGATGGTGAATTTCTGGGCCTCGTCACAGTCGAAGCGCAGTTCGGGCGTATTGACCACGTTGGGCAATCCGTCGCGCAGTTCCGACAGGGATTTCGGCGAGCGGCCGAGCACGCCCAACAGCCTGATACCGGCATAGAGCGCATCGTCGAAGCCGTACCAGCCATCGGCATAGAAAATATGCCCGCTCATTTCGCCGGCCAGCGGCGCGCCGGTTTCGGCCATGCGCGTCTTGATCAGGGAGTGACCGGTTTTCCACATCTCGGGCTTGCCGCCCGCCCGCGCCACCTCGTCGAACAGCACCTGGCTGGCCTTGACGTCGGCGATGATGGTGGCGCCGGGGTATTTCTTCAGCACGTCCTGGGCCAGGAAAACCAGGAACTGGTCGCCCCACAGGATGCGGCCCTTGTTGTCGACCACGCCGATGCGGTCGCCGTCGCCATCGAAGGCGATGCCAAGATCGAAGCCGCGCTGTGTGACTTCCTGCTGCAGTTGCTCGAGATTCTTGGCCACGGTGGGGTCGGGATGGTGCGCTGGGAAACGGCCATCGACTTCCTCGTTGAGCAGGATGTGCTTGCCCGGCAGCTTGGCGATCACCTTGGCGATATTGACGCCGACTGCGCCGTTGCCGATGTCCCACACGACGTTTTGCGCCCGCACGCCGTCGTAGCCCTGCACCACGCGATCGACATAGGCGTCGAGCACCGATTGCTGGCGTACGCTGCCCTTGCCGCTTTCGACATCGCCTGCGCCGGCCATGGCGCCCAGCTTCTGAATGTCCTGGCCGAAGAAGGATTTCTTCCCCAGCATCATCTTGAAGCCGTTGTAGTCGGAGGGATTGTGCGAGCCGGTCAGCATGATGCCGCCATCGGCCTGCAGGTGATAGACGGCGAAATACAGCATCGGCGTGGCGCAGACGCCGATATCGACGACATCGATTCCGGCATCGGTGACGCCCTCGATCAGCGCCGGCGCCAAAACGGGAGAGCTGAGCCGGCCGTCGCGGCCGATCGCGACTGTCCTGCCGCCATTGCGCCGCACGATGGTGCCGAAGGCCCGGCCGACGGCGCGCGCGTCGGCGACATGCAGCGTCTTCTCGTAAATGCCGCGAATGTCGTATTCGCGCAGGACGGTGGGCTCGAAGCGGTGGCTGAATTTCTGCGACATGTCGGGCATCCTGGACTGACTAAACGTTGGGGCGACCAATACTGCGATACCTGAAGCCGGCAGCCTGCATCTCCACCGGACTGTAGACATTGCGCAGATCGACGATCACGGGCTGGCGCAGCAGGGATTTGATCTGGCCAAGGTCGAGGGCGCGGAACTCGTTCCATTCGGTGACGATCACCAGTGCGTCGGCGCCGCGCATCGCTTCGTAGGCGCCGGCGCAGAATTCGACGTTGGGCAAGAGCTTGCGCGCCTCGTCCATGCCTTCCGGATCGTAAGCGCGGATGCTAGCGCCGGCTTCCTGCAGGGTGGGAACGATGTCGAGCGCGGGCGCATCGCGCATGTCGTCGGTGTTGGGCTTGAAGGTCAGGCCCAGCACGGCGACGGTCTTGCCCTGCACGGACCCGCCACAGGTCTCGATGACGCGTTGCGCCATCTCCTTCTTGCGCGCGGCGTTGACCGCCAGCACCGTCTCGACGATCGACTGCGGCGCCTCGTACTGGCGCGCCGTATGCACCAGGGCCAGGCAGTCCTTGGGAAAGCACGAGCCGCCGAAACCGGGCCCGGCATGCAGGAACTTGCGTCCGATGCGCCCGTCGAGCCCGATGCCGCGCGCGACATCGTGCACGTTGGCGCCGACCTTCTCGCACAGATTGGCGATCTCGTTGATGAAGGTGATCTTGGTCGCCAGGAAAGTATTGCCGGCGTATTTGATGATCTCCGCGGTTTCCAGCCCGGTGAACACGATCGGCGTTTCGATCAGGAACAGCGGCCGGTAGATCTGCTGCATCATTTCGCGCGCCCGCTCGGTCTCGGCGCCGATGACGATGCGGTCGGGCCGCATGAAATCCTCGATCGCCGACCCTTCGCGCAGGAATTCCGGATTGGAAACCACGTCGAACGTCACGTCCGGCCGGGTCTGGCGAAGGATCTCCGCCACCTTGCGCCCGGTGCCGACCGGGACGGTCGATTTGGTGACGATCACGGCATCGCCGGTGACCGCCGCGGCAATCTCGGCCGCCGCGGCATAGACATAGGTGAGATCGGCATGACCGTCACCGCGCCGGGTCGGCGTGCCGACGGCAATGAAGATCGCGTCGGCGTCCTTCACCGAAGCGGCAAGGTCGGTGGAGAATTGCAGCCGGCCCTTGGCCTTGTTGTCGGCCACCAGCTTGTCGAGGCCCGGCTCGAAGATCGGGATCTCGTCGCGCTCCAGGGCGGCGATCTTGCCGGCATCCTTGTCGACGCAGATGACGTCGAAACCGAACTGCGAAAAACAGGCGCCGGAAACGAGACCGACATAGCCCGTACCGATCATGGCAATGCGCATGGTCCGTTCTCCGCTGGCCGGTTACTGTTTGAGGAGCGCCTGCGCCATGGCGCGCACGTCGCTGCCGATCTCGGCATGCGACAGGCCGATGGCGAGATTGGCCTCGAGAAAACCCAGCCGGTTGCCGCAATCGTAGCGCCGGCCGGTATAGCGCAGCGCATGGAACGGCGTCTCGCCGACCATGCGCGCCATAGCATCGGTGAGCTGGATTTCATTGCCGGCGCCGCGCTCCTGCCGGTCGAGATGGCGGAACACGTCGGGCAGCAATACGTAGCGGCCGATGATCGCCAAGGTCGAAGGCGCAGCTTCCGGTTTCGGCTTCTCGACCATGCCGGTCACTTCGGCCAGATTGCCATCGTCCTTGCCGGTGGCGACGATGACATAGCGGTTGGTCTGCGCCCTGGGCACGTCGACGAC
>JAQSWP010000093.1 GCA_029266575.1 Alphaproteobacteria bacterium | reverse complement strand
GGTGCCGCCGCCGGTGGGATAGAAGATGGCATCGGGCACGTCCCAGCCGAGCTGCTCGGCCAGTTCCAGCCCCATCGTCTTCTTGCCTTCGATGCGATAAGGCTCCTTCAAGGTCGACAGGTCGAACCAGCCGGTGGCCTGCTTGCCCTCGCCGACCAGCTTGCCGCAATCGTTGATCAGCCCGTTGACCTTGAACACGGTGGCGCCCTGCGCCTCGATCTCCTCGACATTGATCGCGGGCGTATCGTCGGGACAGAACACGGTCGAGCGCAGACCGCCCGCCGCACCATAAGCAGCCATCGCCGCACCCGCATTGCCATTGGTGGGGATAGCGAGATGCTTTAGTCCAAGCTCTTTTGCCATCGCCACGGCCAGCGCCAGGCCGCGCGCCTTGAACGAGCCGGTGGGCAGGCGGCCTTCGTCCTTGACCAGCACCTCGCCCGCTTTGGGCGCGATGTGCTGCAGCTTGATCAGGGGTGTGTCGACCTCGCCCAGCGCCACGACGTTCTCGCTGTTGCGCACTGGCAGGAATTCGCGCCACTTCCAGAAGCCGCCGCCGCGGCGCGCCATCTCTTCCTTGCTGACGGCGCGCGCGAGCGCGGTGAGATCATAGCGCACCAGCAGAGGCCGGCCGGCCTTCGACAGACCATGCACGATACCCGCCTCGTAGCGCTCGCCGGTCAGCGAGCATTCGAGATGGGTGACGAAGTTGGGATACTGGCGTGTGCTCATATGTCTCTTCAGCGCAATATTATGGGGAGTCCACCGACGCAAAATACAGCCGCGCAGATGATGCAGACCAGCGGCGCGTGCTGGAAGGCTACATCCTCTTTGAGTTCCGCACGCGAGGGGTCTTCGTGATCGTAGAGAACGCTTACGGTGCTCGCCAGGATCGGTGGGGCCGTACGGCCAAGCTTCGAGACGAAGGTGATTGCCCGTCCATCCGACGTCGAGAACCGAACTTCCGAGACATAACGCGAACCTCTGTTGGCATACACGGGACGCCACCCGAAAATTTCTCCAGCCGCCGGCCGCCATCGCCGCAGCCGCGACCGGTTTTGCAGATAGAAGAATGCGCCGACGAGCAGGGAAAAGGCCGCGGCAATGAACGGCAGATATATGAGAAAATGCATTGGCCTAGCTTAAGATTTCTTCCGCAGATGATGCGTCAATGCCAGCGCAATGCAATGGCGCAGCGGCCTCTCCGGCGGTTTCCTGGCGACTTCGAAGATCAAGGCACGCTTGCCTTCGAACGTGAAGCGATCGGGATAGAGCTCGCGGAAGCGGTCGACCAGGCCGCTCTGGCAGTGGAAATAGAGCGCGTAACGGCCCGGCTGTTTGGCGATGCGGTCAAGGCGGATGGTGCTGCCGCTCTTGGTTTCCGGCGTCAGGTAGGAAGGCTGACGCCATTTCAGCGTTTCCTCGAGCGCTCCAACGCCTTCCGTTTTGGCCGCCGTATCGAAGATCAGCGCACGCAAGGACAGCAAGCAGGCTTTGACGTCGGACGGATAGGCGGCGAAGGCCGCTTTCACGTCGGCATCGGCAAAGCGGCGGCTGCGCGGCACAGGCTCTCCTCGCCGCTAGCGCGGCATCAGCACCCAGTAATCGAGATCGAGCACCACGGCGGCATGGCTCTTGCCGTCGTCAGTCTTGTGCGGGAAGTCGGCGCAGGGATGATCCTTGGCGGCGATGGTGCGCAGGCGCAGCGCGCCAAGATCGTTGCGCGCGGGAATTGGTTGGGTGTCCAGCACTTCGCTCCAGGCATAGATCGTATCGCCCGCGAAGCACGGCGCCACATGGCTGCCGGCATTGATGGCAGCGATACGGAAGGCGTTGGCCAAGCCATTGAAGGACAGCGCGCGGGCGATCGAGATGATGTGGCCGCCATAGACCAGCCGCTTGCCGAAGCGGCCCTGGCGTTCGCTGTGCTGGTTGAAATGCACCTTGGCCGTGTTCTGGTACAGCCTTGTGGCCATGGCGTGCTCGGCCTCCTCGATGGTGGTGCCATCGACATGGTCGATCTTCTCGCCGGTCCTGTAATCGCCGAAGCGATGCGGACTGCCGGCGAGCACGTAGTCATAGGCATCGAGCTGCAGCCCGCGCGGCACATGCAGCTGATCGACGCTCACCGCCGCCGGCAGCTTGGGCGCATCGCCCGCCGGTGCGGCGGCATTGGCATCGCGCTTGCGCACCATGACCCAGCGATTCCATTCCAGCACCACCGCGCCATGCTGGTTGCGGCCGATGGAGTGGACATAGACCACGCCCGACTGCCTGTTGGAGTTCTCGCGCAGGCCGATGACGGTGGAAACCGTATGCACCGTGTCGCCGGGATAGATCGGGGCGCCGAAATGGCAGGCGGCGTAGCCGAGATTGGCGATGGCGTTCAGCGACACGTCGGGCACGGTCTTGCCGAATACGATATGGAAGCCCAGCAGCTCGTCGAGCGGCGCGTGCGGAAAGCCAATGGACTGGGCAAAAGTCGCCGCCGACGACAGCGCGAAGCGGCTGCCATAAAGGCTCATATAGACCGCGGCATCGCCTGCGCTGACGGTGCGCGGCGTGGCATGGCGCAATTCCTGCCCGATGCGGAAATCTTCGAAGAAGTTGCCCAAATTGGTCTTGGCGGTTTTGGTCTTGTCGCTCATCGCCTTCAACCCCCCGCCAGTTCGGCGATGGCGTCGTTCAGCGCCAAGGTGCGGCGGGCCTGTTCGACATGCAGGTTTTCCACCATGCGCCCGTCGATCTGCACCACGCCCTTGCCGGCCGCTTCCGCCTCCTCGAAGGCGGTGATGATGCGCTGCGCCTGCGCCACTTCCTTTTCGCTGGGCGCGAAAATCCCGTTGCAGGGTTCGACCTGGGTGGGATGGATCAGGGTCTTGCCGTCGAAGCCAAGCTGCAGCCCCTGCCGGCACTGCGCCTTGAAGCCTTCGCTGTCCTGGATGTCGTTATAGACGCCGTCGAGAATGGTCTTGCCATAGGCGCGCGCGGCCAGCACCGCCAGCGACAGCGCAGCCAGCAGCGGCATCCGGTCGGGAGTCGATTGCGCGCGCGTGTCCTTGAGCAGATCGTTGGTGCCCATGATGAACACCGCCAGGCGCGGATCGGCGGCGGCGATCTCCTGCGCCTGCAGGATGCCAAGCGGCGTTTCGATCATGCACCACAGCGCCATGCTCCTGGGCGCGCCGGCGGCATCGAGCAGGCCGAGCGCCTGCTGCACCATGGCCGCGCTCTCGACCTTGGGAATGAGCGCGGCATCGGCGCCGGATCCGGCGATGGCGGCGAGATCGTCCTTGCCCCAGGGCGTCGACAGGCCATTGGCGCGAATGGCGACTTCGCGTTTGCCGTAGGATTTGCTGGCGGCGGCGGCGCAGACATTGTCGCGGGCGCTGGCCTTGGCGTCGGGCGCCACCGCATCCTCGAGATCGAAAATCAGGGCATCGGCCGGCAGGGTCCGCGCCTTTTCCAGCGCCCTGGTGTTGGCGCCCGGCATATAGAGCACGGACCGGCGCGGACGGACCAAAGACATACCAGACTCCCCAAAATCAGCCGCAAGCGGGGGCGACTGTAGCTCGATTCCGTTCCATGGCAAGCTTGCGCGCCCCGGCGCAGTCATGGTCCTTTAGTCGCAATGAATATCCTGTCGATTCAGTCGCATGTGGCTTACGGCTATGTCGGCAACCGCGCGGCGACGTTTCCGCTGCAGCGGCTGGGCTTCGACGTCTGGGCCGTCAACACGGTGCAGTTTTCCAACCACACCGGCTATGGCGCGTGGCAAGGCGAAGCGTTTTCACCCGCGCATGTACGCGCCATCGTCGACGGCATCGTCGAGCGCGGCGTATTTGGCCAGTGCAACGCGCTGCTGACCGGCTATCTCGGCGATCCCGCCATGGGCGAGGCGGTGATCGAGACCGCCGAACGGCTGCGTCAGGCCAATGCAAAGGCGATCTGGACCTGCGATCCGGTGATGGGCGATGTCGGCCGCGGCTTTTTCGTCCGCCCGGGCATTCCCGAACTGTTCCGCGATCGCATCGCGCCTCTGGCCGACATCATCACGCCCAACCAGTTCGAGCTCGAGCATCTGGCTGGCGGCAAGGTCGATACGCTCAAGCATGCTATCGACGCTGCCCGCGCCGTCATCGCCCGCGGCACCAGGCGTGTGCTGGTCACCAGCCTGCAGCGCGCCGATGCCACGGCGGGCCGGATCGAGATGCTGGCGGTGAGCGCGCAAGACGCCCATCTGGTGGCGACGCCGCTCTTGGAATTTCCCGTCGCGCCCAATGGATCGGGCGATGCGGTCGCGGCGTTGTTCCTGGCGCATTACCTGCGCAGCGGCGATATGGCGGTGGCGTTGGGCGAAGCGGCTTCCGGCATTTTCGCGCTGATGGACGCTACGGCGCGTTCCGGCCGGCGGGAGCTTGCCATGATCGAGGCGCAGGACGAGTTGGTGCGGCCAAGCCGCCGCTTTGTCGTCACCGAGGTGCCGAAGGAGAGCGCCGCTTGAACGAAACGCTGCTCCTGATCCAGTGCGCCGTGATCGGCTTTTCGATCGCCCTGCCGGTCGGGCCGGTGGCGGTGCTGTGCATCAGGCGCACCCTGGTGGGCGGCCTGCTGCCCGGTATCTCCACCGGGCTGGGCGCCACGGCGGCGGATACGATCTATGGCGCGGTGGCGCTGTTCGGCATCGGGTTCGTCTCCGATTTCATCCATCGCCACCAGCTCGAGGCGGAGATCGTCGGCGCCGTCATCCTGCTCGGAATGGGCATTTACTATGTCCGCCATCGGCCGCCCAGCGTCGGCGACCCGGTGGCAGCCGATCGCGAGCATCGCGTCGCCACCGACCTGCGCTACATGATCTCAAGCTTCGCCATCACCCTGTTCAATCCGCTCACCTTGGGCGCCTTCGCAGCCGTGCTGGCCGCCTCCGGCGTCGGCTCCAAGATCGAAACCACAGCGCATGCCATGATCGGCATCGCCGGGGTGGCAATCGGGGCCGGGTCGTGGTGGCTGCTGCTGACCATCATCTCGCAGGCGCTGCGCCGCTTCATCTCGCACTCGTCGCTGCAATGGCTGAACTGGATCACCGGCGGCACGCTGATCGCCGTCGGCTGTCTCATCGCCCTATCGATCGTGCTGCCCGAGGGCACCTTGCCGTGGAAACTGTGAGCCTTACATCGCGCCGCTGAGCAGCGCGCCCAGCGAGGTGCGGACCTGGGCCATCACCGAGCGCCAGTCGCCGGCTGTGGGCTGGCGGAACAGCCGCAGCGAGGGATACCAGGGCGAATCGGCGCGATTGACCATCCAGCGCCAGTCGGCGGTATGGGGCAGCAGCACCCAGGCCGGCAGGCCCATGGCGCCCGCCAGATGCGCGATCGGCGCATCGATGGTGATCAGCAGATCGAGTTGCGTCAGCACGGTGGCGGCTTCGGCGAAGTCAAAAATGCCGCGGCCGGCATCATGCACCAGCCCCGCGGCGCCGATCTGCTCGATGTCCTTTTGCGCCGCGCCCCCTTGCAGGGAGAACAGCAGTACCTCGGGGCTGTCGGCCAGCGCCAGGAACTCGCCCAACGGACAGGAGCGGTTGCGATCGAGCGGCTGGCCCGGCATGGCGGCCCAGAAGATTCCGACTTTCAGCCTGGTGCGGGCCTGCGTGCCGAGACGGATGCGGCTGCGCTCGGGCGCCTTGAGATAGGGCGCCGGAACCGCCGAGCCCTCGACGCCCAGCAAGGCCGGCAGCGACAGCATCGAGGCGTGATAGTCGAAACCGGGCAGCGGATCGCCCTCGGGCACGATCTCGTCGAACAGGCCGCTCAGGCGCAGCACGTCGCGCAGCAAAGGCTGCACCAGCCCCACCACGCGCGCGCCGCGGCCGCGCAGCGCCGGCACGTAGCGGGCGAATTGCAGCGCATCCGACAGGCCCTGCTCGGGATAGATCAGCAGGCGCTTGCCGTTGAGATCCTCGCCCGCCCAGGCCGGCTCGCGGAATTCCGGCTGCGGATGGTCGGGCAGGCGCTTGCGTTCTTCGTATTCGGCGAAGCCGGCGGCGAAATCGCCGCGCATCAGCTTGGTCGCCGCGATCTCCACCTTGGCCCGGGCATGATCGGGCGCGAGCTGCAGGGCGCGCTGGAAACAGCCCTGCGCCTCCTCGAGCCGGCCCATGTCGCGCAACGTCAGGCCGAGATTGAAAAATCCTTCGACATAGGTTTCCGCCAGCGCCACGGCGCGGAAATGATGCTGCAGCGCCTCCTCGCAGCGATTGATCGAGCGCAGCGCGTTGCCGAGATTGGAATGATGCGCCGCATTGCCGGGATCGACCGTCAGCGAACGGCGGTAATGGGCGATGGCGGCATCGAAGCGGCCCATGCCGCGCAAGGCGACACCGATGTTGTTGTGCAGCTCGGCGTTGAAGGGAAAGCGCTGCAGCAGGCGGCCATAGATCGCCACCGCCTCGGTCAATCGCCCGGCGCGATGCGCCGCCGCCGCGTGACGCATCATCGTCTCCGCTTCGGTACCGACCATGGCTACGGACGGGTTGGGCTGCTGGATGTTCTCGGTGACCGACATTCGCTCCCAACTCGTTAGCGGCCTGCGCGCGGCGGGCCGGGACAGGCTCTCACACATAGCAAGCCGGCAAAGCCGGCGGCAACCGCCTAGGGCGGCTTCACATGTTTTGCTCTATAGCCCGCCGCCGGACGCCCGCCATGCCGCCACGTGCATTTCCAGCGCCTGGCGCACCTGCTCGAAGACCCCATCCCATTTGCTAGGGCTGGGTTGCCGGAACAGGCGCATGGAACCATACCACGGGGTCGTGTCCATGCCGGTAGCTTCCGCATAAATCCAGTAGGACTGGAAATTGAGCAGATTCCATACCGGCACGCCAAGCGAAGCGGCCAGATGCGCCACCGACGAATCGGTCATGATCACCAGATCGAGCTGGCGCAAGGCGGCTGCGGTATCGGCGAAATCCTGGAACAGCGAACCGAGATCGACCACGGCTGGGGCCGGGTCGAACTTCTTGAAATTTTCGAACGGCGGCCCTTTTTGTAGGCTGAAGAGTTGCACGTCGGGAATTTCGCCGAACGGCAGGAAACGCTGCAAATCGACGGCGCGGCGGTGGTTGTTCTTGAAGGTGACGCTGCCCGACCAGACGACGCCGATTTTGAAGCGCTTGCGGAAATGGTGCAGGACGCCCAGCGCCTTGCCGCCGGCATCGGCGGGAACGGCCAATGGCGCCGGATCTGGTATCGCTTCGGGCGAAGGGGTGTAAAGCGCCAGCAGATCCATCAGCGGCAGCCGCACATCGGCTGGCGGCGCCGGCTGCGGCCGCGGCACGATGAGATCGACGTTCGGCAGCTTGCCGGCCAGGCGCACCACCTCCGCCTGGACGTGGAGGATGATGCGCCCGCCCAGGCCCGAGAGCTTGGGCAGATAGCGCAACGCCAGAATCGTATCGCCAAATCCCTGCTCGGCATGCAGCAACAAGGTGCGGCCGTCGAGCGGCGCGCCGTCCCACAGCGGCGCCTGCGGCGTCACCACGTTCTTCATCTCGTTCAGCCGCCAACGCCAGGCATAGTCGGGCCAGGCCTCGCCATAGCGGCCCAGCGACAGGTTGCACAGGCCGCGATCCCAATGGGCATCGACATGTTCGGGCTGGATTTCTATGGCGCGGTCCAAAGCCCGCACCGCTTCCTCGATCAGCCCCGCTTCGCGCAAAGTGACGCCGAAATTGTGCCAGTGCAGGGCGCTGTCGGCGCTCAGTTCGACCGCGCGCCGATGCGCCGCCAGAGCCTCCTCGAAGCGTTCGAGATCCTTCAACGCATTGCCGAGATTGGACCACGCGCCGGCCTGGCTTGAATCGATGGCCAGCGCCTGCCGGTGGCAGATGACGGCGAGATCGGGCTTTTTCCTGATGCGCCACAGAACGCCGAGATTGGTCCAGGAAGCGCCATGCCGAGGCGCGGCCACGACCAGCCGGCGATAGACGGCGATGGCGTCGTCGTAATTGCCGGCCTGATGCAGCTTGGCGCCGCGGGCAAACAGCTGCTGCAGCGTTATCGCGCCGCCGCCAGGCGGGCCTGGCTGTTTGGTCTCGACCGCCATGCCCGCCCTTCGACGTCCTAGAGGTAGGTTTTCACCAATTCTTCGGCGATCTGGATGGCGTTGAGCGCCGCGCCCTTGCGCAGATTGTCGCTGACCACCCAGAGGTTCAGCCCGTGCTCGACCGTGGGATCGACGCGGATGCGGCTGACATAGACCATGTCGTCGCCCGCGATCTCGACCGGCGTGGTATAGCCGCCCGACTCGCGCCGATCGACCACCAGGATGCCAGGTGCGGCTTCCAGCAGTTCGCGCGCAATCTTCTCGTCGATCGGGCTGTCGAACTCGACGTTTACCGCCTCGGCATGGCCGACGAAGGTCGGCACGCGCACGCAGGTCGCCGTCACCTTGATGGAGGGATCAAGAATTTTCTTGGTCTCCGCCATCATCTTCCATTCCTCCTTGGTCTGGCCGTCGTCCATGAAAGAATCGATATGGGGGATGACGTTGAAGGCGATCTGCTTGGAGAATTTCGACGGCGTGGGCATGTCGTTGACGTAGATGCCCTTGGTCTGGTTGAACAGCTCGTCCATCGCTTCCTTGCCGCCGCCCGAAGTCGACTGATAGGTCGCCACCACGATGCGCGTGATATGCGCGTAATCGTGCAGCGGCTTCAGCGCCGTCACCATCTGGATGGTGGAGCAGTTGGGATTGGCGATGATGTTGCGCTTGGGGTAGCCGGCGATGGCCGAGGCGTTGACCTCGGGCACGATCAGCGGCACGTCCGGATCCATGCGGAAGAAAGACGTGTTGTCGATCACGATGGCGCCGGCCTTGGCCGCGCGCGGGCTCGACACCGCCGACACTTTCGCGCCCGGCGAGGACAGCACCAGATCGATGCCTTTGAAATCGAATTTGGCCAGGTCGCGCACCGTGAGCGTATCGCTGTCGCCGAACGAGACCTTGCGCCCGACGGATTTCTCCGACGCCAGCGCCACAACGTCATCGGCGGGGAAATTGCGTTCCGCCAGAATGGCAAGGACTTCGCGACCGACATTGCCGGTCGCACCGACTACCGCGACCCGATAACCCATAATCTCACGCTAACCATCTGTTTGGCCTGTATCTTTTACGGCCGGTTGAGACCGCCGGCGGACCTCCGCAAGCGTTTCGAATAAGGATATTACCCCATTCCGAGCCGGCTGACTTACGCCGAGTCCGCACCGTTTGCAAGATTTCAGGCCGTTGGCGGCGCCGATGCTGCGCCATATGCGCCCCAGCCGCGCGCCGGGCCAAAAGCCAGAGCACGGATAATGCCGCCCAGATCGATCAGGCGCAGCAGAATGGCCAGCGTGCGGGCAGCGAACAGACCGCCGCCGTTCCAGCCATTGGCGGCGCGCATTACCGCCAGCCGCCGCCAGTCCATGCGCATATTGGCCCAGAGAAAGAGCGGGCTGGCCAGCACGCCCAGACGGAGCCAGCGTGTCTCGGGCAATGTGGGATTGACCCAGCACGCCGCCACCAGATCGTAGCCGCGCCGCCAGCGCTCCTTGAACACCGGCGGCAGCTCGTGCTGCACCACTGCTTCGGGAACGCGGCGCATGGGAAAGCCGCGCCGCAGCAGGAGCTGGGCATGGGCGTAACAGGTGCAGCGCATGGCCCCGTCCGGCGCCGGCAACTCCACGCGCAGGCGACGCACGAAGGCGCAGTTGTTGGAGGTGTAGCAGCCGACGTTCTCGGCCGCGTCGGCAATGACGAAACCGAAATCGAGAATCTCCGTCACCCGATGCAGCAAAGAATCGCCGTGGTAACGGGTCAGGCCGGTCGCCGCCTCGGCCTTGCCCTGACGCAAAGGTTGTAGCAGCGTATCGAGCCAGTCGCGCGACAGCGGCAGGCAGTCGCTGTCGAGATAGACCACATAGGTGCCCTTTGCCTGGCTGGCGGCAACATTCTTGATACCCTCGTAGCCCAGCCCCGGCTGGTTGACGTGGCGCACCTGGCGAAACTGCTGCAGCAGGCTGGCTACCAACAGATTGGGCGGCATGGAATCGGCCAGGATCACTTCGGCATTGCCGTGCAGGCGGGCCATCTCGCACAGGCGGAACAGGGCCTGGCGCGTCGGCTCGATACCCTGGCCTTCATCGAGGTTGAAGGTTTCGGTGACCAGCGAGATTTCCGGCAGCGAAACGGACATGCACGATCCCGGTTGCGTTGGCCCACCAATGCTCCCAGATTCAGGCGAGGTGCTGCGATGGGAGGACGGCATGGCCGAAAAACTCACCAAGTATAGCGAATTCTGGCCGTATTACCTGCGCGAGCACGCCAAGCCGCAAACCCGGGCGATTCATTACCTCGGCACCGGGCTGGCCCTTGCCACTTTGGTGCTGGCCTTCGCCACCGGCAATTACTGGTGGCTGGCGGTGACATTGGTCGCAGGCTACGGGCCGGCCTGGATCGGGCATTTCTTTATCGAGCATAACCGGCCAGCGACCTTCACCTATCCGTTCTGGTCGCTGATCAGCGATTTCCGCATGTTCGGCCATTTCGTCTCCGGCACATTGGGCCGCGAGTTGCAGAAACACCAGATCCGCACCGCCTGAGACGGTTGCCGCACCAGCCCTCGCCTGCGCCATAATGCGCTCCATCTACCAGGGGAGCGTTCATGGCCGACATCGTCTTGCATCACTATCCGGCATCGCCTTTCGCCGAGAAGATCCGCCTGGGACTGGGGCTGAAGGGCCTGGCGTGGAAATCGGTCATCATCCCGATGGTGATGCCCAAGCCGGACCTGATCCCGCTGACCGGCGGCTATCGCAAGACGCCGGTGATGCAGATCGGCGCCGACATCTATTGCGATACGCAATTGATCCTGCGCGAGCTCGAACGGCGGCATCCGGCGCCGAGCTTCTATCCTGATGGCGCCGCCGGCCTGGCCGACGCGTTGGCCTTCTGGGCGGAGAAGTTCATGTTCTCGCCTGCCGTGGGCGTCGCGTTCGCGCTCGGCAATATCGGCGACCGGTTCGACGATGCCTTCAAGGCCGATCGCGCCAAATTCTCCGGCCGCGATTTCGATGTCGCCAAGATGAAGGCAGCGCTGCCCAAGCTGCTCGACCAGTTGCGCGCCCATCTGGCGCATCTCGACACCATGTTGGGCGACGGGCGCAAATTCCTGCTCGGCGACAAGCCGAGCCTGGCCGATCTGGCGCCCTACCACTGCCTGTGGTTCATCGCCCAGAATGCCGGTGCCGACGCACCACCGCTGAAAGACCTGCTGCGCCTGCGCGAGTGGATGAAGTGGGTGGCGGCGATCGGTCATGGCAATCCCACTGAAATCGACGGCAAGGCGGCACTTGAGATCGCCCGCCAGGCTACGCCGGCCACCATGGAAGCCGCCGATCCCGCAGATCCGGAAGGCCGCAAGCCCGGCACGATGGTCAGCGTCGTGCCCGACGATACCGGCCGCGATCCGGTGGTCGGCGAACTGGTC